>NZ_AFWY03000058.1:0-49669 GCF_000231075.2 Amycolatopsis sp. ATCC 39116 | reverse complement strand
CCGCCAGCCCATCACCCGGACCGCAACGCGGCTCCCAGCACGTCCCGATTCAGCCGCCCTATCGTGTCCAGCGGAATGCCCTTCGGGCACACCGCCGTGCACTCGCCGCTGTTGGTGCAGCCTCCGAAGCCCTCCGCGTCCTGCGCGGCCACCATCGACACCGCCCGCGCCGGCCGTTCCGGCTCGCCCTGCGGGAGGACCCCCAGGTGCGTCGCCTTGGCGGCGGTGAACAGCATGGCCGAACCGTTCGGGCACGCGGCCACACAAGCGCCGCAGCCGATGCACGCCGCCGCTTCGAAAGCGATGTCCGCCGCCGGCTTCGGCACCGGCGTCGCGTGGGCGTCGGGCGCGCTGCCGGTCGGCGCGGTGATGTACCCGCCCGCTTCGATGATCCGGTCCAGCGCCCCGCGATCCACCACCAGGTCCTTGACCACCGGGAAAGCCCTCGCCCGCCACGGCTCCACCGTCACCGTCTGCCCGTCCGCGAAGTGCCGCAGGTGCAGCTGGCACGTGGTGGTCGCGGCCTGGGGGCCGTGCGCCGTGCCGTCGATCACGACCCCGCACGCCCCGCAAATGCCCTCCCGGCAGTCGTGGTCGAACGCCACCGGCTCCTCGCCCGCGGCGGTGAGGCGCTCGTTCAGCACGTCGAGCACCTCCAGGAACGACATGTCCGGCGACAGGTCGTCCACCTCGTACCGCACCAGCCGGCCGCGGTCCGCCGCGTCCTTCTGCCGCCAGATCTTCAACACGAGTTTCACGAGTAGCTCCGCTGACTGGGTGTGACATGGTCGAACGACAACGCCTCGCGGTGCAGCACCGGCGGCCGGCCCACCCCGGTGAACTCCCACGCGGCCACGTACGAGAACGCCGCGTCGTCGCGCCGCGCCTCGCCGTCGGCGGTCTGGCTCTCCTCCCGGAAGTGCCCGCCGCAGGATTCGGTGCGGTGCAACGCGTCCACGCACATCAGCTCCGCCAGCTCCAGGAAGTCCGCGACCCGCCCGGCCTTCTCCAGCGACTGGTTGAGCGAAGCACCCGAACCCGGCACCCGCAGCCGCGACCAGAACTCCTCGCGCAGCGCCGGGATCAGCTCCAGCGCCTTCCGCAGCCCCGTCTCGCTGCGGCTCATCCCGCAGTGCTCCCACAGCACCGCGCCCAGCTCGCGGTGGAAGTCCTCCGCGGACCGGTCCCCGTCGACGGCCAGCAGCCGCGCGATCCGGTCCTCGACCTCCGCCTGCGTCCCGGACACGTCGCCGACCGCCGGGAACGGGCCGTCGGCCAGGTAGTCGCCGATCGTCGTGGGCAGCACGAAGTACCCGTCCGCGAGGCCCTGCATCAGCGCGCTCGCCCCGAGCCGGTTGGCGCCGTGGTCGGAGAAGTTCGCCTCGCCGATCACGAACAGGCCGGGGATGGTGCTGCGCAGGTCGTAGTCGACCCACAGCCCGCCCATCGTGTAGTGCACGGCCGGGTAGATGCGCATCGGCACCCGGTACGGGTCGTCCCCGGTGATCCGCTCGTACATCGCGAACAGGTTGCCGTAGCGGGATTCCACGCCGTCCCGGCCGAGCCGCTCCAGCGCGTCCGCGAAGTCCAGGTACACCCCGAGCCCGCCGGGCCCGACCCCGCGGCCCGCGTCGCACACGCTCTTCACCGCGCGGGAGGCGATGTCGCGCGGCACGAGGTTCCCGAACGCCGGGTACCGACGCTCCAGGAAGTAGTCGCGCTCCGCTTCCGGGATCTGCGACGGCGGCCGCGTGTCACCGGCCGCGGCGGGCACCCACACCCGCCCGTCGTTGCGCAGGGACTCGCTCATCAACGTCAGCTTCGACTGGTGCCCGCCGCTGACCGGGATGCACGTCGGGTGGATCTGCGTGAAGCACGGGTTGGCGAACAGCGCGCCCCGCCGGTGCGCGCGCCAGATCGCGGTCGCGTTGCAGCCCTTGGCGTTCGTGGACAGGTGGAAGGCGTTGCCGTACCCGCCGGTGGCCAGCACCACCGCGTCCGCGACGTGTGTGGAGATCTCGCCGGTGACCAGGTTCCGCACCACGACCCCGCGTGCCCGGCCGTCCACCACGACCAGATCGAGCATCTCGGTGCGCGGGTGCATCGCGATCCGTCCGAGGTGGATCTGCCGCGCCATCGCCTGGTAAGCGCCGAGCAGCAGCTGCTGCCCGGTCTGCCCGCGGGCGTAGAAGGTCCGGGACACCTGCGCCCCGCCGAACGAGCGCGTGTCCAGCAGCCCGCCGTACTCCCGCGCGAACGGCACGCCCTGGGCCACGGCCTGGTCGATGATCCGCACGCTCAGCTCGGCCAGACGGTGCACATTGGACTCCCGCGCCCGGAAGTCGCCGCCCTTCACCGTGTCGTAGAAGAGCCGGTGGACGCTGTCGCCGTCGCCGCGGTAGTTCTTGGCCGCGTTGATCCCGCCCTGAGCGGCGATGCTGTGCGCGCGGCGCGGGCTGTCCTGGTAGCAGAACGAGCGGACCTGGTAGCCCAGTTCGGCCAGGGTCGCCGCGGCGGACGCGCCGGCCAGGCCGGTGCCGACCACGATGACCGAGAGCCGTCGCCGGTTGGCGGGGTTGACCAGGCGGGCGGTGAACCGCCGCCGCTCCCAGCGCTGTTCGAGCGGGACGTCCGGCGCGCGGGTGTCGGAAATCGGGGTTCCTTCGACGAACACGGTGCTCACCCGGCCAATCCGGTGACGACGGCGAACGGGACGGACAGGTACCCGGCGGTGACGGCGACCGCGACGCCGAGCGCGACGCCCTGCGCGGTGCGTCGCGCGGCGCCGGACGTGCCCAGGCTCTGCAGCGCGCTCCACAGGCCGTGCCGGATGTGGAACCCGAGCGCGACCACGGCCAGCGTGTAGAACAGCGTCACGTACCAGAGCCGGAAGTCGGCGACGACGTTGTCGTGCACCGCGCCCGGCACGCCGTTCGGGTTGAGGTGCCCGGTGGTCAGGTCGAGCACGTGGTAGACGACGAACAACGCGAGGATCACCCCGCCCCAGCGCATGGTGCGTGCCGCGTAGTCGCCCTGGACGCGCCCGCGGTGGGCGTATCGGACCGGCCGGGCGGCCCGGGCGCGACGCGCGAGACGAGCCGCGGTGAGAGCGTGCAGCACGACGCAGACGACCAGCCCGGCGCGCAGCACCCAGAGGAACCCGGAGTGCCCGAGGACGCTGTCCAGGATCGTGCGCAGCCAGGCCGCGTAGTGGTCGAAGCTCGCCGCGGACACGAAGAACTTCAGGTTGCCCAGCATGTGCGCGATGACGAAGAGCAGCAGGAGCAGGCCGGTCACGGCCATGATCACCTTCTGCCCGACGGTCGAGGACCACAGCCGGCGTGGTCGTGGTGGTGCGGAACGTTCGAGAAGGGCCACGTGGGCAGCGTGCGGCCCGCGGTGACGAGTCGTCCAATATATCGAAGCGCTAGAGACGATAGCCTGAAGCTATGACCTTGCAGCAGTTGCTGTACTTCCTGGCCGTGGCCGAGACACGGCACTTCACGCGCGCCGCCGAGCGCACGTATGTGGCGCAGCCCTCACTGAGCAAGCAGGTCCGCGCGCTGGAGGACGAGCTGGGCGCGCCGCTGTTCAGCCGGGCGCGGGGCAACGTCACGCTCACCCCGGCCGGCGAGGCGCTGCTGCCGATCGCGCGGCGCATCGCCGCCGACGTCGACACCGCGCGGCTGGAGGTCGCCGAGCTGGTCGGACTGCGCCGCGGCCGGGTCCGGGTGGGCGCGACGCCGAGCCTGTGCGTCACCGTGTTCGCCGACGTGCTGCACCGCTTCCACCGCGAGTACCCGGGCATCGAGCTGGTGGTCGAGGAGAGCGGGTCGAAGGACCTGGTGCGGGCGCTGACGCACGGCGAGCTGGACCTGGCGGTGCTGATCGCGGCCGGGGAGGAGGCGGCCCTGACGACAGTGCCGCTGCTGCGGGAGCGGCTGGTGGTGGCCTCGCCCGCCGGGGTGGACCTGGGCGAGGAGGTCCGGCTGGCGGAGCTGCGCGACCGGCCGCTGGTGATGTTCCGGGAGGGCTACGACCTGCGGGACACCACCCTGCAGGCCTGCCTCGCCGCCGGGTTCACGCCGGTGTTCGCGGCGCAGGGCGGGGAGATGGACGCCGTGCTCCGGTTCGTCGAGGTGGGGCTGGGGGTCGCGGTGGTGCCGAGCCCGGTGCTCGCCGGGCGGCCTGCGCTGCGTGGGACGCCGCTGACCGCACCGGAGATCACCCGGACGATCGCGCTGGCTCAGCGGACGGACGTGGCGCCGACCAACGCGGCCCGCGCGTTCCGGGAGACGCTGCTCACCCACCTGGACGAGCTGCACCGGGCCGGGACGCTGCCTGCCGGGGTGGAGCTGGCCGGGCGGTGAGCCGCTGTGCTGACCCCGAGCCGCGGCAGCCGCACTGACGGCACCCACCCCGCAGCGCCCGGGTCCAACCCGTCACCCGCACGCTCGGTCCGCTTGGTCGTCGGCACCTGGCCCGCGGCTGATCTCGCCCGCCCCGCCACCCACACCAGTCTTGATCGGTTCAGCAATCCCGTGGCCTGATGTAACGCCACGCCTGGCCGGACCCGATCTCACGGGATGTCACCACGTGCGCACCCCGGTGCGTCATGTCAGTGAGACAGTGTTCACACGGTCGCGGCAGCGGCAGGCACCTTCTCACCGCGTGATCAGTGACCCGGGACGCGCGGGGCGGCCGGAGGACTACGGTTCTCCGTAGACTGACTGGACGCGCCCTGGCGGGCAGGGCGAGGTATCTATGCGGGTGAGGTGGAAAGTGACGCTGCTGGAGTCCGTGCACGGACCGGCCGACCTGAAGCGCATGGGACACGGCCAGCTCGAGCATCTGGCGGGGGAGATCCGCGACTTCCTGGTCGACAAGGTCCGCCGCTCCGGCGGCCACCTCGGCCCCAACCTCGGCGTGGTCGAGCTGACCCTGGCGCTGCACCGGGTGTTCGACTCGCCGAAGGACGCGATCGTCTGGGACGTCGGTCACCAGTGCTACGTGCACAAGATCGTGACCGGCCGGCACACCGAGTTCGACCTGCTGCGCCAGCAGGGCGGGCCCTCGGGCTATCCGTCCCGTGAGGAGAGCGAGCACGACCTGGTGGAGAACAGCCACGCCTCCACCGCGTTGTCCTATGTGGACGGCCTGTCGAAGGCGTTCGAGCTCGCCGGCGGCGGGCGGCACGCGGTGGCGGTCGTCGGGGACGGCGCGCTGACCGGCGGCATGTGCTGGGAGGCGCTGAACAACATCGCCGCCGAGCCGGGCCGTCCCGTGGTGATCGTGGTCAACGACAACGGCCGGTCCTACTCGCCGACGATCGGCGGGTTCGCCGAGCACTTGGCTTCGCTGCGGCTGCAGCCGGGCTACGAGCGCATGCTCGACGGCGGGCGTGAGCTGCTGCTCAACACGCCGGTGGTGGGCAAACCGATCTACGCGGCGCTGCACGCGGCGAAGGCCGGCATCAAGGACGCGCTGAGCCCGCAGGAGATGTTCTCCGACCTCAAGCTGAAGTACCTCGGCCCGGTCGACGGTCACGACATCGCGGCGCTGGAGAAGGCGTTCCAGGCGGCGAAGGCGTTCGGCGGGCCGGTCGTCGTGCACGCGGTCACCGAGAAGGGCCACGGTTACCCGCCCGCGGTGAACCACGAGGCCGACCAGATGCACCAGACCGACCCGATCGACCCGGAGACCGGCCTGCCCAAGCCGAAGGGCCTGAGCTGGACCGCCGTGTTCGGGGACGAGCTGGCGCGCATCGGCGAGGAGCGCGAGGACGTCGTGGCGATCACCGCCGCGATGCTGCGCTCGACGGGACTGCACGAGTTCGCCGAGCGGCACCCGGACCGCTGGTTCGACGTGGGCATCGCCGAGCAGCACGCGCTGACCTCGGCCGCGGGTCTCGCGATGGGCGGGCTGCACCCGGTGGTGGCGGTGTACTCGACGTTCCTCAACCGGGCGTTCGACCAGCTGCTGATGGACGTGGCGCTGCACCGCCAGCCGGTCACGCTGGTCCTGGACCGGGCCGGCATCACCGGGCCGGACGGGCCGAGCCACCACGGCATGTGGGACCTGTCGCTGCTGGGCATGGTGCCCGGCATCCGGGTCGCCGCGCCGCGCGACGCGCAGACGATGCGCGAGGAGCTGCGGGAGGCGGTCGCGGTGTCCGACGGGCCGACCGCGCTGCGGTTCTCCAAGGGCAGCGTGACCGAGTCGGTGCCCGCGGTGGAGCGCATCGGCGTGGTCGACGTGCTGCGGCGGCCGCGGGAAGGCGCGGGCGCCGACGTGCTGCTGGTCGCGGTGGGCGCGTTCGCGCCGCTCGGGCTGGCCGCCGCCGAGCGGCTGGCCGACCAGGGCATCGGCGTGACGGTCGTCGACCCGCGGTGGGTGCTGCCGGTGCCGCGCGAGCTGGTCGGCCTGGCGAGTGAGCACCGGCTGGTCGTGACGGTCGAGGACAGCGGCAGGCACGGCGGTTTCGGCAGCGCGCTGGCATCCGTGCTGCGGGACGCCGAGTGCGACGTGCCGCTGCGGGACCTGGCCGTGCCGCAGGAGTTCCTGCCGCACGCCTCGCGCGAGGAGGTGCTCGCCAGCGTGGGCCTGACGGCGCAAGACGTCGCGCGGCGCGTGACGGAGTGGGCGTCGAACCTGATCGGCGAGGCGCAGCCGGCGGCGGCCGAGGCGCCGACCGAGTAGGACGGACACCGCGCGGGCCGCGCTCCGGGTGGGGCGCGGCCCGCGGCGGTGGGTTCATCGGTGGAGAAGCACCGGCCCGGTGCCGGTGAGTGGCCGCGCGTGAGCGCGGCTTGGTCGTGCTCACGCGCGGCCACCGATCAGGGCGCGACCACTTCCAGGGCACGGGCTGTCCCGGCTGCGCGGCGGCGGCACCTCAGTGGTTTAGACCAGCGACAGCGCTGGATCCGCGCGCCCCGCCCAGCCGCGCATGGTATTGGCCGGGCGAGGCCGGCCCGGGCGAGGCGCTGTCCGGTGGCCATCTCACGCGTGGCCACCAAGCGGGGCGCGGCCACCGAGCGGTGCGCAGGCCGGCCCGCCTGGGCGGCGGGCGGCACCACGCTGGCGTAGACCGGCGACAGCACAAGAGCCCCGCGCCCCGCTCTGTCGGAGCTGGCCACCGGAAAAGGCCGGGCGGAGCGCGGCCGTTTCCACGGCACCGGCGGGCCCCGGGTGTGCCACTGCGCGGCGGGCGGCACCACACTGGCGTAGACCAGCCGGACCCGCGCCGCGGTCAGCCGGAGCGGGTCACCCGGAAACCGACGTCGTCGCTGCGGAAGGATGGGTGGCTGCGCCGCCGGACGGAGGCTCGGCAGCTCCAGTGCTCGTCGAACCAGCCGCCGCCGCGCAGGACCCGGTACGGGCCGTACACCTCGGCGTCGTAGACGTCCCAGCACCAGTCCGACGCGTTGCCGATCATGTCGTGCAACCCCCACGCGTTCGGGCGCTTCTCGCCGACCTCGTGGATCCGCTCGCCGGAATTCCCGCGGTGCCAAGCGATCTCATCCAGGTCGCCGTACCGCGGGCCGTCCGTTCCGGCGCGGCAGGCGTGTTCCCACTCCGCCTCGGTGGGCAGGCGGTAGCCGTCCGCATCCTGGTCCCACTCCACGTCATCCCCGAACGAGTACACTGGGGACAGTCCTTGATGGACGGACAACGCGTTGCAGAACCGCACCGCGTCGGACCACGTCACGCTCTCCACCGGCAGTTCCGAACCCCGGGAAGCGCTGGGACGCGAACCGGTCACCGCCGCGTACTGCGCCTGCGTCACCTGGTGCGCCGCCATCCGGAAGGGCGCCACCTCGACGGCCCAGCTGCGCTGCGTGCGCCGGTCGGACACCGTCACACTCCCGCCCGGAACGGCGATCATCTTCACCCAGCGGATGCTACCGCCGGCCGCAGAACCTCCTCGCACCACTGGCGCAACGTCGTCGGCGTGGTGGCTTCCGGCGTGCGGGGTTCCGCGTTGTCCAGGCCCGCGTTCTTGGCCGCCGCCATGTCGATCATGCCCTGCGCCATCGCCTCGGACCAGCCCCGCTGCCGCAGACCCGCCTTCAACGCCTCGGCCGAGAGCTGCTCGAACCGCACCGGCTTGCCCAGCACGTCCGACATGATCTCCGCCACCTCCAGATAAGTGAGGTCCTCCGGCCCGAGCACCGGCACCTCGCCGTGGCCGCTCCACGAATCGTCGAGCAGCAGCCGGGCGGCGGCGTCGGCGATGTCCTTCGTCGCGCACAGTGGCCGCCGGTGGTCCGGGACGGCCATCTCGGCGAACACCCCGTCCCGCGCGATCGACGGCACCTGCCAGAGGAGGTTGTCCATGAAGGTCGGCATCGTCAGCGCCCGGTACTGGACGCCGGTGCTCGCGATCAGGTCGTCCATCGCCAGCGACGCCGACACGTGCCCGGCGTTGACCGCCACGCCGCGACCGACGGCCGACACCCCGACCACCCGCAGGTCCCGGGCGCGGAACACCTCGCACGCGGGACGGGTGAAGTCCAGGAACGCGGCGTCCAGGCTTTCGGCGGAGTGGTTCGGCGGGAGGAGCCAGAAGACCGCGTCGGCGTCCGCGAACGCCTTGCCGACGGTCTCGGGGTCGCCATGCGAGCCGATGACGACCTCGGCCTTTTCGCGGACCTCCGCGGTGAGCCGGGACGGGTCGCGCACGATGACGCGAACCGGCGCGTCCGCGGCGAGCAGGGATTCGGTGAGCTGCCGGCCGATGCGGCCGGTCGGTGCGGTTACCACGATCATGGGATCCACCCTCCGCCCGCACGGCGCCGATCGTCCAATACCTCTTCGCGGACATTGATACCCTTCCGGTATGGATCTGGATCTGCGCAAGCTGCGGTACTTCACCGCCGTCGCCGAGCACGGGCACTTCGGCCGCGCGGCCGAGCGGCTGCACATCGCGCAGCCGGTGCTGAGCAGGCAGATCCGCGCGCTGGAACGGGAACTGGGCTGCGAGCTGCTCGAGCGCACCACGCGTTCGGTGCGGCTGACGCCGGCCGGTGAGCAGCTGTACGCGGACGCGCCCGGCGTCCTGGCGGCGGCGGTGGCCGCGACCCGCCGGGCGTACGGCGCGGCGCGGGGTGCGCGGCGGCTGGTGCTCGGGTTCGCGCCAGGGCTCACCGTCTCGCCCGCGGTCCGGGCGTTCGCGCAGGCGCACCCGGGCGTCGAGGTCGAGCTGCTGCACCTCAACTGGTTCGAACAGGCCGAGGCGATGCGTGACGGCCGCGCCGACGTCGGGTACCTGCGACAGCCGTTCGACCGCGCCGGCCTGAAGACCCTCCGCGTCGGCAGCGAGCCGAAGGTCGTGTGCCTGCCCGCCGCGCACCCGCTGGCCGCGCGGCGACGCGTCCGGCACGCCGATCTCGACGGCGAACACGTCATCGACGCGCAGACCAGGCGGATCAGCACGATCGAGGAGAAGCTGGAGCTCGTCGCGGCCGGTCTCGGCATCACGATGATCCCGCGCAGCGTGGCGCGCTACTACTCGCGGCCGGACGTGGTCCACCGGACCATCAGCGACGCCGAGGAGTTCGAAATCTGCCTCGCCGTCGCCGACGGGCACCGGCGCCCGCACCTGGAGGACTTCGTCGCGATCGCGGCGCGGGCCCTGTCCGGTTGACTATGCGGGCAGCACGTGCGCGCCCGTGCGGTCGGTGCTCAGGCACAGCGAGCAAATCGTGCCGCCGGCCGCGCTCGCCGTCATGTCCGGGCGCTCGTAGGGCTCGCCGCACACCACGCAGTCGTAGCGGGTGCCGCTCGGGTTGCCGTCGGCGTCCAGCAGCGGCTCGGTGATGCCGTCGTCCGTGCGGCGCAGGTAGTACCGGCCGCGGGTCAGGATCGCCACCAGCGGGGTCAGCACCACCGCGATCACCACCGCAACCAGCGGCGAGTACGGCTGTATCGCGTCCCCGAACAGTCCGAAGTAGACCGCGATGGACAGGGCCGACGAGGCCACGAAGGACACCACCCCGACCGGGTTGACCGCGTAGAGCATCCCGCGCCGGAACTCCGGCTGCTTCGGCGACAGCTTGAGCAGGTACTTGTTGACCCCGATGTCGGTGGCGACCGTGACGACCCAGGCCATCGCGCAGTTGGAGTAGAAGCTGAGCACGTTGTTGAGGAAGCTGAACATGTTCGCCTCCATCAGGACCAGCGCGATCGCGAGGTTGACCAGCACGAAGACCAGGCGCCCCGGGTAGTGCTTGGTGACGCGGGTGAACGAGTTCGTCCACGCCAGCGACCCGGAGTAGGCGTTGGTGACGTTGATCTTCACCTGGCTGAGCACGACCAGCACGAGCGCCAGCGGGACGACCAGCCACGGCGGCATCATCTGCTTGAACACGCCGGTGAACTGCTCGATCGGCTCGACCGCGGCCGCCGCGCCGACGGCGTCGAGGACGTAGACCGCCATGAACACGCCGATCGCCTGCTTGACGGCGCCGAACAGCACCCAGCCGGGCCCGGCCAGCACGACCGACGTCCACCAGGCGCGCCGGTTCTCGGCCGTGCGCGGCGGCATGAAGCGCAGGTAGTCGATCTGCTCGCCGATCTGCCCCATCAGCGAGAGGCACACGCCCGCGCCGAGCATCACCGCCGCCGTGCTCAGGCCGGAACCGCCGGTGCCTTCGTGCGACAGCCAGCGCGACACCGAATCCGGGTCCTGGACGATGAGGAACACCAGCGGGGCGACCATCAGCAGCAGCCACAGCGGGTTGGTCCAGCTCTGCAGCTTCGCAAGCGCTTTCATGCCGTAGATCACCAGCGGGATGATGACCAAAGTGGACACCAGGTACCCCAGCCACAGCGGCAGGCCCAGCGCGTAGCGGAGCCCTTGCGCCATGATCGAGCCCTCGGTGGCGAAGAAGATGAACGTGAAGCTGGCGAAGATGACGCTGGTGATGACCGAGCCGTAGTAGCCGAAGCCGGAGCCGCGGGTGATGAGGTCGAGGTCGATGTTGTAGCGCGCGCCGTAGTAGGCCAGCGGGAAGCCGGTGACGAAGATGACGACCGCCGCCACGCCGATCGCGAGCAGGGCGTTGCCGGTGCCGTGCGTCAGGCCGATGCCCGCGCCGATCGAGAAGTCGGCCATGTACGCGATGCCGCCGAGCGCCGAGGCGCCGACGACCGCCGGCGTCCACCGCCGGTAGGTCCGCGGCGCGAAGCGGAGGGTGTAGTCCTCCAGGGTTTCCTTGGTGGCCTGGCGCTGAACCGGTGGAGCCGTCGTCGCATCCATGACCGGCGACGCTAGGAAGCCGCTGTTGCCAACGGTTTGTCCCCCGGTGACGGCCAGGTTTCCCCGTGTTACCCGGCGATCCGCGGGTGCCTCCGGCGGAGCACCGGAGGCACCCGCAGCCGTTGGCCCGGCGGTGGCCGTTCCGTGGGGGAGTGCGGCAGCCGCTGACGCACCGACAGCCGTTCCGTGGGGAGTCCGGCGCCCGCTAGCCCACCGACAGCCACTCCGCCGGGGAGTCCGGCACTCGCTCGGTGTCGGCGGGTTCGGGCGCCGGAACCGTCGCCGGGGCAGGCAGCCGGCGGTGCAGTTCCGCGGTCCAGTTCAGCATCGCCCGCGGGCGGTCCCACCCGGCGGCCCCGACGAGCTTCCCGCCGCGCACGAAACCCGTCACGCCCTGCGCGAGCTGCACCGTGTCGTCCGCCAGCGCGGGCATGCCGACCATCTGCAGCCGCGCGTCGTAGAGGCTCGACCACGCCCGCGGCATCGGCGTGAACGGCTGCGCGGCACGGCGGCCCGCCATCAGGTTCTCCGCCGCCGCGCGACCGGACTCCACCGCGTTGAGCCAGTGCTCGACCCGCCGCGGCACCTCGTCGAACCGCAGGTTGGGCCAGCACGCGATGTCCCCGGCGACCACGACGTCGTCCGCGTCGACGGCGAACAGCGTCGACTCGCACAGCACCCCGTCGTCGATCACCAGCCCGGAACCGCGCAGCCAGTCGACCGCGGGCACGCTGCCGATCGCCAGGATCACGCAACTGGCCACGACCAGCTTGTTGTTGGTCAGGTGCAGCCCGAACGCGTCCTTCGTCTCGATCCAGTGCCGCACCTCCGACCGCATCGCCAGGCTCGCGCGGTGCTTCAGCTGGATGTCGGTGACCGCTTCGGCGATGCGTGTGCCGAACCGGTGCAGCGGCGCCCGCGCGTGCCCGACCAGCGTCACGTCGCGGCCCATCTGCCGCATGCTCGCGGCGAACTCGCACCCGATCAGCCCGCTGCCGATCACCACGGCCGGCTTGTTGCTGGCCGCCAGCGCCTTCCGCACCGCGGCCGCGTCCTCGACCGTGCGCAGCACCCGCACCCGTGGATCGTGCCGCGGCGAACCGGGCAGGTGCCGCGGCACCACCCCGGTCGCGATGACCAGCCCGTCGTACCACAGCTCCTCGCCGCCGGGCAGGTGCACGACGCGCTGCAGCGTGTCCAGGTGCGTCGCGCGGGTGCCCAGCCGCCAGTGCGCGTCGAGGTCGGTGTAGGTCTGCAACGTCGCGTCGGACGGGCGGACCGTGCCCATCATCAGCTGCTTGGACACCATCGGCCGGTGGTAGGGCTTGCGCGCCTCGTCGCCGACGATCACCAGTTCGCCGTCGAAACCCAGTTCCCGCAACCGTTCCGCGGCACGCAGCCCGGCCACGCCCGCGCCCACGATCACGATCCGGTCGCCGTCACTCATCGGAGATCCCCTTGATCTGGATGGCCTGCATGGGGCAGCTGCGGGCGGCGGCGACCGCGGGCTCCCAGTCCTCGTCCGTCAGCCGGCTCCGGTACCGCAGCCGGCCGTTGCGCTCCAGCTCGAACAGTCCCGGCGCCTCCCACTGGCAGGTGCCGAACAGCTCGCACCGCTCGTTGTTCACGCTCACGCGTGGTCCCTTGCGCAGCTTCACACCAGCTCCTCGACCAGTCCGATGCGCTCCAGGACCCGCGCGGGCAGGAACCGCAGCACGGCCAGCGTCACCGTGGGCACCAGCAGCGTGATCCCGCCGAGCCACAGCAGCGCGAGGTGCCCGTTGGCGATCGCGCCGAAGAACGAGTGCAGCGCGGTCAGCGCGACCGCCGGGTAGGCCAGCCGGTGCACCCACAGCCAGCGGCGATAGGCGGTGTAGCGCTGCAGGCCCGCGGTGAGCGCGACGGCGAGCATCAGCTCGATGCCGATGATGCCGAAGCTGTGCCGCGCCAGCCCGGTCAGCGGCACGGTCAGCTGCGCCACGGTGAACGCGCCGCTGGTCAGGAACAGGAACGACAGGGCGTGGATCGCGCCGAAGGCCAGCGCCAGCGTGGCCAGCGCGATGTGCCCGCTGCGCAGCGCTTTCCGGCCGGTGATGTTGCGGACCCAGCCGGTCGCGGTCAGCACGCCCCAGCACAGCGTCAGGCACATGAACGCGTACGCCAGCCGTGCCGAGAAGGCCGCGACACCGCGCAAACCGGTGTCGGCCGTCTGCTGCGCGAGCGGCATCAGGGACTCGAGTGTCACGTCTTGTCTCCAGCTTTCAGTCGTCTGGCGGGGTGGCGGATCAGCCACAGCACGAGCACCGTCGCTCCGCAGAGCAGCGCGGCCAGCACGACGGTGGTGATGACGTCGGTGGCCGCCAGGTCGAGGGCCGCGCCAGCGGAGGCGGACGCCGTGCCGGATTGCGGCTGGGGCAGCTGCGTGTAGTCGACGAGGCCGGTGCTCTCCAGCAGCGTGATGTGCCGGAGCACCACCTGGTTCGCGGCGGCGGCGAACGCGCGGATCTCGTCGTCGCGGGTGTTCGCGCGCACCTGCGCGATGACGCCGAACACCACGCCGTGCGCCGCGCGCAGGCGGTTGGCGAAGACCCGCTCGAAGTCGGCGGCCGTCGGCGCGTCGCGCATCTCCACGAGCCAGCGCTGCTGGTCGGCCGTCGGCTGGTCGGGCAGGATCACGCCGCGCCGCTGGGCCAGGTCGCGCACCTGCACGTCGAGCCGCCCGTGGTCGACCATCAACGTCATGCCGACGTCCTTCACGTGCTCGTCGCGGGCGCGGGTGCGGGCCCAGTCGCCCGCGGGCATCTCCCACAGCCCGGCCTGCCGGACGCGGATCAGCAGATCGCGGTCGGCGGCGCTCAATTCGGTCTGCGCGGTCACATTCCGTGGTACGGCCAATTGGACGAACAACACGACCAGGATCAGGGTCAGGAATCGTCTAGAGGCCGAACGCATCAGTTCGTCCCGGATCGCTCGCGGCCTGCACTTTGTTCCCGTCCGGGGTGACCGGGAACCACGCGTCGCCCGATCCCATCCCGCCCGTTTCGCCGGGCATTTCGTCGGGCCGGTAGCGGTACAGCGGGTGCCCGGCGAGCGTCACCTGGTCCGTGCCGTCGGCCCGGGTGAGGGATCCGACGAGCGCCGGGTCGATGCCGCGCAGCTGCTGCGCCGCGGTCGCGGGCACGGGCTGCCACGTCCGGGTGCACGCGCTGTCACACGCGGACCGCGGCGGGGCGGTGGTGTCCTTGTCGTAGCGGTACAAGGTGAATCCCGCGCCGTCGACCACGATGCGGCCGAGGTCGAAGGCGCGCACGGCGTTGAGCGCCGGCGCGGCCTCCGCCGCGGGAACGGACTGCGGCGGCAGCGGCGCGGGGGAGCCGGTGTCGCACGCGGTGATCACCGCGAGGGCCACGCAACCGGTGGCCAGCGGTGTCAGCGCAGGGGATCGGGGCACGTCGGGACGCCTTCCTGGAATCCACAGTGGACGGAAAAGGTCCGGGTCGCGGGGGATCGGCCCGGGAACTGTCAGCGGGGTATACGACGGCGGCGCGGAAGCGGTTCAAAGAATTTTTCCGCGAATTTCGCACTGGACTCCGCGACCGGAATACCGCAAAGATGTCCGCCGTGGGACGCCACAGCCGAATTCTCCGCACCGTGGTCGAGCCGGTGCCCGACGCGGGCCAGGACGACGACCTGGCCACCGCCCTCTACCGGGAGTTCGGCCGCCCCCTGCTCGCGTTCGTGATCACCCTGACCGGGGGTGACCGTCTGTGGGCCGAGGACGTCGTGCAGGAGACCCTGATCAGGGCCTGGCGCAACGCCGACAAGCTCGACCGGGAGCCGGAGATGCTGCGGGCGTGGCTGCACACCGTGGCCCGCCGCATCGTGATCGACGGCTGGCGCAGCCGCCGCGCGCGGCCCCAGGAGGTCGAGGAGCCCGACGCGAACTCCGTCGGGGTGCCGGACGAATCGGACAGGACCCTGGCCGCGATGATGCTGTACGAAGCACTGCAGACCCTGTCCGCGGAGCACCGGGAGGCGGTCCTGCAGACCTACCTGCACGGCCGCACGGTCAACGAGGCGGCCGAGACGCTCGGTGTGCCGCCGGGGACCGTGAAGTCCCGGATCTACCACGCCGTGCGGGCGTTGCGCCGCTCGCTGCGGGAGCGGGGGTGAGCGGCATGGGCAAACCGGCGCACACCGACATCGCCGCCTACGTCCTCGGCGTGCTCGATGACGCCGACAACGCGGCGTTCGAGGCGCACCTGCTGGACTGCCCGAACTGCCAGCTCGACCTCCTGGAGATGCACGAGCTGCCGGACCTGCTCGACGAGATCCGCCGCTACTGGCCGGAACCGCCGGTTCCCGCGCCGCGGGTGCTGGCGCCGATGCTCGACGAGGTCGCCGCGATCCGCCGCCGCCGCACCCTGGTGCGCCGGGTGCTGGCCGTCGCGGCTCTGCTGCTGATCATCGCCGGGCCGCTGGTGACGCTGGCCGTCGTCCCGTCGCAGACCCCGGCGCCGGTCGCGGCCAGTACGCCGCCACCCCCGCCGTCGTCACCCTCGTCGCCGGGCGCGAGCCGGTTCACCGGCAGCGAGACCGGCCAGGCGCTGCGCACCGAGGTGCTGGTGATGCCGACCAGCTGGGGCGCCGCGGTCCGGCTCGACCTGACCGGCGTCGCCGGCCCGCTGCGCTGCCACCTCGTCGCCGTCGACTGGAGCGGGCACGAGGAGACCGTCGCGAGCTGGACGGTGCCCGCCGGCGCGGTGGACCCGTTGCTCATCTCCGGCGGCACCGCGTTCGGTCCAGGGGACATCGAGAAGTTCCAGATCCGCACCGAGTCCGGCGCGGTGCTCGCCAGCATCGAGCGCTGAGCAGGCATTATAACGACGCGATAACGCGCGGATCGCGTTTTGAACTCGGCGGGCGCGACGTACGTATCCCCCTGTGACGGGCTCGGGGGAGCCGTTTCGTTCCAATCCCACGCCACAACCCGGCGCGCGCGTGCGCCGCCGGGCTGATTCGAGGTGAGCACATCCATGGCTCGAAACGAAGGCCGGCACCGCGTCGCACGCCGGACCAAGATCGCGACCCTCGCGGTCGGACTGGCGCTCGCGGCCGCGGGCGTCACCGTCGCCACCACCGCGGGCGACACCGGTCAGGCCGGCGCCGACGAGGTCGACCCGGCGTTCTTCGTCGACATCACCACGGTCGCCCCGAACGTGACCGAGGTGCGGCCGAACCGCCGCGCCTCCACCGGCACGTTCACGGTCGACTGCGGCCGCAACGAGAACGGCCACTACAACCCCGACAATTTCATCGCGCAGCCGGGCGTGCGCAACGGCGCCCAGCACCTGCACGACTACGTCGGCAACCTCTCCACCAACGCCGATTCCACCAACGAAAGCCTGCTGCGCGCCGGGACCACCTGCCGCAACGGGGACAAGTCCGCCTACTTCTGGCCGGTGGTGCGGATCGACCGCGAGGACGCCGAGGAGGCCAACCCGCCCGAGGACGAGGCCGAGCTCGACGCCCAGCGCGCCGAGGCTGAGCAGACCGAGGACGTCGCGCAGGTCGAGTGCCCGGACGTGGCCAGTCAGCTCGCCGAGGTCCCCGAGCAGGCGATGTCGACCGTGGACACCGAGCTGGACGCGCTGGACCAGCAGGAGGCGGCCGCCGACGAGCGGATCGCGGCCGACCCCGCCGCCGAGGCAGCTGTATTGGAACCCTTGCGGCAACAGCGATCGGCGAGCCTGGACCGCATCAGCCAGGCGACCGGGCAGCCCGTCGACCCCGCACAGGCCACCTGCGCGGTCGAGGACGCCCAGCGGCAGGGAATCCCCAACGGCGACGAGAACAGCGACGGCGACGACGCCGAACAGCCGCCTTCCGACGACAACAGCGAGATAGGCGGCAACGACGGGGAGATCCAGCTGCCCGAGTCGGTGAACATCACCTTCCGCGGCAGCCCGGTGGGCCCGGTGCGGGCCATGCCGAAGTTCCTGCGCGTGCTCTACGGCGACGCCAAGCAGGGCACGAACGGCCCGCGCAACGCCCGCGCCAGCTGGACGTGCACCGGGTTCGAGGACCGGCTCATCGACAAGTACCCGATCTGCCCGGAAGGCAGCAAAGTCGAGCGCATCCACGACTTCCCGAGCTGCTGGGACGGCCGCAACATCGACAGCGCCAACCACCGCGACCACATCGTCTTCCCCGAGGCGAACGGCCGGTGCAAGCGCGGGTTCGTGGCCGTGCCGCAGCTGCGCATCACGCTGGTCTACGACATCCCGCGCGACGTCCAGGTCGCCGGACAGTACAAAGTGGACTCCTTCCCCGAGGAGAGCCACAACCCGCGGTCCGACCACGACGACTTCGCCAACGTGATGTCGCAACGGATCATGAACCGCCTGGTGTGGTGCATCAACCGCGACCGCACCTGCAGCGAGTGAAAGAAGTCTGAACCGCGCGGCGGCGGCGGACGTGTGCATTGCGCCGGAAGCGAATTCCCCGAGAAGGAGACGACCATGACCGCGCGCATCGTCCTGCCCGCCGCCGCACTCGCCGGACTCGCCCTGCTCACCGCGTGCGGGCAGGGCGAGCCCGGCCCGGCCGCCGGCCCGGTCGCGATCCAGCAGGCGGCCGCCGTCCAGCCGGCCGTCGGGCTGGTCGCGTCCGACGTCGACGGGCTCGGCCCGGTCCTCACCGATTCCAACGGCCTGACCCTCTACCGCTTCGACCGCGACACCGCGCGGCCGCCCAAGTCGGCCTGCGCAGGCGACTGCGCCACCACCTGGCCGCCGGTGATCGCGACCGGCGCGGTGGACGTGCGCGGGGTCGACGCGAAGCTCGTCGGCACGGTCGCGCGCGCCGACGGCACCCAGCAGGTCACGGTCAACGGCTGGCCGGTCTACCGCTACGCCAAGGACACCGTGGCCGGCGAGGCCAAGGGCCAGGGCGTCGGCGGCACCTGGGCGGCCATCACGCCGACCGGGGCGAAGGCCGCCACCCCGGAGACCGCGATCCGCACCACGAACATCCCCGGCCTGGACACCGTCCTCACCGACGGCGACGGCCGCACGATCTACCTGTTCACCAAGGACGGCAAGAACCCGCCGAAGACCACGTGCGAGGGCCAGTGCGCCACCACCTGGCCCCCGGTCGTGGCGCGCGGGGAGACCCGCATCGAAGGCGTCGCCCCGGAGCTGGTCGGCACGGTCACCCGGCCGGACGGGACCGAGCAGGTCACTGTCGGCGGCTGGCCGGTCTACACCTACGCCCAGGACACCGCGCCCGGCCAGGCGAACGGCCACACCGTCGGCGGCACCTGGTTCGCCATCGAGACCAACGGCTGCAAGGTCGCCGCGGAGAAGAAACCACTCGCGGCCGCGCCGAGCAGTTACTGATCCCCAGCGAGGAGTGAGTGCGGATGCCGGTGCTACGCGCCGCGAAACGGACGGCGGTCGCCGACGAGGCCCTGATCCGGACGCTGTACGAGGAGCACGGGCGGGCGCTGCTCGCCTACGCCGCCCGGCTCACCGGCGACCACGCCGCGGCCGAGGACGCCGTGCAGGAAACCCTGGTGCGGGCGTGGCGGCATCCGGAGACCCTCGTCAACGGCAAGGGTTCGGTGCGCGGCTGGCTGCTGACGGTGGTGCGCAACATCGTCACCGACCGGTTCCGCGCGAAGGCCGCCCGGCCGGCGGAGGTCGCGGAGGCACCCGCGGCGCCGCCGGTCGCGGCCGACCATTCCGACGCGGTGCTGAACTCGATGGTCGTGCTCGACGCGATGGACCGGCTGTCGCCGGAGCACCGGGACGTGCTGACCGAGATCTACTTCCGCGGCCGCAGCGTCGCCGAGGCGGCGGCGACCCTCGGGGTCCCGCCGGGCACGGTGAAGTCGCGGTCGTACTACGCGCTCAGAGCGATGCGCCAGACGTTCGGCGGCCACGGGGCCGCGGTCGGAGAGGTGGCCGGATGACGATCCACGATCCCGGAGCGCTCGCCGCCTACCTGCTCGAAGCGCTCGAGCACGAGGAGATGCGAGCGATGCAGCGGCACCTGAACTCCTGCCGTCGTTGCCAGGCCGAGGTGGCGTCCCTGCGGATGGCGCGGGCGGCGCTGGAGGTCGTCCCGCCGGAGGCGATGCTGGACGGGCCGCCCGACGGCGGGGACCTGCTGCTGCAGCGCACGCTCGGCCAGGTCCGCCGCGAACGCGACTCGCGGGTGCGGCGAAACCGGCTGGTGGCCGGGGTGGCGGCGGTCGCGGTGGCGGTCGCGCTGGGCGCCGGCGGCGTGGTGCTGGGCCGGACGACGGCGCCGCCTACGGTGACCGCGCAGGAGCCGGGCACGCGAACGGTGTCCGGCACGGACGCGGCGACCGGCGCGACGATGTCCGTGGCGGTCCGGCCTGCCGCCGGATGGGTCCGGCTGACGGCGTCCGTGGGCGGCATCCCGGCGGGCCAGAAGTGCCGGCTGGTGGTCGTCGCCCGCGACGGTTCGCGCGTCGAGGCGGGCAGCTGGCTGGTGTCCCCGGCGGGGGAGCGGGAGGGGACTTCGCTGGACGGCTTCGCTTTGGTGGCGCCCCCCGAGGTGGCCGCGGTGGCGGTGGAAACCCTCGACGGGCGGCGGTTCGTGGAGGTGCCGCTCTAGATCAAAGCGCGGTGCCGCGATCGGTGCCGTTCCGCCGACCGCTCGGATGCAGCGCCCTCGCCGCGGCGCGCGCTGCGAACTCCCGGCTGGTCCGGCGCGCAGGCGCGGGCTTCCCGCCGAACGGTGTCCGGCCGATGTGCGCGGCGCGGCCAGCCGACCGCGACTGGCCCGCGGAAACTCAACCCGCCCGCGTGTAGACCAGTTCGAAGTCCAGTTCCCAGTCCCCGCCCGGATCCTGCTTCTCCCACGCGCCGTCGATCCGGTCGCCGTCCGCGGAGAACACCCCGGTGAACCGCTGCGCGAAATGCAATGGCGTGAAGTCCGCGGTCTCCCGCAGCAGCGTCCACCGCGCGCCGTCGAAGGTCATCGTGTACAGGCGGGCCACCCCGCGCGAGTCGAAGTAGTGCTGGGTGTACCCGCCGTCCCGCGCCGGGCCCACCAGCGACAGGCTGTCCGGCACCTCCGGCAGCGGCACCTCGGTGCGCTGCGCCAGGTACGTGCCGTCCAGGATCCACTCGAACACCGACCGCGCGGGCGGCGCGCCGGGGAACCCGACCTCGACCGTCCACTCGCCGACGAAGATCTCCAGACCGCTCATCCGGGCCACCCCCAGCCAGTCGCGAAGAGCCAGGATACCGCCGCCCAGGTAACTCTCAGGAAACTGTGGCACGGTTGTCTGCGTGCGAATTCTGGTTGTCGAGGACGAGGCGCCGCTGGCGGACGCGATCGCGCGCGGGCTGCGCCGGGAAGGCATGGCGGTCGACGTCGCCCTCACCGGCGACGAGGGGCACGAGAAGGCGAGCATCACACGCTACGACGTGGTGCTGCTCGACCGCGACCTGCCCGGGATGTCCGGCGACGAGCTGTGCCGCCAGATCGTCTCCTCCGACGAGCTGACCCGCGTCCTCATGCTGACCGCGAGCGGCACGGTCTCCGACCGCGTCGAGGGCCTGTCCCTCGGCGCCGACGACTACCTGGCCAAGCCGTTCGCCTTCCCGGAGCTGGTCGCCCGCGTCCGCGCGCTCGGCCGTCGCGCCACCCCGGCCGCGCCGCCGCTGCTCACGGTCGGCGACGTCGAGCTCGACCCGGCCAAGCGCACGGTCCGCCGCGCGAGCGGCCCGGTCGACCTGACCCGCAAGGAGTTCGGCGTCCTGGAGGTCCTGATGTCCGCCAAGGGCGCGGTCGTCAGCAGCGAGGAGCTGCTCGAGCGCGTGTGGGACGAGAACGCCGACCCGTTCACCACGACCGTGCGGGTGACGGTGATGACCCTGCGCAAGAAGCTGGGCGAACCTGGGATCATCGAGACCGTGGTGGGATCCGGGTACCGGGCACGCGACACCGGCCCCGCGAAGGGGTGAGTTCGCGCTCGACACGCACGCCGGTGCGCAGCCTGCGGGCGCGCATCACGCTGCTCGCGACCGGGCTGGCAGCCGGCGTGAGCCTCGTGCTGCTCTGGCTGGCCTGGACGCTGGTCGGCGACGCCGTGGCCGCGGTGCCGCAGATGCCGCCGGGCACGGTCGTGCGCGTCGACGGCGTGGACGTGGACGCCGCCGCGCTGGCCACGCACCTGCGGGACCACGCGCGGGACAAGATGCTGCTCGCCGGGACCATCGCGTTCTGCTGCGTGGTGCTGGCCACCGCGATCCTGGCGTGGACGTTCACCTCGCGCGTGCTGCGCCCGCTGCGCGACATCACCGGCACCGCGCGGCGGTTGTCGGTCGAGTCGCTGGGCGAGCGCATCGGCGAGGTCGACGCGCGCGGTGAGCTGGCCGAGCTGGCGCAGACCTTCGACGCGATGCTCGACCGGCTGCAGTCGGCGTTCGAGGCGCAGCGGCACTTCGTCGCCAACGCCAGCCACGAGCTGCGCACCCCACTGTCGGTGATCCGCACCGAACTGGACGTCACGCTCGCCGACGACCAGGCCGACGCCGCCGAGCTGCGCCGCATGGCCGGCGTGGTGCGGGACGCGACCGAGCGGGCCAACCAGCTCGTCGGGTCGCTGCTGCTGCTCGCCCGCACCGACGGCGCCGGGCTGGTGGTGACCGAGCCGGTCGACCTCGCCGCGCTGGTCGCGAGCGCGTGGCGGGCCGTGTCCGGGGAGGCCGACCAGCGCGGCCTCAAGACCACCTTCCACGTCGAGCCGGCCTGGACCACCGGCGATCCCGCGCTGCTCGAGCGCATCGCGGGCAACCTGCTGGAGAACGCGGTGCGGCACAACGTCGACGCCGGCTGGATCGAGGTCACCACCCAGGCCGGGGAGCAGTGGTCGACGCTGCGGGTGCGGTCCTCCGGCGGGCTGGTCGACCCGCAGACGGTGGACGAGCTGTTCGAGCCGTTCCGCCGCGCGGGCGTGGCGCGCACCGCCCGCCACGGCGCGGGTCTCGGGTTGTCGATCGTGCGCGCGGCGGTCGAGGCGCACGACGGGCTGGTCGCCGCGGAACCGGTGGTCGGCGGCGGGCTGGCCGTCACCGTCCGGCTGCCCGCGACCCGCTGAGTTACGGTGCTGGGCATGGTCCCTTCCCTCCGGTTGAACAACGAGATCGAGCTGCCCGCACTCGGGTTCGGGGTGTACAAGCTGCCCGACGACGAGGTCGAGTCGGTGATGCACGTGGCGATGGAGGCCGGCTACCGCAGCTTCGACACGGCGACCCTCTACGGCAACGAGCGCGGCGTCGGCGCCGCGGTGCGGTCGTCCGGCCTGGCCCGCGAGGAGTTGTTCGTCACCACGAAGCTGTGGAACACCGAGCACGGCTACGACCGGGCGCTGAAGGCGTTCGACGGCAGCCTGGAGCTGCTCGGGCTCGACTACGTCGACCTGTACCTCATCCACTGGCCGGTGCCGGGGCAGGACCGCTACGTGGAGACGTGGCGCGCGCTGGAGAAGATCCTCGCCGACGGCAGGGCCCGCGCGATCGGCGTGTCCAACTTCCAGATCCCGCACCTGGAACGGCTGATGGCCGAGACCGAGGTCGTGCCCGCGGTCAACCAGGTCGAGCTGCACCCCGGCCTGCAGCAGGCGGCGCTGCGCGGCTTCCACGAGCAGCACGGCATCGTGACCGAGGCGTGGAGCCCGCTCGCTCGCGGCAGGCAGCTGGACCACGAGGTGATCACCACGATCGCCCGCAAGCACGGAAAGACCCCGGCGCAGGTGGTGCTGCGCTGGCACATCGAGATGGGGCACATGGTCATCCCGAAGTCGGCCACCCCGAGCCGCATCCGGGAGAACATCGACATCTTCGACTTCGAGCTGGACTCGCACGACATCGCCGGGATGGCGACGCTGGAGGCCGGCGACCGCCACGGCCCCCACCCCGATGCCTGAGGTAATTCGCACCACGAACTGTTAACCTGGTGGAATGCCCGCACAGGATGACGGCCGGATGGGGATCGTGACCGCCCTGGTGCGGTCCACGTTCCTGGTGAACGCGGTGTATTCCGAATCGGCCAGGGAGTACGGCATCACGATGCCGCAGGGGCAGCTGTTGTGCGTGCTGATGGCGCGGCCCTACGGCATGACCGAGCTGGGCGCGGTGCTGCGGTTGGCGAAGTCGAGCCTCACCGGGCTGGTCGACCGCACCGAACGCAACGGCCTGGTCCGCCGCGAGCCGGATCCGCGCGACACCAGGGCGGTTCTGGTCGCGCTCACGCCGGAGGGGAAGCGGCTGGCGGGGGAGTTCTACGCCGAGACCTGCCGCCGGATCGAACAGCTTCCCGCGGGGCTCGACGCGGCCGACCGCGACCGGCTCGCCGGGCTGCTCGGCCGGGTCGTGACGGACAACGAGGTGCCCCCGGTCTTCCTGGATCGCTGAACCTTGCAGTTCGTACTCCGAACCATTATTGTTCGTAGTACGAACTGGAGGGATTATCATGACTGCACCTGACGTGGTTTTCGGGTTCGGCGCGCACACCGGCGTCGACGAGGTGACCGACCTGCTGCGCATGGTCCGGCGAGCGGACGCCGACGGGCTCGACCTGGTCTCGCTGTCCGACCACCCCTACTTCGGGAGCCGCCTGGACGCCTACGCGACCATCGGGTTCCTGCTGGGGAACACCGAGCGCATCGCGGGTTTCGCCAACGTCACCAACCTGCCGCTGCGGCCCCCGGCGATGCTGGCCAGGGCGGTGACGACCCTGTCGGCGCTGTCCGGCGGCCGGGTCGTGCTCGGGGTGGGCGCGGGCGGGCTCCCGGACCGGATCGCCGACATGGGCGGGCCGCGGTTCACCCCGGGCGAGGCGGTGGAGGCCTTCGAGGAGGCGATCCTGCTGGTCAAGAGCCTGGCCGGGGGTGGAGAGCCGGTGACCCACGAGGGACGGCACTACCGGGTGCGCGGCATCGAGCCCGCGCCGGTGGCCGCGCCGCCGGTGTGGACCGGGTCGGTCGGGCGGAAGTCGCTCGCCGCGACCGGCCGCGTCGCCGACGGCTGGCTGCCGGGCCACGCGGCGGACTGGCTGAGCGAGCGGTACCGCACGTCGCGGCCGGTGATCGACGAGGCGGCGGCCGCGGCAGGGCGCGACCCGAGCGAGGTCCGGACGATCCTGAACTTCCCTGGCCGCATCACTGACAAGCCGCTGGCGAAGACGCGGGACGACGAGGGCCGCTGGATCGGCGGGTCCGTGGACCAGTGGGTCGAGGAGCTGACCTCGGGCGTCCTCGAGCACGGGATGTCCGGCTTCATCCTGTTCCCGCCGGGCCACGCCGCCCACGACGACATCTCCCTCGGCCGCTGGGCCCGGGAGATCGTGCCCGCTGTCCGGGAGGCGATCGCCAAGGAGGCCTAGGCTACGGCGACTCCGGCTGGGCTTGCCTGCGCTCCGACCGCGGGTGCCCAAGGCCGGCCGCCCACGACGCCAGCAGGGCCAGGCCGTCCGCGGTCGCCGTGCCGGCGGGCGCGGTGTAGACGTTCAGGAGCAGGCCGGGTTCGGCAGGCATCTCCATCGACTCGACGTCCAGGTCGAGCCGGCCCACCACCGGGTGGTGCAGACGCTTGCGCCCGGACCGGTGGAGCCGGACGTCCTGGGATGCCCACCGCTGCCGGAAGAGCTCGCTGCGCGTCGACAATTCACCGACCAGGGCGATCAGCTCCTCGTCGTGCGGATCGCGGCCGGCTTCCATGCGCAGCTTCGCAGCCACGTCGCAGGCGATCCGGTCGTAGTCGACGAAGAACGTTTTCGCCGCGCCGGGATCCAGGTACACGAACCGCGCAGTGTTCGCCGGCCGTCGCGGGTCGGCCAGCACCGGTGAATACAGCGCGCGGGCAAGGTGATTCATGGCCAGCACGTCATAACGGCCAGTGCAAATCCAAGCCGGCGCATCGGTGATGGCGTCGAGCACCTGCTGCAGGGCCGGGCGCACGGTCACGGCGGGTCGCCGGCGGCGTGGACCCTTGGACTGCCGCGCGAGGTGGAACAGGTGATCGCGCTCGGCCTCGTCGAGTTGCAAGGCAGAGGCCAACGCGTCGAGCACCCCGTCGGAGGCGCCGGTGAGGCTGCCGCGCTCCATGCGCACGTAGTAGTCGACCGACACCCCCGCCAGTAGAGCCACCTCTTCGCGGCGCAGACCTTCGACCCGGCGGTTGCCGCCGTAGGCGGGCAATCCCGCCCGCTCGGGCGTGATTCGCGCGCGACGCGAGCTCAGGAATTCCTTGATCTCGGTGCGCAGATCGATCTTGGCCACTCCTTGACCGTAGGCCCTGTCCGCGGGCGGAGGGAGGTTCTGCTGGTACCCCCGTCGAGCCCGGGGGCCGCCGGCAAAACGCCTAGGTACCCGTTGCGGTCGTGGCGATGCCGCCGTCGACCGGGACGATGGCGCCCGTCAGGTAAGACCCGGCGCGGCTGGCGAGGAACACGGCGACACCTGCCATGTCGTCGTCGCGGCCGAGCCGGCGCAGCGGGGCCTTCGCGGCGATCTCGTCGCCGATGGCGTCGAGCGTGGCCGCCATCATCTGCGACGGGAACACTCCTGGGGCCACCGCGTTCACCGTGACGTGCTGGGGGCCCAGTTCCCTGGCGAGCACCCTGGTGAGTTGGTGGAGCGCGGCTTTGCTGCCGGCGTACGAGTAGTTGGGCGACTCGGCGACGTGGATGGCGGCGATACTGCCGATGTTGATGATCCGCGCGGGATCGTCGGCGGTGCCCGCCCGGCGAAGAGCGGGGAGCAGCGCCTGCACCAGCCAGAACGGCGACTTGAGGTTGAGGTCGATCACCGTGTCCCAGGCCTCGGCCGGGAACGTCTCCAGCGGCTCGCGCCACATCGCTCCCGCGTTGTTGACGAGGATGTCCAGGCGATCCGAGTCGCCTTTGACGAGATCAGCGAGGCGCTGACACTCGTCGTACCTGGACAGGTCGGCGGGGAATGCTTGAACGTCGCCGAATTCGGAGAGCAGACGCTGTGCCTCCGTGCACGCGTTGGTGTTGCGTGAGCTGATGACGACGCGGGCGCCCGCCTGCAGCAGGCCCCGCGCGATCATCATCCCGATGCCCCTGGTGCCACCAGTGACAAGTGAGTACTTCCCACTCAGATCGAAGAGATCCGCGTGGGTGGTGAACTGGTCGTCCGCCATGGGTCTTCGTCCCTTTTGTCGTGGAAGCATGCGGCCGGCTGGGAGCCGGCTCAACCAAAGTGACACGCGTCCTGGACGTCCGGGAGACCCTGGTGATGCAGGTACTGTGAGACCCCCTCGCCTAGGAAGTGTCCTCCCGTTCCGGGCTGGTGAATCGGACTCGCCGGTCCCGCATCGCCTGCCGGGTCGAGGGATGCGGCCTGGCCGGTGAGCAGCACTCGCGTCGGTGACCCGCGCCCATCGATCGCAAGATGGATCTTCGTGCTCAGTCTGGCCGCGGGACCGGCCGGGTCCTTCCCCGTCGACCGCGAGCGCCTCGACTCCGGGCGCGCAGCCCTCTTTTCCGGGCGCCAGCAGCATGCTGGTGCGCCTGCCGCCGCCGACCAAGGACCTGGCCCCTCGCCTCACCAAGGGGCGCAGTCCTAGGGCCGGATCGCCGCCGCGAGGTGTTTCGCCAGCACCTCCGGTGCCTGGGCGTGCGCGAGGTGCCCCTGCCCGGGCATGACCATCCGCCGGGCCTGGGGCAGCGCCCGCACGAACACCGCGAACGCCGTGCCGTACGGTTCGGCTCCCTCGTTCACCTCGCCCAGCAGCAACGTGACCGGCACGTCGAGCTCGCGGTAGCGGTCGAAGGCCGGCTCGTGCGCGTTCAGCGCGGCGAGTTCGGCCGCGAGCGGATGGGCCAGCGGGCGCAGCACCGGCCACACCGGACTCTCCCGCAGCTCGGCCACGTACTCCGCGGAGAACCCGGACACGTCGCGGTTCACGATCTCCACCGCGCGGTCCAGATCGCCTTCGGCCGCCCGCAACGACTCCAGCGCGTGGACACCGAACGGGCTCGACACCGGTTCGTAAGCCACCACCGACCGCAGATCCCGCCGCTGCACCGCGGCCTCCAGCGCGATCAGCCCGCCGTAGCTCCAGCCGAACAGTTCCACGTCGCCGCCGAGGGTGTCCAGCACGTGGTGCAGGTCGTCGATCTCGGTGCGCAGCGAGTACCCGTCGCCGAGCGGGCCGCTGGGCGCCCGGCCGCGCCGGTTCAGCACGACGACCGGGTTCGGCAGCGCGAGCGCGTCGACGACCGGCCGCCAGGACGCGGCGTCGGCCATCACGCCGGGCACCACGACCACCGGCGGCCCGTCACCGTCGCGCCGCTCGGCGGTCAGCGTCGTGCCGTCGCGGTCGAACCGCAGGATCTCCATCGGTTTTCCTTTCACAGAACGATGTCCAGCAGGGGAACGAGGACGCCGGTGCACACCGTCATGGCGAACATGTTGCCCGCGCAGGGATGCACGCCGAGCGGGATGCGCCGGGACGCGAACGCGGCCAGCGGGGGAGCGGCCAGCGCCCCGAGCACCGCGCCGCTCAGCACGGCGGGCCACGTCGGCCCGTAGGTGAGCACCACCGCGGGCGCGACGGACACGACCGGCACGAACGTCGGGTACCAGCCGAGCCGAGCCCACTGCCGTCGGTACACCAGCACGCCGAGCGTGGCGGTGAGCACCTGCGCGGTGAGCAGGGCGGGCAGCAGACCGCTGCCGTACACCGGGGTCAGCGGGTTGAGCAGGTAGGTCAGCACCGTCCCGGCGAGCAGTCCGAGCGAGGCGATCTCGTTGCCGTGGAAGGGCGCCTCGGTGAAGTCGGCGAGCACGCGCCGCACCACCCACACCGGCCCTTGCCGCGGCACGCTGTGCTCCGCGGCGGGCGGCGGGACCGGCCGCGGGAGCCACGGCAGGCGGCGGCACAGCGGGAACGCGATCAGCGCGCTGACCCACATCGCGGTCACCGAGCCCAGCACCGCGGGCTGCCCCAGCGGCACGCACACGAAGTTGACCAGCAGCAACGCGACGGGCGTGGTCAGCGCGGCGCCGAGCACGGCACCGGTGGCAGCGACCCGCCACCCCGCGCCGTAGGTCAGGACCACCATGGGCGGCACCGACACGAACGCCACGAACGTCGGCTGCCACGCGCCGGTCGCGGGGATCGTCCACCCCCAGGCCAGGTTGGACAGCAGCAGCCCGAGCAGGGCCGCGGCGGTGACCCACGGCCACAGCCCGCTGCCCCCGCTGACCGCGAACCCGGCCCAGCGGCGGCCCCGCCGCCATCCGACGTGCGCGATCCAGCCACCGGCCAGCAGGCCGACCCCGCCGAGCGCGGACTTGTAGAACTGCGCCTCGGTGGTGTCGCCCAGGACCCAGCGCAGGAACTGCGGGATCTGCTGGTAGGCCTGCTCCTGCCACTCGTCGTAGGCGGACAGGACGTGCGGCAGCGAACCGGTGACGCGGGCCAGCAGCAGGGCGAGCCCCGCGGTGACCCCGAACAGCGCGGCGCCGGCCAGCCAGCGGCCGAGCGCACCGGCGGGCTTCGTCGCCCGGCGGGTCGTGGTGAGCACCGGGATCACCGCGGGTAGGCCTGGCCGCCGCGGTACCCCAGCAGCGGATCGTAGAGGTCGGTGCGGCGGTCGCGCGGCAGGTCGTTGAGCTCGTTCCAGATCGCCGCGGACCGGGTGGCCATCAGGTCGAGTCCGCTGTAGACGATCGTGTCGCCCTCGGGCGTGGCGACCTCGCTCACGGGCCAGCCGTTCGTGCCGGTGATCAGCGAGCACCCGAGGAACTTCGCGCCGCGCTCCTCGCCGACCCGGTTCGCCGCGACGATCGGCACACCGTTGACGTGCGAAGCGGTCATCGTCAGGTAGGCGGCCATGCACCGGCCGGCGTCGTCGAACAGCGGCGGCGGCGTCCACACCCAGTTGTTGACGCTGCAGATGACGTCCGCGCCCTGGACCGCGAGCAGGCGGGCGACCTCCGGGAACCAGATGTCCCAGCAGATCAGCAGGCCGATCCGGCCGATGCGGGTCTCGAACACCGGGAACCCGAGGTCGCCGGGCGTGAACACGAGCTTTTCCTTGTGCCACAGGTGGGTTTTGCGGTAGTGCCCGATCAGCCCGTCCGGTCCGATGAGGACGGCCGTGTCGAACAGGCGGACCCCGTCGAGTTCGGTGATGCCGCCGACGAGGTGGATGCCGCGGCTGCGGGCCAGCTCGGTCCACGCCTGCACCGTCGGGCCGGACAGCTCCTCGGCGTGCGCGTAGGCCTCCTCGCGCGTGGCGAAGGAGTAGCCGGTGTTGACCAGCTCGGGCAGCACGACCAGGTTCGCGCCCCGGTCGGCGGCCTCGGTGACCAGTTCGAGGGTCCGGGCGAGGTTCTTGTCCTTGTTCTCCAGCCCGACCTGCGGGTCGCACTGCACGGCAGCGGCGGTGATGGCGCTCGTCGACATTCGGCTGTTCCCTTCAGAGGTGTTCGGCGATCGTCAGGAGGTCGTGCTCGGAGCCGGGCGGGCCGACGAGCTGCAGTCCCACGGGCAGCTCACCGACGAGACCGGCGGGGACGGACAGGGCGGGCAGCCCGAGAACGCTCCACGGGCTGGTCAGCGACAGCAGCGCGGCTCGCACGTCGCCGACGTCGGAGGTGCGCGCATCGAGCGGCGGGGCGGGCAGCGGGGTCGTGGGCAGCGCGAAGATCCCGTGTTCCCGCAGCAGGTCCAGCACTTCGCCGCGGACCTGGTCGCGCAGCTCGCGGGCACGGACGTACTCCCAGCCGCGGACTTCGCCACCGGCCCGGAGGCGGTCGCGGACCTCGTCGCCGAACAGGTCCGGCCGGTCGGCGAGCCGCTCCGCGTGCACGGCATAGGCCTCGCTGCCCTGGATCGCCGCGTACGCGGCGCGCAGCGCTTCCGCTTGCGGGACAACGACTTCGTCGAGATCACGCAGGCGCTCGCGGACGGTGGCGGTCACCTCCGGCGCGGTCGGGTGGATCGTGTCCGGTGGCAGCCACGCGACACGGGATGTCTTGTTTCCGGGCTTGGCTCCGCTCACGACGGTCCACAGCAGACGCGCGTCGGCGGCCGTGCGGGCCAGCGGGCCGACGGTGTCCAGCGACGGCGCCAAGGGCAGGACGCCGTGTGTGCTGAGCGCGCCGTGCGTCGGCTTCAGGCCGACGATTCCGCAGCACGCGGCGGGGATCCGGACGGAGCCGCCGGTGTCGGTGCCGAGCGCGAGCGGGACGACGCCCGCCGCGACCGCCGCCGCCGAGCCGCTGCTCGACCCGCCGGTCATCCGGCCCGGGTCGTAGGGGTTGCGGGCCGGGCCGTTCGCGGCGCGGTCACCCGTCGGCCCGAAGGCGATTTCGTGGGTGGCGGTCTTGCCGAGGACGATCGCGCCCGCCGCGCGGAGCCGTCGCACGCAGTCTGCGTCCGCGGTGGCGACGTGGTCCGTGAACTGGCGGGAACCGGCGGTGGTCGGCAGCCCGCGCACGTCGATCACGTCCTTGACCGCGACCGGGACGCCGTGCAAGGGGCCGCGGTCGACGCCCGCCGCCAGCTCGCGCCCCGCCTGGTCGGCGGCGGCCCGGGCGCCGGCCTCGTCCACGGTGACGAACGCGTTGATCACCGGCTCCCACCGGGCGAGTTCGGCGAGCGCGGTCTCGACCAGGTCACGTGGCGTGAGCCGTCCGGCGCGCAGGTCCGCGGCGAGGCCCGCCACCGGGCGGTGCGCGAACCAGCCGGCGCCGGGTGGCGGGGCGAGCCTGGTCCCGAGGGATGACGACACGGTGTTCCTCTCCTTGCGCAAACGTTTGGGTCCGTGTTGCTCGTGTACCCAAACGTTTGGGAAAATCGTTTGGGTAGTATCAAGGAGCCCGGGAGCCGCCGTCAAGGGGTGGCCGGGCGGAAGGCTGGGAAGTGGGTCGAGCGGAGCGCAAGCGGCCGGCCACGCTGCGGACCATCGCGCAGAGCGCCGGGGTCGACATCTCCACGGTGTCCCGCGTGCTCAACGGGTCGCCGGAGGACGCCGCGCGCGCCGCCTCCCGGGAGACCGCCGACGCGATCCGGGAGTGGGCGGCCCGGCTGGACTACCGGCCGAACCCGCACGCGAAGAGCCTGCGCACGCAGCGCAGCAACCTCGTCGGGGTGCTGGTGCCGCGGCTGTCCGACGTCGTCCTCGCCACGATCTACGAGGGCATCGAGGACGCGGCGGCGGGGCACGGGCTGGCGACGTTCGTGATGAACAGCCACGACCGGCCTGCCGAGCAGCGGGCGCGCACGGAGCTGGCGCTGTCGCGCCGTGTGGACGGCCTCATCCTGGGCGACGCGCACCACGACGGGGAGTTCACCGGCGAGCTGGCCGAGCGGCGCGTGCCGTTCGTGCTGGTCAGCCGCCACGCGGGCGGGCACCCGTCGGTCACCTGCGACGACTACCGCGGCGGCAGGCTGGTCGCGGAGCACTTCCTGGAGCTGGGGCACCGGCGGGCCGGGGTGATCGCCGGGGAGCCGTTCGCGAGCACCGGCATCGACCGGACGGCCGGGTTCGCCGACCGGTACCGCGAGGAGGGTCTCGAGGTCGCGACTGTCCACTCCGGATTCGACACCGTCGGCGGCCACCGGGCGGCCGAGCGGCTCCTGGCGGAGACCGGGCCGACGGCTATCTTCGCCGTGAACGACTTCGCGGCGATCGGCGCACTCGGCGCGGTGCGGGACGCCGGCCTGCGCCCCGGGGCCGACGTCGCGGTGGCGGGTTTCAACGACACCCCGCTGGCCGCCGAACTGCCGGTCCCGCTGACCAGCGTCCGCTCCCCGATGCACGAAATGGGGCGGCGCGCGCTCGAACTGCTGGTCACCGTCCTCAACGGACAGTCACCGGAGTCCGAGCGCCTGGAGCCGGAGTTGTTCGTCCGGGCGTCCACGACCGGTCAGGCGATCCAGACCAGGTAGGACCGACCGTCGACAGGGGCCGGGGCGTGCTGCGACATGCCCGGCGGGTTTGTACGCACGCGTCATCCTGGGATGGGCGATCCTCTACCGGCTGGGCCGGGTCGAATCGGCCCAGCGTCGGCGGACGACGGTCTCCGATTGCGGTGCTCGCGGGTGGGCCGTGGCTGTTCCCCAGACGGGGAAAGGCCCCCTCGCGCAGTAGGACGCGCGAGGGGGCCACCAGGTTCGGCGGTTACGCCGGCACCGAGGCCACACCCGGTGCCAGGAACGGCTTGCCGGTCACCTTCTGCGACACGCCGGTCCGGTCCAGGTACGGCGTGATGCCGCCGAGCCAGAACGGCCAGCCCGCGCCGAGGATCAGGCACAGGTCGATGTCCTGCGCCTCCGCGACCACGCCCTCGTCGAGCATGATCCGGATCTCCTCGGCGATCGCGGCCAGCGCCCGCTCGCGCAGCTGCTCCGCGGTCGAGGGCCGGTCGCCCTGCTGCCACAGCGCCGCGACCTCCGGGTCGACGCTCGGGTTGCCCTTGTCGTCCCACTGCCACACCGCGGTCTTGCCCGACGCGACGAACTTCTTCAGGTTCTCGCTCACCGGGAACCGCTCCGGGAACGCGGCGTGCAGCGTCTCGCCGACGTGCAGCGCGATCGCCGGGCCGACCAGCTGCATCAACGTCAGCGGCGACATCGGCAGGCCCAGCGGCTCCAGCGCGCGGTCGGCCACGTCGAACGGGGTGCCCTCGTCGACCGCGGTCAGCACCTCGCCGAGGAAGCGCAGCAGCAGCCGGTTCACCACGAACGCCGGGGCGTCCTTGACCAGCACGCTGGACTTCTTCAGCTGCTTGCCGACCGCGAACGCCGTCGCCAGCGCCGCGTCGTCGGTCTGCTCGCCGCGCACGATCTCCAGCAACGGCAGCACGGCCACCGGGTTGAAGAAGTGGAACCCGACGACCCGCTCCGGGTGCTGCAGCTTCGACGCCATCTCCGACACCGACAGCGACGAGGTGTTCGTCGCCAGGATCGCCTCGGGCTTGACGTAGTTCTCCAGGTCGCCGAAGACCTGCTGCTTGACGCCCATCTCCTCGAACACGGCCTCGATCACGAAGTCCGCGTCCGCGAAGGCGGCCTTGTCCAGCGAACCGCTGACCAGCGCCTTGAGCCGGTTCGCTTCGTCCGGCGAGATCCGCTTCTTGCCGAGCAGCTTGTCGATCTCACCGTGCACATAGGACACGCCCTTGTCGACGCGCGCCTGGTCCACGTCGGTCAGCACGACCGGGACCTTCAGGCGCCGCACGAACAGCAGCGCCAGCTGGCTCGCCATCAGGCCCGCGCCGACCACGCCGACCTTGGTCACCTTGCGCGCCAGCGACTTGTCCGGCGCGCCGGCCGGGCGCTTGGCGCGCTTGTTGACCAGGTTGAACGAGTACAGCCCGGCGCGCAGCGTGTCGTCCATCAGCAGCTGCGCCAGCGCCTGCGTCTCGGCCGCGTAGCCTGCGTCGAGGTCGTTGGCGCGGGCCAGTTCGAGCAGCTCGACGGCTGTGGTCGCGCCCGGCGACGCGCCCTTGGTCTTGCCGTCCACAATGGCCTTGGCGCGGGCGATCGCCGCGTCCCAGCCGGCGCCGCGGTCGATCTCCTTGCGCTGCGGGGTGACCTGGCCGTTGACGACCTTCGCCAGCCACAGCAGCGACTGCTCCAGGAAGTCCGCGCTGCCCAGCAGCTCGTCGACGATGCCCAGCTGCGCGGCCTGCGCCGGCTTGAGCATCTTGTTCTGGTTCAGCGCGTTCTCGATGATCACGGTGACCGCGGCGTCCGGGCCGATCAGGTTCGGCAGCAGCTGCGTGCCGCCCCAGCCGGGGAACAGGCCGAGGAACACCTCGGGGAACGAGATCGCCGCGGCGGACTCCGACAGCGTGCGGTAGTGGCAGGACAGGGCCAGTTCGAGCCCGCCGCCCATGACCGCGCCGTTGACGAACGCGAAGGTCGGGATCGCCGAGTCGGTGAGGCGGCGGAACACCGCGTGCCCGGTTTCGGCGATCTCGTGCGCCAGGTTCGGGTCGCTGATCGCCTCGACGCCGGACAGGTCCGCGCCGACGGCGAAGATGAACGGCTTGCCGGTGACCGCGATGGCCGCCGGTTCCGCGGCGAACGCCTCGTCCAGCGCGGCGTTCAGGCTCACCAGGCCCTGCGGGCCGAACGTGGACGGGCGGGTGTGGTCGTGCCCGTTGTCCAGGGTGATCAGCGCGACCTGCTTGTCCAGGCCGGGCACCCGGATCAGGCGCGTGGTGGCGCGGGTGACCACCTCGTCCGGGAAGGCGGCCTTGGCCTGCTCAACCGTGAACGTCACTTGTCACTCCCGTCGTAGGCAGGGTTCTCCCAGATCACGGTGCCGCCCATGCCGAGGCCGATGCACATCGTGGTGATGCCGTAGCGGACCTCGGGGTGCTCGGCGAACTGGCGGGCCAGCTGGGTCATCAGCCGCACGCCGGAGGAGGCCAGCGGGTGGCCGCAGGCGATCGCGCCGCCCCACGGGTTGACGCGCGGGTCGGTCTGCTCGATGCCGAAGTGGTCCAGGAAGGCCAGGACCTGCACGGCGAACGCCTCGTTGATCTCGAACAGGCCGATGTCGTCGATGGACAGCCCGGTCCGCTTGAGCAGCTTCTCGGTGGCAGGCACCGGGCCGACGCCCATGACCTCGGGGTCGACGCCGGCGAAGGAGTAGCCGACCATCCGCATCGCGACGGGCAGGCCCAGCTCGCGGGCGGTCTCCTCGTCGGCGAGGATCGCACCGGTCGCGCCGTCGTTCAGGCCCGCGGCGTTGCCCGCGGTGACCCGGCCGTGCGGGCGGAACGGGGTCTTCAGGTTCGCCAGGGTTTCCACGGTGGTGCCCGGGCGGGGCGGCTCGTCCTCGGTGGCCAGGCCCCAGCCCAGCTCGGAGCGGATCGCGACCGGGACGAGCTCGGGGCCGATCTTGCCGGCCTTGACGGCGTCGGCGTAGCGCTCCTGGCTCTGCGCGGCGTACTCGTCCGCGCGGCGCTTGGTGATGGCCGGGAAGCGGTCGTGCAGGTTCTCCGCGGTCTGGCCCATGACGAGCGCGGACGGGTCGACGAGCTTGTCGGCGACGATGCGCGGGTTGGGGTCGACCCCTTCGCCCATCGGGTGGCGGCCCATGTGCTCGACACCGCCCGCGATGGCGATGTCGTAGGCGCCGAAGCCGATGCCGCCCGCGACGGTGGTGACCGCGGTCATCGCGCCGGCGCACATGCGGTCGATCGCGTAGCCGGGGACCGAGCGCGGCAGACCGGCCAGGAGGGCGGCCGTGCGGCCGATCGTCAGGCCCTGGTCGCCGGTCTGGGTCGTGGCGGCGATGGCGACGTCGTCCACCCGCTCCGGCGGCAGTTCCGGATGGCGGCGCAGCAGTTCGCGGATGACCTTGACCACGAGGTCGTCGGCCCTGGTGTTGGCGTAGATGCCCTTGTCACCCGCCTTGCCGAACGGGGTGCGGACCCCCTCGACGAAGGCCACGGTGCGCACCGCCCGCGCGGTCGGCGCAAGGGGGGTTGCAGCCACGATGTGCTCCCTCTGTCAGCTCTGGGACCGCCGGTTACCCGGCGGTAATGACGCCACTCTAGCCCCGGTTACCGATGGGTAACCAGTGTGGTGGGTAGGACCACCTTTTCGAGCGGCGAGAGCTGATCTGTGAACACAACCCGAGCTGGGTGGTCATCCCGTCGCCTGACACCGGCGCGATCACCTTGAGCCAGGGCCGCAACCTCCGTGCTCGCGTGAGATGACATGCCAACCTTGCGGCCCTGGCTCAAGGTGATATGCACAAACCGGAAGGCGACGGGATGACCACCCAGCGACCACCCACCCGAGGTGAGACGAGGCACCCAACCCCTGGTCATCCCGGAGCCTGCCCGTCCGGCGAGGACTCTTTTGATCTTTAAACCCGCGGCTTCGCGCGGCGAAGAGCCCGCCCTGCGGGCGGAATGCGCCTCACGGCGCTCAAAATGCTCACCTTCCGACCACCCCCGCCCCCGATGCCTGATTGTGTTTCAGTCGCCGAGCAGCCGTGTCAAGGCGGGAAAGCGTGCCTTGACACGACTGGTCGGCGACTAAAGATCGGCTGTGGATCGGGGGCGGGGGAGGTCTGGTTGGGGTAGTCACTTGCTTTTCGTTGCCGGCTTGCGTTTCGCTGTGGGGCTGCTCAGGCGGTCGCCTGCAGAGCCTCTACCAGCACCGGCGCCGTCAGCTCCACCTGCCACGGGCGTGCGCCGCCCGCGGCCAGTGCCGCCGAGACCGCCTCGAGGCTCCTGTCCTCTGGTGGGCGCCAGCAGGTGCGGCGCAACAGGTCCGGCAGCAACAGGTTCTCCACCGGCAGTTGGTGGTGGTCGGCGATCTTCGCCAACCCGGCGCGGGCCGCGGCCAGGCGGGCTGCCGCGTCGGGGTCCTTGTCCGCCCAGCGGTTCGCCGGGGGAGGGCCGTCGTTCGGTTGTGCCGGGTTGGGCAGCTGGTCGCGCGGCAGTTGGCGCGCCGCCTGGAGGTGGCGGAACCAGTTGCCCGTGTAGCGCCGCTGGACGCGTCCGCCGAAGACCGGCAGCGCCTGCAGCTCGGCCACGGACTTCGGCTCCGCCAGCACCGCGTTCACGATCGCGCTGTCGGGCAGCACCCGGCTCGGCGCGCGGTCCCGCTTGCGGGCCAGCTCGTCGCGGGCCTCCCACAGCGCGCGCACCGCCGCCAGGCCCCGCGCGGTGCGGACCTTGTGGATCCCCGACGTGCGCCGCCACGGCTCGCTCCTCGGCGGGGGCTGCGGGGCGGTCCGGACGGCCTCGAACTCCTGGCGCGCCCAGTCCAGCTTGCCCTGGGCGTCCAACTCGGCCTCGAGCTTCTCCCGCAGCGGGATCAGCAGCTCGACGTCCAGCGCCGCGTAGTTGAGCCAGTCCACCGGCAGCGGCCGCTTCGACCAGTCGGCCGCGCTGTGCCCCTTCTCCAGGTGGTAGCCCAGCAGCTTCTCCACCAGGGTGCCCAGCGCCACCCGCTCGTAGCCGGCCAGCCGCCCGGCCAGCTCGGTGTCGAACAGACTGCCCGGAACCAGGTCCAGCTCGGCCAGGCACGGCAAGTCCTGCGAGGCGGCGTGCAGCACCCACTCCTCGCCGTTCAGCACGTCCTGCAGCGGCCCCAGCCTGCCCTCCAGGGCGATGGGGTCCACGAGCACCGTGCCGGAGCCCTCCCGGCGCAACTGCACCAGGTAGGCCTTGGGCCAGTAGCGGTAGCCGGACGCGCGCTCGGTGTCCACCGCGATCGCACCCGTGCCCGCCGCCAGCCGTTCGCAGGCACGCGCCAGCGCCGGCTCGTCCGCCACCACGTCCGGCGTCCCGTCGGCCGGCTCCTTGAGCGTGACCGGGACGTCCGGTTCGCTGGTATCAGGCACTTGATCTGCGGTTTCCACGTCGGTCAACCCTACGGGACGGGCGCACCGTCACCGGTACGCCCGTCCGTTGGGTCGTGTTATCGGCTGGGGATCAGCGGATGACGCCGGCTCGCATCGCCAGCGCCACCATCTGCGCCCGGTCGCCGGTGCCGAGCTTGCGCCCGATCCGGGACAGGTGCGACTTGACGGTGAGCGCCGAGAGGCTGAGCTCCTCGCCGATCTCCTTGTTGGACTGGCCGTCGGCGACCAGCTGCAGCACCTCCACCTCGCGCGCGGACAGCTCCCGCGGCGTGTTGTCGGTGCCCGGCACCCGCGTGCCGGTCGCCAGCACCGGGGCCACGCTCGGGTCCGCGTACACCCCGCCGTCCAGCACCCGGCGCACCCCGTCGGTCACCACCATGGGCGAGGCCGACTTCAGCAGGTACGCCTGGGCACCGGCCTGGAAGGCCGAGCGCACGGCATACGGGTCGTCGGACGAGGCGAGCACCACGATGCGGGGCCAGCCCTGGCTGCGGAGTTCCGTGACCAGGTCGATCCCGCTCCCGTCCGGCAGCCCGAGGTCGAGGATGGCCAGGTCGCACGGACCCGTCGCGGTCGCCCGCGCCCTCGCCTCCGCTACCGAGGCAGCTTCGTGTACGGTGCCCGCACCCATCTGTGCGAGTCGTGCGGCAATCGCCTCCCTCAGGAGCGGGTGGTCGTCGACCACCCGCACCGAAAACAGCTCTTCCCGCGGGTGCGGGACCATGCTCGCCGGCAAAGCACCGGCTGGCGTGGATCTGACGGCCTGCGACAAGCCGACGGCAGCCACGTCACTACCTCCCTGGAGTCGGTCGTGCCCCCCGACCGGCACCGGGTACTTTCGGCCGATCAGCCGCGCCAGCTCTAGACCGAAAGTGGTGTCGTCGAAGAGGCACTCTAGCCGCCGATCGCCTTCCGCGGGGGGATCGAACGGGTATCTATCTCGATCGGGTAGTTACTAGCTGGCATCGTTGTACCACGTTCGGAGTAATAAACTGCCTGTGGCTAACGCGTCGCAGAGTGCCAGCGATATGGCCTTTTTGGGGGCAGGCTGCTGCGCGTGCATACGGACCGTGCATCTGCTCACGAACTGTGTTCTACAGCGTTCACCGATTGGACCAGTGGGGTCATCAGATCGACTGACGTGAACTCTTTGCGCAGCGTAGGCGGCTCGTGTGGATCTACGGAGAGCCCCCGCCCCGGGATCGCCAGGGTGACCGGAGGCCGCGGGACCGAACTCTATCGACGCCGCCGCGGGCCGCGGAGTGAGGTCTACGTCACACTCGGCGCGTCGCGGGGGTCGTTCAGCCGCTCTGGCGGTGGCCGAACAGCGAGACCCCGACCGGCGGCAGCCCGGCCACGCTCGACATCAGCTGGCAGAACGCCTCGCCGTGCGGGCGCAGGTGCTGGTCCGACGGCGTCCAGGACGCCCGCAGCTCCAGGTCGTCGGTGCGGGCCGGGCCGCTGATGTCGCCGAAGCGCGCCGACGAGGTCTCGGTGACCGTGCCGCCCAGCGCGGTGAAGGACGCGCCGGAGGTCTCCAGCGCGTCGGTGAGCCACGACCAGCCGACCGCGGGCAGGAACGGGTCGCTGGCCAGTTCCCGGTCGATCTCCGCGCGCACGTAGACGACCATCCGCAGCACCCCGTCCCAGGACTCCGGGCCCTCCGGGTCGTGCAGCAGCACCAGGCGGCCGGTGGCCGTCACGTCCGCCGGACCCGTCGCGTCGCAGCTGAGCGCGTAGGACCAGGGGGCCAGGCGCTGCGGCGCGCGCACGGGTTCGAGGGTCATCTCCGGCCGGGGCCGGATCGCTTGCAACGCCGCGACAGCTTCACGGAACATCTCGGGCGCATGCGTCATCGCGGTCACAGCCCGACTGTAGGACGGCGAACGGGCACCGGGCGGCAGACGCGCCGAGGGAAGGGGCCCCAGGGCCGCGTGGCACCATGGTTGACGATGTCCACTACTGCGCAGTCGCGGCCACGCACGGGCCGCCGGGACCTCGCCGGGTCCCCCTTCCTGACGGCCGCCCGCGGCCGTCGTCCCGCGCGTCTGCCCGTCTGGTTCATGCGCCAGGCCGGCCGCTCGCTGCCCGAGTACCGGGCGCTGCGCGAGGGCGTGCCGATGCTCAAGGCTTGCTTCGACCCGGAGATGATCGCCGAGATCACGCTCCAGCCGGTCCGCCGCCTCGGCGTGGACGCCGCCATCTTCTTCAGCGACATCGTGGTGCCGCTGGTCGCCGCCGGTATCGACGTCGACATCGTGCCCGGCACCGGGCCCGTCGTGGCGGAGCCGGTGCGCGACGCCGCCGCCGTCCGCAGCCTGCCCGCGCTGGAGCCCGAGCGGCTCGAGCCGGTGCTGGACGGCACGCGACTGCTCGTCGAGCGGCTGGGCCAGACCCCCCTGATCGGGTTCGCCGGCGCGCCGTTCACGCTCGCGTCCTACCTCATCGAGGGCGGCCCCAGCCGCAGCTTCGAGCGCACCAAGGCCCTCATGCGCTCCGAACCCGAGGTGTGGCACGACCTGGCCGGACAGCTGGCCGACATCGCGGTGACCTTCCTGCGCGGCCAGATCGAAGCCGGCGCGGACGCGGTGCAGCTGTTCGACTCCTGGGCCGGCGCGCTGACGCTGCGCGAGTACCGCGAGTTCGTGCTGCCGCATTCGGCACGCGTGCTCGGCGCGGTCGCGGACCTGGACGTGCCACGCATCCACTTCGGCGTCGGCACCGGCGAGCTCCTGACCGCCATGCGCGAGGCCGGGGCCGACGTGGTCGGCGTCGACTGGCGCGTCCCGCTGGACGAGGCCGTGCGGCGGCTGACCGCGCACGGCGAGCCCGTGCCGGTCGTGCAGGGCAACCTGGACCCGGCGCTGCTGCAGGCGTCCTGGCCGGTCATCGAGGCCGAGGTGCGCCGCATCGCCGCGGAGGGCCGCGCCGCCGCCGGGCACATCTTCAACCTCGGCCACGGCGTGCCCCCCGGCACCGATCCCGACGTGCTGGCCCGCGTCGTCGAGCTCGTCCACAGCCTGGAGGGCTGATGCACGTCGCGGTCGTCGGCGGGGGCGTGTCGGGCGCGGTCGCGGCGTACCGGCTGCGCGGCGCGCTCGGCGACGGCGCGGCGATCACCCTCGTCGAGGCCACGGACAGCCTCGGCGGCAAGCTGCGCACCGCGGAGGTCGCGGGCGTGCGCTACGACGTGGGCGCGGAGGCCTTCCTCGCCCGGCGCCCGGAAGGCGTGGGACTGGCCGCCGAGCTCGGGCTGGAGCTGGTCCACCCGGCGAAGGCCCGCTCGACCGTGCGCGCCGGAGGCCACCTCGCCCCGCTGCCCGGCCGGACGCTGATGGGCATCCCGGGCTCGCCGGACGCGGTCGCGGAGGTGCTCTCGGACAAGGGCCGGGCGCGCGTGGCCGCCGAGCCGGACCTGCCCCCGGTGACGCTGGAGTCCGACACCGCGCTGGGCGCCCTGCTACGCGAGCGCTTCGGCGACGAACTCGTGGACCGGCTGGTCGACCCGCTGCTCGGCGGCGTCTACGCGGGCGGCGCCGACGGTCTCGGCTTGCGCGCCACCGTCCCCGCCCTGGCCACCGCGATCGACCGCGGCGCGCCCTCGCTGACCGCTGCGGCGGCCGGGTTGATCCCGTCCCAGCCCAGCAGTGCGCCGGTGTTCGGCACCCTGCCCGGCGGTCTCGGCACGCTCGTCGACCGGCTCGTCGAGCTGGCCAAGCCGGACATCCGCCTCGGACGGCCGGTCACCGCGCTGCGGCGGCGGGAGCGCGGCTGGCAGCTGGAGATCGGCGACGAGCTGATCGACGCCGACGCCGTCCTGCTCGCGGTGCCCGCGCCGGCGGCCCGCAAGCTGCTCGACGGTGCCGCGCCGGCCGCGTCGTCGGCGCTCGGCGAGGTCGAGCTGGCGTCCATGGCGGTCGTGGCGATGGCCCTGCCACCGGGCACCGAGCTGCCGGACGCGTCCGGGGTGCTGATCGGGGCGCGGGAACGCCGCGCGGACGGCGAGCCGTTCGCCGCCAAGGCCTTCACCTTCTCCACCCGCAAGTGGCCGCACCTGGACACCGGCCCGGTGCTGGTCCGCGGCTCGGTCGGCCGCTTCCGCGAGCCCGGCGCGCTGCACCGCGACGACGACGACCTGGTCCGCCTGGTGCGCGACGACCTCGCCGAGCTGACCGGGATCACCGCCGAGCCGCTCGACGTCGTGGTGACCCGCTGGGGCGGCGGGCTGCCGCAGTACGGGCCGGGGCACCTGGACCTCGTCGAGCGCGCCGAGCGGGCCGTCGCCGAGGTGCCCGGGCTGGCGCTGGCCGGGGCCGCCCTGCACGGTGTCGGGGTGCCGGCGTGCATCGCGACGGCCACCGCGGCCGCGACCCGCATCACCTCACAGCTGGTGCGCTAGCAGCGGGTTTCCGGGCAGTGCCAAGATGGGGGCATGGCGCGGCTGAACTATCAGGAGCTCAACGACACCATCCGCTACACCGCCTGGTCGGTGTTCCGGGTCGAGCCGGGGCGGCTCCCCGAGGATCGCGGCCAGGCCGCGACCGAGACCACCGAGTACCTCGACGCCCTGGAGGGCAAGGGGGTCGTGGTGCGCGGCGTGTACGACGTCGCCGGGCTGCGGGCCGACGCCGATTACATGATCTGGTGGCACGCCGAGACCCCGGAGCAGGTGCAGGCCGCCTACACCGGGTTCCGCCGCACCCCGCTGGGCCGCGTGTCGACGCCGGTGTGGAGCCAGTTCGCGCTGCACCGCCCCGCGGAGTTCAACCGCAGCCACATCCCCGCCTTCCTGGCCGGGGAGGAGGCGCGCAAGTACGTCTGCGTGTACCCGTTCGTCCGCTCCTACGAGTGGTACCTGCTGCCGGACGCCGAGCGCCGCAAGATGCTCGCCGACCACGGCAAGGAGGCCCGCGACTACCCGGACGTGCGCGCCAACACGGTGGCGTCGTTCGCGCTGGGCGACTACGAGTGGATCCTCGCCTTCGAGGCCGACGAGCTGCACCGCATCGTCGACCTGATGCGGCACCTGCGCGGCACCGAGGCGCGGCGGCACGTGCGGGAGGAGATCCCGTTCTACACCGGCACGAAGGTCGTTCCGGCCGAGCTGATCCTGAACCTGCCGTAGGTGTTCGGCGCGCTGTGGCGCGATCTGACCGGTGAGGCGCCCGGCCCGGTCGAGATCACCGGCCCGGAAACGGTGCTGCCCGGGCCGTACCGGGTGGCGGCGGCCGCGTCGATGAGCGTCGCCGCGGCCACCCTGGCCGCCGCGGAATTGTTGCGGCTGCGTGGAATCGACCCCGGTGCGGTGTCGGCCGACACGCGGCACGCCGCGGCGGCGTTCTCCAGCGAGAAGCTGGTGCGGGTGGACGGCGAGCCGCCCGGGGACGCGTGGGCGCCGCTGTCCGGCGACTACCGCGCGGCCGACGGCTGGGTCCGGCTGCACTGCAACTACCCCCACCACGCTGCGGCGGTGTGCCGCGCACTCGGGGTGACCGAGGACCGCGCGGCGGTGGCGTCGGCGGTCGCCGCACGGGACGCGTGGGACGTGCAGGAGGCGGTGGTCGCCGCGGGCGGGGCGGCGGCAGCCATGCGCACCCGCGAAGAGTGGCTGGACAGCGCGATGGGGCGGGCGCTGGACGGACCGCTCGTGGTGCAGGAGCTGGTGGGGACGGCCCCGGCGCGGCCACTGCCGGAGTCGCCGCGGCCGCTGGGCGGGGTGCGGGTGCTGGACCTGACGCACGTGATCGCCGGTCCGGTCGCGGGCCGGGTGCTGGCCGCGCACGGCGCGGACGTCCTGCACATCGGGGCCGCGCACCTGCCGGTCGTGCACCCGCTGGTGGTCGACACCGGAATGGGCAAGCGCTCGGCGCACCTGGACCTGCGCACCGAGGCCGGGCGTTCCGCGTTGTGGGGTCTGATCGGGTCCGCGGATGTCGTGTTGCAGTCGTTCCGGCCGGGCGCGCTGGCCGGGCTGGGGTTCACGGCGGAGCGGCTGGCGGCGGCGCGGCCCGGGATCGTGCTGGTGGAGCTGAACGCGTGGGGCTGGGAAGGCCCGTGGCGGGGTCGGCGCGGGTTCGACAGCCTGGCGCAGATGGCGTCGGGAATCGCTTGGGGCGCCGAGGAACCCCGGCCGTTGCCCGTGCAGGCGCTGGACCACGCGACGGGCTGGCTGGCCGCGGCTGCCGCCATGGTCGCGCTGCGGAACCGGGCCGTCGAGGGCGGCAGCAGGCGGGTGCGCCTCGCGCTGGCCCGGACGGGGCGGTGGCTCGACGGACTGGGCCGGGTTCCTGGTGGATCCACTGTGGACTTCTCGGATTTCCTTGCCGAGACCGGGAGTGAGTTCGGCTTGGTGCGTCACGTGACCTGTCCGGGTGGGATGGTGCCGCGTCCGATGTGGACTTCCGGGCCGCCGCTGCCAGGGAGTGCGGTCGCGGAGTGGCTTTAGCGCGGTCCTGGGAGTAACGCACCCTGGCTGGCCCGCTCCCGTCGCTGCAGGATCGGGGGGTGATGGCAGCGGTAGTAGGGAGCGGGATGCCGGGACGGCTGGACGGCAAGGTCGCGTTGATCACGGGCGCGTCGGGTGGGATCGGGGCGGCCACGGCGGCCCTGTTCGCCCGGGAGGGGGCGCGGCTGGTGCTGGGTGATGTCACCGGGAGCGGGCCGGAGCGGGAGGACGCGCTGCGCGTGCACCTCGACGTCTCCTCGGCGCGGGACTGGCAGGCGGCCCTGGCCAGGACGGCGGAGCGCTTCGGCAGGCTGGACGTGCTGGTCAACGTGGCGGGAATCGTGGACTGGCCGGGCATCGAGGACACCGCCGAGGCCGATTGGGACCGGGTGATCGCGGTGAACCAGAAGGGCACCTGGCTGGGCATGAAGACCGCGATGCCGTTGCTGCGCGCGAGCGGGAACGCGTCGGTGGTCAACGTGTCGTCGATCCTGGGCATCATCGGCGGCGGGTCGGCCGCGGCCTACCACGCCTCGAAGGGCGCGGTGCGGCTGCTGACCAAGACGGCGGCCGTCGAGTACGCGACGAGGGGGGTGCGGGTCAACTCCGTGCACCCCGGCGTCATCGCGACACCGATGATCCAGGACATCCTCGACATCGAGGGCGACCAGCAGGCCGACATCCTGCGCACCCCGATGAAACGAGCGGGCACAGCGGACGAGATCGCCGCGGCGATCCTGTTCCTCGCCTCCGACGAGTCGTCCTTCGTCACGGGCGCGGAGATCGTCGTCGACGGCGGCATCACGGCGCACTAGCGTGGTTGGCGTGGCCGTCGGTCAGCGGGTGAAGCGGGACCACCAGCGCCGCCGGGGGAGTTCGCCGCGCTCGGCGAGCCAGGCGGCGAAGTTCGCGGCGTCCTGGCGGTAGCCGGTGCCGTCCGTGCGGGGTGTGGCTTCGGCGTAGGCGTCGAACAGGGGGCGGAACCGGTCGCCGAGCAGGCGGAAGAGATCGGGCCTGAGGTCGGCGACGATGGAGCGGCGCTTGGCTCGCAGGGCGAGCACCTCGGCGGCCACCCGGCCGGGGTCGAAGCCCGCCGGAGGAACCCCGCCGGCCAGCAGGGCGCGCAGCAACTCAGCCTGCCGGGCGGCGAGTTCTTCCCGGCTGGTCACAGGTGCTCCCGCGTCGCGGTCAGCGGGGCGTGCAGTGGTTGGCTTGGCGGGCCGCCGCGGTCGTTCCGGCCGCTCACTGGTACTCCCGGGGCGTGGCGGGTTCGGTGGCCGGCCGGGCGCGCAGCCGTTTGGCTGCTGGGTGGCGAGTTCTTCCCGGCTGGGCACAGGTGCTTCCGGGTCGCGGTGGGTTCGGCGGCCGGCGGGTCGTGTGGCAGTTCGGCTTGCTGGGTCGCGAGTTCCTTCCGGTTGGGCACAGGTGCTCCCGGGGTGGGGTCAGCGGGGCGTGTAGCAGTTGGCTTGGCGGGCCGCCGCGCTCGTTCCGGCCGCTCACTGGTACTCCCGGGGCGTGGCAGGTTCGGTGGCCAACCAGGCGCCAGCAGTTTGGCTCGCCGGGCATCCCGGTAGGTTCCGGGGTGTTCCCGGATCGGGGCGCGCAGCAGCTCGGCCCGCTGGGCGGCCAGCCCCTCGCGCCCGCTCACAGGCGCTCCCGGATCGCGGCCAGTTCCGCGGCCAGTTCGTCGTCCGGTGGGTAGGCGCCGTCGCGTTCCAGGAGCGCTCCGGGGGGCTCCCGTCGGCGCCGCAGTTCGCTCAGCAGGTCGAGCACCTCCGGCAGCACCGGGTGGGTGTGCGTGTCGTGGTAGATGCCGTCGGCCTCGACGCCCCCGGCGACGTGCACGTACGCCACCCGCTCCAGCGGCACCTCCTCCAGGAACCCCACCGGGTCCGCGCCCAGGTTCCGCGCGTTCGCGTACAGGTTCGCCACGTCCACGATCAGCAGGCACCCGGTCCGCGACGTCAGCTCGGCCAGGAACGCGGCCTCGCTCATCTCGGCGTCCGGCCACTCCAGCAGCGCGGCGATGTTCTCCAGCGCGAACGGCCTGCCCACGATCGACTGCGCCAGCCGCACGTTCTCCACCAGCACATCGAGCGCCTCCCGTGTGCGGGGGAGCGGCACCAGGTGCCCCGCGTCCAGCCCGCCCGCGCGCACGAAACACACGTGGTCGCTGGCCAGCGGCGCGTCCAGCTCGTCGGCGACCGCCGCGAGGTGCTCCACCCGCCGCGTGTCCAGCGGCTCCGCGCCGCCCAGGGACAGCGACACCGCGTGCGGCAACACCGGCATGCCACGCTCCCGCAGCTCCACCAGCGCCGCGGGCAGGCGACCCGGGTGCAGGTTCTCGGCGATCACCTCGACCCACTCCACACCCGGCAGCCGCGCGATCGACAGGTCGATCTCCGGCCGCCACCCGATGCCCACGCCCAGCCGCTCAACCGCCACCGCAACCGCCTCCACCATCGCCACCGCAGTCGTCGAGCCCCGAGGTCGAACCCGCCGCAAGCCCACCCACCCGCAGGCCCGCGTAGTCGGTGAAGCCGATCGGCCCGAAGCGCTCAGTCACCACCGCCGCCACCCCCGCAACCACCACCGCCGCCGCACGAGCTGCCTCCGCCGCACGAACCGCTTCCGCACGAGCTGCTTCCGCAGGAGCTGCCCGACGACCCGCAGCCGTAGCCCGACGACGAGCCGGACCAGCCTCCGCGGCGCCGTGGCTTCCGCGGCGGCGGCGCCGACAGCAGCGCCTGCGCGATGGCCTGGTCCGGGTGGCGGGCGAGGCCACCGAGGGCCACCGCCTGCGCGGCCCCGCCCGTGGTCATGCCCGCCACCCGCAGCGCGGTGTCACCGGTCGAAGTCCTGGCCGGGCCGCGTGGCCGCCGGTCGGTGAGCGCCCAGAGGAGCCCGGCCGGCAGCACCGCCAGCACGAACGTGCCGTCCGGGAAGGCCAGGAACGCGAGGACCACGACCGCGAAGAGCAGGAGCGTCGCCAGCCGCCGGACGTTGCGCACCGCCCCGGGCGTGACCAGGAGCCCTTCCCCGGCGAGCCGGTCGCGCAGCTCGTCGAACTCGGCGCGGCCCACCACCGCCGCGCGCACGTCGTGCAGGGTCCACGTGCCGCGGCCGTCGCGCACCGCGGTCCAGACCGCCGCGCTCAGCCGGTCGGCCGGGGCGTGGCCGCCGGTCGTGGACAGCCTCCCGCCACTGCTCACCCGGATCCGCTGCCGCTCCACGAGATCCGCGAGCGCGGTGTCGGTCGCCCGCACCGGGCCGCCCGCCAGGAACCCCAGCTCGATCAGCCCGGGCGGGTGGTGCGGCCCGCCGCCGCGCCGCTTGAGCAGCCGCGAACCGAACAAGCGCACCACCACGGGCAGCACCAGCAACGCGGCGAAGAGCGGGAGGAACGTCGAAGCGGGCAGGCCCCAGAACGCGGGCCCGTCACCGACCGCCAGGATCACCGGACCAGCCACCCCGCCACCTCCGAATCCACCCCCGGACTTGGCCGTTCGACGGACCCGGCCCGGCGGTGGTTCCCAGAACCGTGGCGCCACGCAGCAAGCGGCTCCCCGCGACGGTGCGCCTCGGCGACGGGACGAGCTCGGCCGCCCCGAGGACGAGCACCCCGGCCAGCATCACCGGGATGGCGGCCACCGCGTAGCCGCCGACGAACGTGCTGATCACGACCCCGACCAGCAGGACCCGGGACGCGACCCGGATGCCGGACACGTCACCGGGCGGCACCACCAGCCCGCGGGCGGCGAGCCCGCGCACGACCTCCCCGATTTGCGGGCTGTCCGCCAGGTGCAGGCGCAGGGTCTGCGCGGTCGCCAGGCCGCGCCAGAACGACACCGCCAGCACCACGGCGATGGCGAGTGGTTCCCCTGGGGACCGCGTCGTCGTGGTGGTCAGCCGGCCACCGGCGTCCACGCGGATCCACCGGCGCGCGACCAGGTCCGCGAGCACCAGGTCGACGGCCCGGTCCGGCCCGCCGGCCAGCACCGCCAGCTCGACCGCGGTGACCCGCTCGGCACCGGGCCGTATCCGGCGGTACCGCAGCAGGACCGGGCCGAGCAGCCGCACCACCGGCGGCACCAGGATCAGCGCCGCGTAGAGCGCGGCGAACTCCCGGGCGGACAACCCCCAGTACGCCCCCATACACCCGCAGGGTAGCGGGCGGGTGCGTGTCGTGGCGCGGGTTTTACTCCGCGGGCACCAGGCGCAGGGAGATCGAGTTGATGCAGTACCGCTGGTCGGTCGGCGTCGGGTAGCCCTCGCCCTCGAAGAGGTGGCCCAGGTGGCTGTGGCAGGTCGCGCACAGCACCTCGGTGCGCACCATGCCCAGCGACCGGTCCTCGCGCAGCAGCACGGCGTCCGAGGAGGACGGGTCGAAGAACGACGGCCAGCCGCAGTGGCTCTCGAACTTGGTGTCGCTGCGGAACAGCTCGGCGCCACACGCGCGGCACTCGTAGATGCCGGTGGTCTTGGTGTCGGTGTACTCGCCGGTGAACGGCCGCTCGGTGCCCGCCTGGCGCAGCACGGCGTACTCCTCGGGGGAGAGCTGCTCGCGCCACTCCTGGTCCGACTTGACCACCTTCGGGGTGGCTCCCACGACGGGTTCCATGCGAGGTTTCATATGCTTCAGGCTACTCGGCGAGCCACTGCACGGCCCGTACCACGATGTCCCACGAGGCGACGATCACGCCGAGGACCAGCAGCACCACGACGGTGGCCGCGATCCACCACCGCAGCCCGCCGACCCGGGTGCTGGACTCGGCGAACTCCGCCACGTTGTGCAGGGTCCCCTCGACCGTGAAACCCGGCTCGCACCGCTGCATCCGGTCCAGGTGCCGCGCGAACGCCTGGGCCTCCGGATCGTCGGGGTCGAGCCCGACCAGGTCGTCGTCGAAGCGCGGGTTGCGGCCGCTCTCGGTCATACCGACCAGGGTAGGTCAGCCGAGTTTCGTGTTCGCGTCGATCCGCAGCCCGGCCGCGGTGTTGACCACGCGCCAGGAGACGCGGCCGACCCCGTCGATCGAAACGGACATGTCGGCGGAACCGTCGGCGTTGGCGCCCTTGTCCGCGCGGATCGAGTTGTAGCCCTCGATCTCGTGCTCGTCCCAGTACTGCTGGAACGCCTGCTGGCTGCCGAACACGGCCTGCGCGGCGGGCGTGAGCAGGCCCCACGCCTGGGGCGATCCCGAGCTGTCGAGGTAGGCCTTGACCACCTGGCCCGCCGAGCCGAAGTCCACCGATCCGGTGTTGGCCGTCTGGCCGAGGTCGGCCGGGGCGGCGCTGCTGGGCGTGCTGGGCGGCGCGGAGGTGGGGGCGGTGATGCCGCCCGCGTTGGCCTGCGAGGCGCCGCCGTTGGTCTTGTCGTCGCCGTTGAGCAGGACGACCAGCACGACGACGAGCACGGCGACCACGGCCACCGCCGATCCGGCCAGCACGCCCTTGCGCTTCAGCGGGGACTGCTTGGCCTGCTGGGGCGGCTTCGGCGGCGGGATGAACGCGGCGGTCGGGTTGCGCGGGCTGCGCTGCGGCGG
>NZ_AFWY03000059.1:0-48924 GCF_000231075.2 Amycolatopsis sp. ATCC 39116 | reverse complement strand
CGGTGGGTGCACCCGGCGGGCCGGGGGTGCGCCGGCGGGCGGCAGGGGCGCACCGGTGGGACCGGGGCGCGCCAGCGGGCGGGGAGGTGCGCCGGTGGGGGCGGGGAGTGCTGGTAGGCGGCCGGCGAGGCGTCAGGGTAGGACGTCGGCTGGGGTTAGTTGTGCTTGCAGCTCGTCGTGGTAGGCGCCGACTCGGGCGTAGACTCCCGGCTTTCCTGGTTCGGCACAGCCTTCGCCCCACGAGACGACTCCTACGACCCTTCCGGCGGCCACCAGGGGGCCTCCCGAGTCGCCCTGGCAGGTGTCCACTCCGCCCTCCGGGTAGCCGGCACAGACCATCGCCTCGGGGGTGTACTGCTGGGGGTACGCCTTCGCACAATAATCATCGCTCGTGACCGGGACCGTCGCCTTCAGCAGGACGTCCGACGAGTCGCCCATCGGCTCCGTGTTGCCCCAGCCCAGGATCGTCGCCTCGGTGCCGGCCTGGTAGCCCGGGTCGTCCTTCGTCGCCAGCGGCAGCGGCTGCGCGGTCAACGGCTGCGTGAGGGTCAGCAGCGCCACGTCGTAGCCCTGCGTGGCGTCCTTGAACTGCGGATGCACCCACACGTGGGACACAGTGGACACCGTCCCGTCCCGGCCGCTCAGCTGCGTCCGTCCACTGACGACTCGCAGCGACGGCGGGCTCTCCCCCTGCGCGCAGTGCGCCGCTGTCAGCACTTTGTCCGCCGCGACCAGCGTCCCGCCGCAGAACTGGAGGCCGGTGGCATCGGTCAGCGCCACGGTGAACGGGTACTCCGCGATGTTCGCGGGCTTGCCACCGACGATCCCGGGCTCCGCGTGCGCGGCCGGCACGCACACACACGCGGCGACCAAACTCGCGAGAACCACGATCGATCGGGTGAAACGGCGGACTACAGGGATCATTACCAGCTCCTTCGGCGCCCTGGTGAACGGTGTCGCAGTCCAGGATTGCGCGTCGGGAGGGTTCTACACATCTACCAAAAGACAGAAATTTTGCGGACAGGTCGGGCCCGGTAGGTGGAGCATACCTACCGGGCCCGAGTGTCCGCGCTGTCCGGCCACAGCCAGCGCGAGCCGGTTTTCCCCGTCAGGAGAGGGAAAACCGGGGTCCTCTCAACACGGACGGAGCTCTAGACCAGATCCGTCAGGTAGCGCGCGTACGCGCCGGTGGTCAGGAAGTTCGGCAGCTTCTCGCCGAGCGCCGTCTCCACGAAGATCTCGCGCGCATCGTCCAGTTTGGCCTCCGGGCCCAGGTCGGCCCGCACCGACGCGAGCTCCTCGTCCAGCATGGTCCGGACCAGCGAATCGGTCACCGCCGTGCCGTCGTCGAGCTTCGTGCCGTTGCGGATCCACTGCCACACCTGCGCCCGCGCGATCTCCGCGGTCGCCGCGTCCTCCATCAGGCCGAAGATCGCGGCGGCGCCGGTCCCCCGCAGCCACGCGTCCACGTAGCGCAGAGCGACGTTGATGTTGGCCCGCAGACCCTTTTCGGTGACTTCGCCACCCGCGCTGGCCACGTTCAGCAGATCCTCAGCGGTCACCGAAACGTCCTCGCGCGTCCGGCCGAGCTGGTTCGGCCAGCCGCCCAGCACGTCGTCGAAGACCTCCCGGCAGACCGGCACCAGACCGGGGTGCGCCACCCACGAGCCGTCGAAACCGTCGCGCGCCTCGCGTTCCTTGTCCTGCCGGACCTTCTCGAACGCCAGCGCGTTCGCCTCCGGGTCCTTGCTCGGGATGAACGCCGCCATCCCGCCGATCGCGTGGGCGCCACGCTTGTGGCAGGTCTGGACCAGCAGCTCGGTGTAGGCCCGCATGAACGGCGCGGTCATCGTGACCTCGGCGCGGTCGGGCAGGACGAAGTCCGCACCGGCGTCGCCGAAGTTCTTGATGATCGAGAAGATGTAGTCCCACCGGCCCGCGTTCAGGCCGGCCGCGTGCTCACGCAGCTCGAACAGGATCTCGTCCATCTCGAACGCCGCGGTGATCGTCTCGATCAGCACGGTCGCCCGGATCGTGCCCTGCGGGATGCCCAGCTCCTGCTGCGCGAGGCGGAACACGTCGTTCCACAGCCGCGCCTCGAGGTGGTTCTCCAGCTTGGGCAGGTAGAAGTACGGCCCGCTCCCCCGCGCCAGCAGCTGGCGCGCGTTGTGGAACAGGTACAGCCCGAAGTCCACCAGGCTCGCCGAAACCGGCCGCCCGTCGATGCGCAGGTGCTTCTCGACCAGGTGCCACCCACGCGGGCGAACGACGATCGTCGCGGGGTTGTCGCAGATCGTGTAGCGCTTGCCCGACTCGGTGGTGAAGTCGATGTCGCGCCGGATGGCGTCGAACAGGTTCAGCTGCCCGCCGACGATGTTCGACCAGGTCGGCGAGGTCGCGTCCTCGAAGTCGGCCAGCCACACCTTCGCGCCGGAGTTCAGCGCGTTCACGGTCATCTTGCGGTCGGTCGGGCCGGTGATCTCCACACGCCGGTCCTCGAGGCCGGGCGCCGCGGGCGCCACCTGCCAGGAGTCGTCGTTGCGGATCCAGCGGGTCTCCGGCCGGAAGTCGAGCACCTCTTCGCCGCCGGCGAGCTTCTCCCGCCGCTGCCGCCGCTCGTCGAGCAGCTCGCGCCGCCGTCCGGCGAACTCGTTGTCCAGCCGCGCGATGAAGGCCAGCGCCGCCGGGGTGAGGATCTCGTCGTACCGCTCGCCGGCCGGGCCGGCGACCTCGATCTGCGAGGTGAACCTGTGGGACATGGCAAGCCTTCCTGGAGGGGCCGCGAGGCGGCCAGGGCGAGCGCGCCCTGGCCGCTCGCGACTTCTTCTAGAACTGGGCTTCTTCGGTGGAACCGGTGAGCGCGGTGGTCGAGCTCTCCGGGTTCAGCGCGGTGCTGACCAGGTCGAACCAGCCGGTGCCGACCTCGCGCTGGTGCTTCGTGGCGGTGTAGCCCCGCTCCTCCGAAGCGAACTCGCGCTCCTGCAGGTCGACGTAGGCGGTCATGCCCTCGCGGGCGTAGCCGTGCGCCAGGTCGAACATCGAGTAGTTCAGCGCGTGGAAGCCGGCCAGCGTGATGAACTGGAACTTGTAGCCCATGTGGCCCAGCTCGCGCTGGAACTTCGCGATGGTCGCGTCGTCCAGGTGCTTCTTCCAGTTGAACGACGGCGAGCAGTTGTAGGCCAGCATCTGGTCCGGGTACTTGGCCTTGATCGCCTCGGCGTACTGGCGGGCGACCTCGAGGTCCGGCGTGGAGGTCTCCATCCACAGCAGGTCGGCGTACTCGGCGTAGGCCAGGCCGCGGTCGATGCAGGGCTCGATGCCGTTGCGGACCTTGTAGAAGCCCTCGGAGGTGCGCTCGCCGGTGATGTACTTCTGGTCGCGCTCGTCCACGTCACTGGTGATCAGCGTCGCGGCCTGCGCGTCGGTGCGGGCGACGACCAGGGTCGGCACGTTCAGCACGTCGGCCGCGAGGCGGGCCGCGTTCAGGGTGCGCTCGTGCTGCTTGGTCGGGATCAGCACCTTGCCGCCGAGGTGGCCGCACTTCTTCTCGGACGCGAGCTGGTCCTCCCAGTGCACACCCGCGGCGCCGGCGGCGATCATGCCCTTCATCAGCTCGAACGCGTTCAGCGGGCCACCGAAGCCGGCCTCGGCGTCGGCGACGATCGGCGCGTACCAGTCGATGTCGTTGTTGCCCTCGGCCCAGTTGATCTGGTCGGCGCGGCCCAGCGCGTTGTTGATGCGGCGGACGACGGCCGGCACCGAGTTGGCCGGGTACAGGCTCTGGTCCGGGTAGGTCTGGCCCGCGAGGTTCGCGTCGGCCGCGACCTGCCAGCCGGACAGGTAGATGGCCTTCAGGCCGGCGCGCACCTGCTGGACGGCCTGGTTACCGGTCAGCGCACCGAGGGCGTGCACGTAGTCCTCGGTGTGCAGCAGGTTCCAGAGCTTCTCGGCGCCGCGGCGGGCCAGCGTGTGCTCCTCGACGACGCTGCCCCGCAGCTTCACCACGTCGGCCGCGCTGTAGGAGCGCTTGACACCCTTCCACCGGGGGTCCGACGCCCACTGCTGCTCGAGCTTCGCGGCTTCCTGCTGCAACTCGTTGGGCTGCTCTGCCATGGGAGTTCTCCACCTTTGCGAACTTTGCGATGACTCGCTTGCTTGGATCGACCATGACATGCGCTGCGCAAACACCGCCAGCGCTCCAATTTGCCAATTTCTGCAAATTTTGGCGTAGCATGTTGTGAAGGTTGCGAAACGAGGTTTCGCAGCCGCTGCAAAGTTCGTGGACTGAATCGGTCACGTGATCGGTGCGGTCGGGAAAAGATCCTCGGGAAGGGCCTGTCGTGGAGAAGACTTTCGCCGGCGCGAAGCTGCGCCACCTACGCGAGAGCCGGTCGATGAGCCAGGCGGACCTGGCCAGGTTGCTGGAAATCAGCCCCAGCTACCTGAACCAGATCGAGCACAACTCGCGTCCCTTGACCGTTCCAGTGCTGCTTCGCATCACCGAGGCGTTCGGGGTCGACACCGAGTTCTTCGCCAACAACGACACCAGCCGCCTGGTCGCCGACGTGCGCGAAGCGCTGCTCGACGAGTCGCTCGGCATCGAGGCGACCACCAGCGAGCTCAACGAGCTGGCCACCAACCTGCCGACCATCGCGCAGGCACTGGTGCGGCTGCACCGCAGCTACCGGGCGGCGGTGGAGAGCACGGCCGCGCTGGTGACCGAGAACGGCACGGGCCCGCACGGCAGCGCCGCCGCGCCCCTGCCCCACGAGGAGGTCCGCGACTTCTTCTACGAGCGCGAGAACTACGTCGCCGAGCTGGACGAACGCGCCGAGCGGATGGCCGAGGACATCGGCCTGCGCCGCGGCGGCGTTCACAAGACTTTGCAGGACCGGCTCGCCGACCACTACGGCGTGCAGGTGACCACCGAGGGCATCAACGAGGCCGCGGGCGAGCAGCACCGCTACTCCCCCGACTCGAAGATCCTGCGGCTCGCGCCGAGCCTGCGCGTGGGCCAGCGGGCGTTCCGGATGGCTTCGCAGATCGCGTTGCTGGAGTACGACGACCTGATCACCGAACTGGCCGACTCGTGGGCGTTCTCCGGCCCGGCCGCGCGGTCGCTGGCGCGGGTGGGCCTTGCGAACTACTTCGCAGGCGCGCTGATCCTGCCCTACGGCCCGTTCCTGTCCATGGCGGAGAGCTTCCGCTACGACATCGAGCGGTTGTGCGACCACTTCGGTGTCGGGTTCGAGACGGTGTGCCACCGGCTGTCCACCCTGCAGCGGCCCAAGCGGCGCGGCGTGCCGTTCTCGTTCGTGCGGGTGGACCGCGCGGGCAACATGTCGAAGCGGCAGTCCGCGGCGGGCTTCCACTTCTCCCGGGTCGGCGGGTCGTGCCCGCTGTGGAACGTCTACGAGGCGTTCAGCTCGCCGGGCAAGATCCTCACCCAGATCGCGACGCTGCCGGACGGCAAGAGCTACTTCTGGATCGCGCGGACCGTGTCGCGCAACATCGGCGGATACGGCAGCCCGGGCAAGATGTTCAGCGTCGGACTCGGCTGCGAACTCCGGCACGCCGGGCGGCTCATCTACTCGACCGGTCTGGACCTGGACGTCAAGGCGGCCGCGACGCCGATCGGCATGGGCTGCAAGGTGTGCGAACGGCCGGCCTGCCCGCAGCGCGCGTTCCCGACGATCGGCAAACAGCTCACGGTCGACGAGAACACCAGCACCTTCGTCCCGTACCCGGCGGTGCCCAAGGGATAGCGTGGGCGCATGACGACGCTCTTCCGGATCCTGGCCGTCAGCGGGAGCACGCGGGCGGGCTCGACCAACTCGGCGATGCTCGCCACCGCGCAGGCGATCGCGCCGGAGGGCGCGGTCGTGGAGGTCTACGACGGGCTCCGGTCGTTGCCGCACTTCGATCCGGACGACGACCGGGACCCGCTCCCGGACGCCGTCGCCGACCTGCGCGGACAGCTCAAGGAAGCGGACGCGGTGCTGTTCTGCACACCGGAGTACGCGGGCGCGCTGCCCGGGTCGTTCAAGAACCTGCTCGACTGGGCGGTGGGCTCGGACGCGATGGACGGCAAGCCGGTGGCGTGGATCAACGTGTCGTCCTCGGTCACCGGCGCCGCGGGGGCGCACGCATCGCTGCGGACCGTGCTGGGTTACCTGGGGACGCGGATCGTCGAAGAGGCGTGCGTGCACATCCCGGTGCCGCGGGATGCGATCGGCGCGGACGGCCTCATCCACGACGAGTCGATCCGGGAGCGGGTGCGCGCGGCGCTGACCGCGCTGGCAACCCGCTAGACCCGGGCCAGCCCCTCGCCCACCGCCACCCTCAACGGAGCCGCTACGCGGCACTAGCTTTGTTCGAGGGTCTTCTGCAGCGCCTTGTTCGCCTTGCGGGCCATGTCGGCGATGGCTTCGCGGCGTTCGGCGTCGGCTTCGTAGTCGGCGCGCCGGTCGCGCACCACGCGCGCCGGGGAGCCGACCGCGATCGCGTAGTCCGGGATGTCGCCGCGCACCACGGCGTGCGCGCCGAGGACGCAACCGCGGCCGACGCGGGTGCCGCGCAGCACCGAGACCTTCGTGCCGATCCAGGTGTCCGGCCCGATGCGGACCGGCGTCTTCACGATCCCCTGGTCCTTGATCGGCAGGTTGATGTCCGTGGTGACGTGGTCGAAGTCACAGATGTAGACCCAGTCGGCCACCAGGGTCGCCGCGCCGAGCTCGATGTCGAGGTAGCAGTTGATGACGTTCTGGCGCCCGAAGACGGCCTTGTCACCGATGCGCAGCGAACCCTCGTGGCAGCGGATCGCGTTGCCGTCGCCGATGTGCACCCAGCGCCCGATCTCCAGGCGGCCGTAGCCTGGGCGGCAGTGGATCTCCACGTCCTTGCCGAGGAACACCATGCCGCGCAGGATGATGTGCGGGTTCGCCAGCCGGAACTTCAGCAGCCGCCAGTACCGCACCAGGTACCAGGGGGTGTAGGCGCGGTTGCGCAGCACCCAGCGCAGCGAGTCGGCGGTCAGGAACTTCGCCTGACGAGGGTCGCGCCGGGCGCGGCGCCACGCCTGAACCCGGGACAGCACCGGCGATCCCCACATCGATGTCATAGGTTGACAGTATGCCGACCCCGTTGATCATCGATACCGACCCGGGCGTGGACGACGCCTTCGCGATCGCGCTGGCGGCGCTGAGCGAGGACGTCGACCTGCTGGGGGTCACGACGGTCTTCGGCAACGTCCCGCTCGAGGCGACCACCCTCAACGCGCGCCGCGTGCTGGCGCTGTGCGGGCGCGTGGACGTGCCGGTCGCGGCAGGGGCCGCACGGCCACTGGTGCACGCCCAGCTGCAACGCGCCAGCCACGTGCACGGTTCGGACGGGCTGTCCGGGCGCTCGGCAGCGCTGCCCGAGCCGGACCGCGCGCTGGAGCCGGGCGGGGCGGTGAGCCTGCTGGTTTCCCTGCTGGAGGCGGCCGCGGAGCCGGTGACGATCGCGCCGATCGGGCCGCTGACGAACATCGCGCTGCTGCTCGCGGCGCACCCCGAGGTGCGGGAGAAGATCGGCCGCATCGTCGTGATGGGCGGCGGGTTGGCGGGCGGCAACACGACGGGCGCGGCGGAGTTCAACATCTGGAGCGACCCGGAGGCGGCGCGGCGGGTGCTGGTCGAAGAGACCGTGCCGTGCGTGCTGGTGCCGATGGACCTGACCTACCGGTGCGCGGTGGACAGCGCGTGGCTGGGCAAGCTCGCCGCGTCCGGGCCGATCGGCGCCGCGCTGGAGGCGCTGACGCCGGACTACCTGGCGCACTACCGCAAGGCGCTCGGGTGGGACGGGATCGTGCTGCACGACGCGGTCGCGGTGGCGGAGGCGATCCGGCCCGGGATCCTGCGGACGGAGAGCTACCCGATCGACGTGGAGTGCTCGATGGGCCCCGCCCGTGGCGCGACGCTGGTCGACCGGCGGCGGCAGGCGCTGCGCGCGGACGCGGAAGGCGACGTCGCGCCGGGGCGCGTCGAGGTGGCCGTGGACACGGACCTGGACGGGCTGCGGGGCTTCATCCTGGAGCGGCTGGCTCGCGGCTGACGGCCGGTCGTCAACGGGCGAGCCTGGCCCTGGCCTCTTCGGTGAGCGGCGCGAAGAGATTGACCAGGTTGCCGTCGGGGTCGCGGAACAGCAGCGAGCGGTTGCCCCACGGCATCGTCGTCGGCTTCTGCACGATCTCGGGGACGACCGCCAGCGACGTCAGCCGTTCGTACGCCCGGTCCACGTCCTCGACGAGGAACTCGAGGATCGTGGAACGGTTCGACTCGGGCACGGCAGCCCCGGGGCTGAACAGTGACATCGTCTCGGCGCCGCCGATCGCGAGCGTGCACGCGGAACCGGGGAACTCGGCGAACTGCTCGGCGAGCCACCGCGCCCGGAGGCCGGTCACCTGCTCGTAGAACTCGGCAAGACGGGCGACGTCGCTGGTGATTACACGGACGGAGACGAGCTGCACGGCGGGTCCTTTCGGCACTTCTGGGAGGAACACCGGCCACGCTAGGGGCGATAGTGGACAGGATCCGCCCGGTATTGCGAGGATCTTCGGGTGACCCGGCCGATCGCCCGCGTGCTGGCCCTGCTGGAGATCCTCCAGAGCGGCGGGACCCGGACCGTGGCCGAGCTCGCCGGGCGGCTCGACGTCGACGAGCGCACCGTCCGCCGCTACGTCGATCACCTCCGTGACCTCGACGTCCCGGTCCGCACGGTGCGCGGACGGCACGGCGGGTACCGGCTGTCGCCCGGCTACCGGATGCCCCCGCTGATGCTCACCGACGAGGAGGCGCTCGCCGTTCTGCTCGGTCTGGTCGCGGGGCGGCGGGCCGGCCTGATCACCACGTCGGTCGCGGCCGTCGAGAGCGCGGTCGCGAAGATCCGGCGGGTGCTGCCCGACGCCGTCGGGCGGCGGCTCGACGCGCTGCTGGAGATCGCCGGCTTCACCGCGCCCCCACGGCCGGCGCTCACGGCGGAGGCCGGGGTGCTGCTCACCGTGGCGGAGGCAGCGCGGGATCGCCGGCCGGTCGAAATCGCTTACACCGCGGGCCATGGCGGCGCCAGCGAACGCGTCGTCCACCCGTACGGGGTGGTGGCGCACTCCGGGCGGTGGTACCTGAGCGGCTTCGACTCGGCCAACGGGCAGGTGCGCACGTTCCGGGTCGACCGGATCAGGACTGTGGAAATCGCCGCGGGAACGTTCGACGTGCCGGCGGGGTTCGATCCCGCCGAGCGGGTGCTCAGCGCCCTCGCCGAGACGCCGTACGAGCACGAGGTGTCCGTGCGGATCCGGTCGACGCCCGAGCGGATCCGCTCCGTCTTCCCGCCGTCCGTCGCGTCGCTGGAGACGATCACCGGCGGCGATCCCTGGGTGCGGGCGCGGATCCGGGCGCAGCGACTCGACTGGATACCGCCCCTGCTCGCGGCGCTCGATCAGCCGTTCGTCATCGAGCAGCCCGGCGCACTCCGCGACCTGGTCCGGGCACTGGCGGATCGGCTGGCCCGCCACGCCGGCGCGCGAGCGGACGACTGATCACCAGGGGTGCGCGGGGTGCGGGATGCGCACGGCGGCCAGGCGCTTGTTGCGTGCGGAAGCGCTTTCCCCGACCTTGGACACGCTCGTGCAGCGCGGGTAGGTCAGGCCGGGGTCCGGGTCGAGGATCTTCTCGCACGTGACGGAGTGCTCCTCCGCGCCGAGGAAGAACCGCAGGCTCGTGCCCGGCCGCACCAGGACGTGGGAGAGCCGCACGTCGTGTTCGTCGCGGTCCTCGCCGAGGCCGAAGAACGGGTCGGCGTAGCGGACGCCGTCGGCCTCGAAGTGGTGCTCCGCGCCCTCCGCGTCGAGCGCCTCGGCGAGCACGCCGAGCGTCACGCTCGCCGGGATCACCAGCCGCCACCACTGCGGCGGCTTGCGGCCGGTCACGGTGACCTTCAGCTGGTAGACGGCCAGCTTCACGGTTTCCGCGAACGCCTGCAGCTCGCGGCGCAACGCCGTGGCCTCGGGCTCCAGCGCGCCGGGCCCGCCCCGGTCGCGCACGTAGTGGTAGGCCTCCTCGACCCCGCTGCGTTCCCGCGCCGACAACGCGTACTCGGTGACCAGCCGCCGGCGCTCCGATTCGGACAGACCCGGACCGTCGTCCCACATCTCCAGCATCGCCGCCGCGTGCGGGCGCACGTTGCGGTACCCCAGGGCGACGTGCCAGGCCGGCAGCACCTCGTCGCCGAAGCCGGCGACCACCTCGATCGCCGCGACGCGTTCGACCGGGGACGCGAACTCCGCGGCGTGCAGCAGTTGCGCGGCGCCGTCGACCGGGCGCCTGCCCTCGAACCAGCGCAGCGCCTGCCGCCAGGCCTCGTCGGCGGGCAGCGGCGCGAGACGGCTCAGCAGCTGGGCGGCGCGCAGCCCGGGCGTGACCGGTCGCGGTTCCCGGGCCGCCCACTCGTCGAGCGCCCACTGGCCCAGCGGCGTCACCTTCCGGTCGGCGTCGAGGGCGCCGAACTCGGTCAGCACGTCCAGCGCCGCGTCGAGGGGGAACAGGTCCGTGCCGCCGAAGCTGGACGCGACCGCGTCCCCGTCCTCGCTGCCCTTGAGCAGACGGTGCACCGAGAACACCAGGTCGTCGAGCAGCGGGCCGTTGGCCAGCGCGGTGAGCACCGCCCGGCACATCGCGAACGCCCCGCGACGGCGCGGATCGGCCGACTCGGCGCGCAGGACCGCGTCGAGCCCCTTGAGCCACAGCTGCGCCGGATCGTCGTGCGGCGGGCGCGCGACCGCCTCCGCGACGCCGACCTCGATCAGGCCCGCGCCTTCCGCGGCCACCCACGGCCGGTGGATCGTGACGACGTCCGCGGCCGAGCGGACCTTCTCGCCGACCTCGACCCCAAGCACCCCGGCGACCGAGGGGACGTCGGCGGGACGCAGAACTCCTTTGGGGGTAACGGGTCTCCCGTCGCCGACCCAGCTCGCCAGCGCCCTCGTCCGGGACAGCGCTGGGCACTGACTCGCCAGTGTGGAGATTCCGGTACTCACCCGCAGGACTTTAGCGAGGGCGGTCCGTTACCCGGACGGGTGTTTCCGTCCACAGTAGAGTTGTCGACTTGTCGATCATGAGACGCAGGCTAAGCTCGGCCCGGTGAGCGATCTCAGCCTGACGGTCCTCGGTTCCGCCACGCCCTACGCCGAGCCGGGCAACCCGTGCTCCGGTTACCTGGTGTCCAGCGGGGAGACGCACGTGTGGCTCGATGCGGGCCCCGGCACGCTCGCCGAGCTGCGCCGCCACACCAGCCTGGACCGGCTCGCCGCCATCTGGATCTCGCACCTGCACGCCGACCACTGCGCCGACCTGCTCACCGCGTACTACGGCGCCCTGTTCGCGGACGTCGAGCTGCCCGCGCCGATCCCGCTGTTCGGCCCGCCCGGGATCGCCGACCGGCTGGCCGACTTCCTGACCAACGGACCGTCGCGCAGCCCGGTCGAGCGGGCTTTCGCCGTGCACGAGCTGTCCGACGGGCACCGGGCGGAGATCGGGCCGATGACGTTCACCGCCGCGGCCGTCGAGCACGGCATACCCGCGTTCGGCGTGCGCATCGAGACGGGCGCGGCTTCGCTGGCCTACTCCGGCGACAGCGCGCCCTGCCCCGCGGTGACCAGCCTGGCCAAGAACTGCGACGCGCTGCTGTGCGAGGCGGACGGCCCGGAGCCTTCGGAGGCGCACCACACCCCGGAGGACGCCGGCGAGGCCGCGGCCGGCGCGGGGGTGCGGCGGCTGATCGTCACGCACGTCGGGCCGTTCCTCACACCTGGCGACGCCGTCACCCGCGCGGCGGCGCGCTTCGAAGGGCCGGTCGCGTACGCGGCTCCCGGCGCCGTCTTCCACCTGCCCTAGAGCCTGTCCTCGAAGCCGGATGAGCAGCGCGGCCAGGTCGATCATGCTCCGGTGGGAGCCGTCCGTGGCCGTCGCAGGCCAGGTGGATCTTGACGGTGGGTCCGCCGCGGGACCCGTCTTCCACGGCCCATATCGCTCCGGCAAGTCTCGCCACGCCGGTCATGACCTTGAACAACATCCCGTTGATCACCCGGCGGTCATCGCCCCGCGGGCGTCCCTTCGTCCCCGACACCGGCGCCAACGGCTCGATCACCTGCCACTGCTCATCAAGTCGAATCACCGACTCCTCGGCTGACCGGTCACTCCCGTTCCTCCGGATCGCCGGATTAGTGAGCGTTGCTAACAGCTCTTAAACAGAGCTACCTTGGGCGACGTGCGGGAACTGGCCGAGAACCTGATGACCACGACGGCCGCGCTGCGACGGGTCGTCCGCAGGCGCGTGCGCGACACCCTGCCGCACGCGCCCTTGCGCCCGGCGCAGGTCGAGCTGCTCCGCGTGGTCCACGAGCACCCCGGCATCGGCGTCGCCGCGGCTGCTCGTGCTCTGCACCTCGCCGGGAACTCCGTCAGCACGCTCGTCAACCAGCTCGTCGACGCCGGGCTGCTGGACCGCCACGTCGACCCGGACGACCGCCGCGCTGCGCGGCTCGAACTCACCGCCGCGGCGCGGGCCCGGCTGGCCAACTGGCGCCGCACCCGCACCGGCTTCGTGGCCGACGCGATCGCGACCCTGCCCGCCGGGGACCGGGACGCGATCGAGGCCGCCCTGCCCGCTCTCGGCCGGCTGATCGCCGCGATCCAGGAGGAGAGATGACCACACCCGCGGTGCGCTGCGCCGGGCTCCGGCACGCCTTCGGCGACACGGTCGCCGTCGACGGCGTAGACCTGGAGATCCCAGCGGGGCAGATCTTCGGACTGCTCGGCCCCAACGGCGCGGGCAAGACCACCACCATCCGCATGATCACCACCCTGCTGCCCGCGAAAGCCGGCGCGGTCGAGGTGTTCGGGCTCGACGCCGCGCGGCGCAAGATGCGCGTGCGGCGGCTCATCGGCTATGTGCCGCAACAACTTTCCGCCGACGGCGCGCTCAGCGGACGGGAGAACGTCGCGTTGTTCGCCCGCCTCTTCGACGTCCCGCGCCGCGAACGGGCCGAGCAGGTCGACAACGCACTGGGCGCCGTCGGCCTGCTGAGCGATGCCGACCGCCCGGCCTCGACCTACTCCGGCGGCATGATCCGCCGCCTCGAACTCGCGCAGGCGCTGGTCAGCGCGCCCCGGCTGCTGATACTCGACGAGCCGACCATCGGGCTCGACCCGGTGGCCCGCTCCAGCGTCTGGGAACGCATCGAGCAGGTCCGCGCCGACACCGGCATGACGGTGCTCGTGACCACGCACTACATGGACGAGGCCGAGCAGCACTGCGAACAGGTCGCGCTCATGCACCGCGGCAAGATCCGCGCCTTGGGCAGCCCGGCGGACCTGCGGGCGGAACTCGGAACCGGGTCCACTTTGGACGACGTATTCCGCGCGGTCACCGGTGACGCGTTCGACGACGCAGACAAGGGAGGGATCCGCGATGTCCGCGCCGCTCGCCGCACCGCCCGCCGCCTCGGCTGATCCGGGCGCCGTCCGCCGCCTGCTGTCCAGGGTCGGCACGATGTGCCTGGTCGAACTGCAGAAGCTGCGCCGCGACCGCGCCGAACTCCTCACCCGCGCGATCCAGCCCGCGCTGTGGCTGCTGATCTTCGGCGAGACCTTCACCCGCCTGCGTGCCATCCCCACCGGGAGCACCCCCTACCTGGACTTCCTCGCCCCGGGGATCCTCGCGCAGTCCGCGTTGTTCATCGCGATCTTCTACGGCATCCAGATCATCTGGGAACGCGACGCCGGCGTGCTGGGCAAGCTGCTCGTCACGCCTACGCCGCGCGCGGCACTGGTCACCGGCAAGGCTTTCGCGGCCGGGGTGCGGGCACTCGCGCAGGCCGTGATCGTGCTGATCCTCGCCGCGGTACTGGGCGTCGGCCTGACCGCGAACGCGCTGAAACTGGCCGGCGCGGCGCTCGCCGTGGTGCTCGGATCGGCGTTCTTCTGCTGCCTGTCGATCGTGATCGCCGGGCTCGTGTTGTCCCGCGAACGGCTGATGGGCATCGGGCAGGCGATCACGATGCCGTTGTTCTTCGGGTCCAACGCGCTCTACCCGGTGGATCTGATGCCCGGTTGGCTGCGCGTGCTCAGCCACGTCAATCCGCTCAGTTACGAAGTGGACGCCCTGCGGGGACTGCTGATCGGCACCGCGGACCACGTATGGGTGGATTTCGGGGTGCTCGCCGGCTCCGCCGTCATCGCCATCGCCGTCGCATCCGCCCTGCTCGGGCGGCTCGTGCGGTGAGTTTGCCCGATTCCACCCCCGGGTAACCCGTTGGGCACATCACGCAATCGTGGTGACCGTCGGATTAAGGGGACAGGCGACATGTCTCGTTCGGAACACGCCCGCGTCCGGGTGGCCGGCTTCCAGCCGGTCCAGGTGCTCGCCGCGCTCGTCGGTCTGGTCTACCTCGCGATCGGCATCGTCGGGTTCGTGCGCACCGGGTTCGGTGACTTCACCGGCAACACGGACCACATGCTGATGGGCTTCATGATCAACCCGCTGCACAACCTGGTGCACGTGGTGGTCGGCGTGCTCGGCCTGCTGTTCGCCGCGACATCGGCCTCGGCCCGCACCTACGGCTGGGTCCTGTTCATCGGGTTCGGCCTGGTGACCATCTGGGGCCTGATGATCACCGGGGTCATCTCGGCCAACCCGGTGTCCGGTCTCGGCAACCCGCTCAACCTCAACACCGCCGACAACTGGCTGCACGGGGCGACCGCGGTGCTCGGCCTGATCATGGCCGTGATGCCGGCGCGCAAGAAGGTGCACGTCGAGTCCACCGACACCGCCACCACCACGCAGCAGCCGGTGGTGACCGGTGACAACGTGCCGGGCAACGCGGACGTCCCGACCCGCCCGGTGCCGCAGCAGACCGCGGCCCAGACGGGACCGCAGACCGGCCACCACCGCCCGTCGCGCTGGCGGATGCACCGGTCGGGCCGCGCAGCCCACTGACCGTCGGGCAGACTGCCCGGCGTGAGCGGAACGGTGCTGGTGCTCGGCGGGCGCAGTGAGATCGGGCTCGCCGTGGCACGGAAACTCGTGGACGGCGGGCGGAAGTTCGTGCTGGCGGCCCGGCGCAGCGGCGACCTCGACTCCGAGGAAGCGTCGCTGCGCCGGGCCGGCGCGTCGGAGGTGGTCCGCGTCGAGTTCGACGCGGACGACGTGGCCCGGCACCGCGAGGTGCTCGACGGGATCGTCGCCGAGCACGGTCCACTGGAGACGGTCGTGGTGTCGTTCGGGATCCTGGGCGACCAGGAGCGGGCCGCACGGGACGCGGCGCACGCGATGGCCGTGATCCACACGGACTACGTCGCGCACGTGAGCATCCTGACGGAGCTGGCGAACCTGCTGCGCGCGCAGGGCGGCGGGCAGCTGGTGGTGTTCTCCTCGGTCGCCGGGGTCCGGGTGCGGCGGGCGAACTACGTGTACGGCTCGGCGAAGGCCGGGCTGGACGGGTTCGCGAGCGGCCTGGCCGACGCCCTGCACGGCAGCGGCGTGCGGCTGCTGCTGGTGCGCCCGGGTTTCGTCGTCGGACGCATGACCGAGGGCATGTCGCCCGCCCCGTTCTCCAGCACGCCGGAACAGGTCGCGACGGCGACGGTCCGCGCGCTGCGGCGGGGACGGGGCGAGGTGTGGGTGCCGCCGGTGCTGCGGCCGGTGTTCTTCCTGATGCGGCTGCTGCCGCGGGCGATCTGGCGGCGGATGCCCCGCTGAAACGACCGAAGGCCACTCCCGCCGGGAGTGGCCTTCGCCGTGGTGAGGGGTGGTCAGCCGCCGAGGAGACCGCCGACGAGTCCACCGAGGAGACCGCCGACCAGGCCGTCGTTCTTCTTGGTGGTCGGCTGGGTCGTGCCGGGCGAGCTGCTCGGCTGCTGGGAGCTCGGCTCGGTCGTGGTCTCCGGCGGCGTGGTCGTCTCCGGGGACGTGGTCTCGGCGCTGCCGGAGCCGGTCGTCGTGCTGACGGCGGGCGCCGGGGCGGCCTGCGAGGTGGTCGGCGCCGCCGTGGTGCCACCGGCCGTCGACTGGCTGGTGCGCGCCTGGCTGCTCGCGCTGCTGGTCCCGTTCTGCGCCGCCGGCGTCTGGGCCTGCGACGACGCGCTGCCGGACGGCGGCAGCTCGGCGCTGGTCGAGGTCGGCGTGCTGCTGGCGAGCAGTTGCTGCTGCGGGGCGGCGATCGTGCTGGTCGGCGTGTGACCGGTGCTCGTGTCCGGCCCGCCACCCGCGCCGCCCGGCGCCGCGGCGTCGTGCAGCTGCCCGGTGGTCAGCGTGCTGACCGCGACCCCGGCCAGCGCCGCCACACCGGCGGCGAGGGCGCCGATGCGGCCTGCCTTGCGCTTGTCCCACCGGCTGCCCGGCTCGCTCTCCCGGCGCAGGATGCTGGCCGCCGGGATGCGCACGGTGGGCGCGTCGGCCATCTCCGGGGTGATACCGGAGTCGTCGACGGGCTCCTTCGGCAGCTTGACCGCGGTGAACTCCTGCGTGACGCCTTCCCTGCGCAGCAACTCCGCGACGCTGATCTGCCGCGTCGTGGCACTCGGTCGAGTGTCTTTGTCGTCGCTCGTCACGCTGAACCTCTCCAAATCCGCTTACTGCCCGCGACATGATTACTGTTGTTATCAGTTCGTTGCCTCAGGTCGTGATCGAGGTCACAGCCATTGGGCCAAATGTCGTACGCACCGTGACGAGCCGATGGCTGAGGCGACCCGATACTGTGAGCCGCATCGCGCAGTTCCGGAGGTGACAGCGTGGCTGGCCGCAACCCCTTGTCGTGGGTGAGCAGCGTGGCGGACTGGTTCGAGCAACGCGGCGTCTACGTGCCGGGCGAGGACAACCACACGGTGGACCCGTGGCGCGACTTCGGCTGGTTGATCGTCGCCTGGCTGGTCGGCTGCGGCACCTTCATCCTCTTCCTCGCGATGGCCGTGTGACCCCATCGGGGTGAGCGCGATCACGGCTGGTGGCCCGCCGATCACGGATCGGCCACAGCCCGACACCAGGTCCGCGTCAACCCCGCGCCGTGACTCGCACCCGCCCGCGACTAGGGACAGAGTGGAGCGCGCCCGGCGGAAATACCTACCCCGAACGGACCAGCCGGCCGGGCAGCCGAAGATGTGAGGAAGTGGCCCCTGTGCGCACCCCGAGGCACGCGATGGCCGCCCTCGTCCTGGTGGCGGTGACCGCTTGCGGTGCGCCGGCGCAGGTCGAGAGCGGGTCGACGAGCACCGGCGGTGATGTCGCGATCCAGCAGGCGGTCCCCGCGCTGCGCACCCTGGACTTCGGCGGCCAGTACCGGTTCGACGACGGGGTCGCGGTGTCGGTGTCCGCGCCGAAACCGTTCAAGCCCAGCAACAGCGCCTATCCGCGCAGCGACCGGGCGGTCGCGTTCGAGATCATCATCCGCAACGAGGGTGACCAGCCGTACCGGCTGTCCGGGCTGAGCGTGTCGGCGACCGTCGGGGACGTCGCGTCGAAGCAGGTCGTGGACTCCACGCAGGGCTACAGCGGCATCGTCGACGCGGGCAAGGACGTGCAGCCCGGGCGCGACGTGCGCCTGAACCTGGCCTTCACCGCGCCGCCGGAGCCGGCCGAGATGCGGCTGACGCTGCGCCCGACGGCGACCAGCCCGGTCATCGCCGTGTACTGCGGGCCGGCCTGACCCTCCCCCGGATACGCTCGGGGCATGACTGACCCGCAGCGGCTCACCGCCGGCGACAAGGCCCCCGACTTCACCCTTCCCGACAGCACGGGCAAGCAGGTCTCGCTGTCGGACTTCCGGGGCAGGCACGTCGTCGTCTACTTCTACCCGGCCGCGGGCACGCCGGGGTGCACCAAGCAGGCCTGCGACTTCCGGGACAACCTCGGCGAACTCGACGGCGCCGGCTACCAGGTGCTCGGCGTCTCGCCGGACAAGCCGGAGAAGCTCGCGAAGTTCGCCGAGGCGGAGCAGCTGACGTTCCCGCTGCTGTCCGATCCGGACAAGACGGTCCTCACCGAGTGGGGCGCGTTCGGCGAGAAGAAGAACTACGGGCGCATCGTGCAGGGCGTGATCCGGTCGACGTTCGTGATCGACCCCGAGGGCACGATCGTGAAGGCGATGTACAACGTCCGGGCGACCGGTCACGTCGCGAAGCTGTTGAAGGACCTCAAGATCTCGGCTTGACCCCGCTTCCGGCGTGGGCGAAGTGCCGCCCGCGCCGGAACCGCGCTCACATCACCCGGCGGTAGGCCTCGACCAGCTGCTCCTCCGCGTCGTCGAGGTACGCGGCCAGCTGCCGCTCCGCCGTGAGGCCGTCGCCGGTGCGCAGCGTCTCCAGGATCTCCCGGTTGCGCTCCAGGTACGGCTCGTGGAACGGCTGCGGGTCGGCCATCACGTGGAACACCAGCCGCAGCTCGGCGAGCAGCCCGCGGACCAGCTCGTCGACCCGCGGGCTGCCGGCGAGCGTGATCAGCGCCTGGTGGAAGTGGATGTTCGCGGTGCCCAGCTCGCGCCAGGCCTGACGCTTCTTCGCGTCCTCGCCGTCCGCGACGGCGGCCTCCACGGCCTGCAGCTTGTCGCCCGGCGGGCTGGTGATCTCCCGCAGCACGGCGCACTGCACGAGCTTGCGCACCTTGTACAGGTCGATGACGTCCTCGACCGACAGCCGCCGCACGAAGACGCCCCGGTTCAGCTCGTGCACCAGCAGCTTCTCGTGGGTGAGCAGCCGGAACGCCTCACGCAGGGTGTTCCGGGAGACGCCGAGCGCCCCGCCGATCGCCTCCTCGGAGAGCCGGCTGCCGGGCTCGAAGAAGCCCTCGGTGATGCGCCCCCGCAGGATGTCCGCCAGCCGTTCGGCCGTGCTGGTGCGGCCCAGCAACAGGCGGTCGGCTTCGAGCCCGGTGCTGAGGATCGAGCCCATGGACTCGGCGTCGGTGGTCACGCTGGGCCTCCGGTTTATCAGGGGTCGGACCGTGTAACGGAAACTTAACCAGTCCATCGAAGGACGGTCCAACCTGCGACTTGTTCTACGAAAAGTCTATCCAGACGCTTCGAAGCGGTGTCCATGTTCCTCGAAAGTATTGACGGATCGTTCAACAATCCCTAACTTCATGACCTACCTCACTCCCCTTCGATGGATGGACACCGTGATGACCGCTTCGACTGAGCCCACGGACAAGCGCTCACTGCGCCGCGCGTTCGTGGCTAGCCTGTCCGGCACCACTCTGGAGTACTACGACTTCGCGGCCTACTCCGTGGCGGCCGCGACGTTGTTCGGCAAGCTGTTCTTCCCCTCGGGTGACAGCCTCGCCGGCACCATGGCGGCCTTCTCGACCTACGCCGTCGGTTACCTCGCCCGCCCGCTCGGTGGGTTCATCTTCGGGCGCCTCGGCGACAAGCTGGGCCGCAAGCAGGTCCTGGTGTTCACCCTCCTGCTGACCGGTATCGCCACCTTCCTGATCGGCATCCTGCCCACCCACGCGGCGATCGGCGGCTGGGCGGCCGTGCTGCTCGTGGCGCTGCGGTTCGCGCAGGGTGTCGGTGTCGGTGGCGAGTGGGGCGGCGCGGTACTGCTGTCCAGTGAGTTCGGCGATCCGAAGAAGCGCGGTTTCTGGGCCTCGGCGGCCCAGATCGGCCCGCCGGCGGGCAACCTGCTGGCCAACGGTGTGATCGCGCTGCTGGCCGCGGTGATGACCACCGCCGCGTTCGAGTCCTGGGGCTGGCGCATCGCGTTCCTGCTCTCCGGTGTCCTGGTGCTGTTCGGCCTGTGGCTGCGGATGAAGCTGGAGGAGACCCCTGTCTTCAAGAAGATCGCCGAGCAGGGCGAGAAGCCGAAGGCCCCGATCAAGGAGGTCTTCACCCAGGAGCCGCGTGCCCTGATCGCCGGCATCCTGATCCGCATCTGCCCGGACGTCCTGTACTCACTGTTCACCGTCTTCGTCCTCACCTACATGACCAGCGAGCTGGGCATGAGCCGCAGCCAGGGCCTGACCGCCGTCATGATCGGTTCGGCGTTCCAGCTGTTCCTGATGCCGGCCGCCGGTGCGCTCTCCGACCGCGTCAGCCGCCGCAAGCTCTACGCGATCGGCACCATCGCCGCCGGTGTCTGGCCGTTCCTGTTCTTCCCGCTGGCCGGCACCAAGTCCTACCTGGCGATCGCGGTCGGCATGGTCGTCGCGCTGGCGATCCACGCCCTGCTCTACGGCCCGCAGGCCGCGATGATCACCGAGCAGTTCACCGAGCGGCTGCGCTACACGGGTAGCTCGCTGGCCTACACCCTCGCCGGTGTGGTCGGTGGCGCCGTCGCTCCGCTGATCTTCACCGCCCTGCTCGACGCCTACGACTCCTGGTTCGCCGTGGCGCTCTACGTCCTGGTGACCGCGATCGTGACGGGCATCGGTGTCGCCCTGAGCCGCCGGGCGCCCGAGGAGCAGCCGGTCGTCACCTCGGCCGACACGGTGGAAGTCGCACGATGAGCGCCCCCGCGACCACCGCCACCATCGACCTGAACTGCGACGTGGGCGAAGGGTTCGGCGCCTGGCGGATCGCCGATGACGAAGCCCTGCTGGACGTCGTGACCGGCGCCAACGTGGCCTGCGGCTTCCACGCCGGTGACCCCTCGACCATGCGGCACGTCTGCGAGGCGGCGGTGAAGCGCGGGGTCACCATCGGAGCCCACGTCGGGTACCGGGACCTGGCCGGGTTCGGCCGCCGGTTCCTCGACGTGGACCCCGTCGAACTGATCGACGAAATCCTCTACCAGCTGGGTGCGCTCGACGCACTGGCCGGCGCGTCGGGCGGCGAGATCGCCTACGTCAAGCCGCACGGCGCGCTGTACAACGCCATCGCCACGCACGAGAAGCAGGCGGGCGCGGTGGCCGAGGCGGTGTGGCAGTACGACCCGACGCTGCCCGTGCTCGGGCAGCCCGGGTCCCGGTGGCTGGCGCGTGCCGCCGAGGCCGGGCTGACCACCATCGCCGAGGCCTTCGCCGACCGCGGTTACTCGCCCGACGGGCGGCTCCTCCCCCGGCGCGAGCCGGGGGCGGTGCTGACCGACGCGGACGAGGTGGCGCGGCGGTGCGTCCGGCTGGTGCGGGACGGCGAAGTGGTGGCCGTGGACGGCACGGTCATCCCACTCCAGGCGGGTTCGCTGTGCGTGCACAGCGACACCCCGGGCGCGGTGGAACTGGCCACCGCGGCCCGGGCCGCCCTGGTGTCGGCCGGGGTCGAGGTGCGGAGCTTCGCATGAACATCCGGCGATGCGGGGACCAGGCGCTGCTGGTCGACGTCGGCGACACCGGCGGGATCGACGCGGTGCTCGGCCTGTACTCCGCGCTGTCCGACCCTCGTCCCGACGGCGTGACGGAACTGGTGCCTGCGGCGCGCACCCTCCTGGTGCGCTTCGACCCGGCCGTGATCGGCGCCGGCGAGCTGGCGGAGCTGCTGACGGGCACCGAACCGGTGCCCGCCCAGGCGATGCGCGGCGAACTGGTGGAAATTCCCGTGTACTACGACGGCGCCGACCTGGCCGAGGTCGGCAAGCACACCGGCCTCGGCGCGGACGGCGTCGTCGAAATGCACACCGCCGCCGAGTACACGGTGGCGTTCGGCGGGTTCGCGCCCGGTTTCGGTTACCTGACCGGGCTGCACCCGAAACTGCACCTGCCGCGGCGGGCCACGCCGCGGACGCACGTGCCCGCCGGGGCGGTCGCCATCGCCGGTGAGTTCACCGGCATCTACCCGCGGTCCTCGCCGGGTGGCTGGCAGCTGGTCGGCCGGACCGAGGTCCCCCTGTGGGACCCGGCCCGCCGTCCGCCCGCCCTGCTGCGGCCCGGCACCCGCATCCGCTTCCGGGAGGTTCGATGATCGAGGTGGTGCGGCCGGGTCCGCTGACCACGGTGCAGGACCTGGGACGTCCCGGACTGGCCGCCCTGGGGGTCGGCCGGTCCGGGGCGGCCGACCGCCGGTCGGCCGCACTGGCAAACCGGCTCGTCGGCAACCTCGACGGCGCCGCGGTGCTGGAAACCACGTTCGGCGGCCTGGTGCTGCGGTTCCGGCAGGTGGCGCGGGTCGTGGTGACCGGCGCGCCGTGCCCGATCCGGCGGGGCCGCCGCGGTGAGGCGATGAACGCGCCGTTCACCGTCTGGCCAGGCGAGGAGCTGACGCTGGGTGCGCCGACCTCCGGCCTGCGCACCTACGTCGCCGTGCGTGGCGGGATCGGCGTGGACAAGGTGCTGGAGTCCCGCTCGACCGACCTGCTGGCCGGGCTCGGCCCCGCCGCGCTGAGCGAGGGCGACGAGCTGCCGATCGGCGACGACGAGTGCGGCCCGCTGCCCTCGGTCGAGGTCGCGCCGGTGCCCGACCCGGCCGGGTTCGCGCTGACCGTGCGCGTGATGCCCGGCCCGCGGGACGACTGGTTCACCCCGGAGGCGCTGAAGACCTTCGCGACGGCGACCTACGAGGTGACCTCGGAGAGCAACCGCGTCGGCGTCCGGCTCACCGGCCCCGTCCTGGAGCGCGCCCGCGAGGGCGAGCTGCTCAGCGAGGGCATGGTGCCGGGCGCGATCCAGGTGCCGCCATCGGGACTGCCGCTGGTGTTCCTCGCCGATCACCCGGTGACCGGCGGATACCCGGTCATCGGTGTGGTGCTGACCGACGACCTGCCGGTGATGGCCCAGGCGCGGCCTGGGCAGACCGTGTCGTTCCGCCTCGTGTCCGCCGATCTCCCGGCGGCCGCCTGAAAACTCCCGGGAGCCATCCGTCAGGGTGGCTCCCGGGCTCCAAACCTCAGCGCCCGGCGAGTTCCCGCAACGCCGGCAACAGCGCCCGCAGCGCGCGACCGCGGTGGGAGGACGCGTCCTTCTCCGCCGGTTCCATCTCCGCCGACGTGCGGGTCTCCCCCTCCGGCACGAAGATCGGGTCGTAGCCGAACCCGTTGGTGCCGCGCGACTTCCGGATCAGCCGGCCGCGCCATTCGCCGCGCACCACCGTCTCCTCGCCGCCCGGCAGCACCAGCGCCGCCGCGCACACGAAGGCCGCGCCCCGGCGCTCGTCCGGGGTGTCGGTGAGCTGGGCGAGCACCAGGTCCAGGTTCGCCTGGTCGTCGCCGTGCCGCCCGGCCCAGCGGGCGGACAGCACACCGGGCATCCCGTTCAGCGCGTCCACCGCCAGGCCGGAGTCGTCCGCGATGGCGGGCAGGCCGGTGGCCGCGACGGCGTCCCTGGCCTTGGCTACCGCGTTCTCCTCGAAGGTCGCGCCGGTCTCCGGCGCCTCGGGGAACTCCGGCACGTCGGCGAGACCGACCACCTCCAGCCCCTCGACCCCCTCGGCCGCGAGGATGCGCCGCAGCTCGCCGAGCTTCTTGGCGTTGCGGGTGGCCAGCAGGACGCGGCTCACTTCGAGCCTTTCTTCTTGCCCGTGACCGGCTCCGGCAGCTCGTACGGGTACGGCTCGGCCAGCGCCGCCGTCTGCAGCCGGGTCAGCTCCGCGCACCCGGTCTGCGCCAGGTCCAGCATCTTGTCCAAAGTGGAGCGGGTGAAGGTCGCGCCCTCGCCGGTGCCCTGCACCTCGATGAGCGTGCCGGCGTCGGTGGCGACGACGTTCATGTCGACCTCGGCCCGCGAGTCCTCTTCGTAGGGCAGGTCCAGGCGCACGCGCCCGTCCACCACGCCGACGCTGACCGCGGACACCATGGCGGAAAGCGGTTGCGGATCAGCCAGCCGCCCCGCCGCCGCGAGCCAGGTGACCGCGTCGGCCAGCGCCACGTAGGCGCCGGTGATCGCGGCCGTGCGGGTGCCGCCGTCGGCCTGGATCACGTCGCAGTCGAGCTGGATCGTGTTCTCGCCGAGCGCGGCCAGGTCGATGCACGCCCGCAGGGAGCGGCCGATCAGCCTGCTGATCTCGTGGGTCCGCCCGCCGATGCGGCCCTTGACCGACTCGCGGTCGCCGCGGTCGTGCGTGGCCGAGGGCAGCATGGCGTACTCGGCGGTCACCCAACCGAGACCCGATCCGGTCCGCCACCGCGGCACGCCCTCGCTGACGCTCGCCGCGCAGAGCACCTTCGTGTTGCCGAACTCGATGAGCACCGAGCCGGCCGGCCACTGCTGGAATCCCCGCGTGATCTTCACGTCGCGGAGCTGGTCGTCGTTCCTGCCGTCTTTTCGCACCACGCGTGCAGCGTAGAACCCCGCTACTGTGCCTGTTCATGCGCGCCGCCTTCGCGACCCTGCTCGCCTGCCTGCTGTGCCTGACCGCCGCACCCGCCACCGCGTCCACCGCCACTTGCGCGGACTCGCTGACCTGCACCGCCGAGGACATCGACGGGATGACGATCGCGCAGCGCCTGGAGTTCGTGCGCGCGATGTCGGCCGGTCCGGCGGCGGAGGTCGTCCCCGGTTACGCGCCGCGGTGGCGCAACATCGAGGGGGTGCTGGAGTTCTTCGCCGACCGCGGGCTGGGCGCTCCGGGCACCTGGGTGTCCTATGTGGATGCCGGGATTCTGGAGGGCATCGAACGGGGCATCGCGCTGGCCCGTGGGGACAGCACGGACACCTTCGGCAACCCCGGTGCGACCTTGTGGGCGAGCTACCTCACCCGCCTGCGTGACGGGAAGCTGACGGCCCGTTCGGCGCACGACCGCGCGTGGAGCGAGGCCGAGCAGGCCTCGACCGAGTACGGCGTCGCGCTGGCCGAGCGGGTGCACGGCATCGCCGCAACTCCGGTCGAGGAGCGCTTCTACCAGTTCTCCGAGTTCTACCGGTGGACGCTGCGCAGCCGCCCGATGCTGCTCGACCTGCTGACCCCGCCGGTCGGCCCGGGCGACCAGCGGCAGCTGACCTTCCTGGACTGGTTCACCGACGTCACCAACGACGTGCCCGCCCACCGCGGCTCACACCTGGCCTACGACCTCGCCGAGTTCGACGCCCCGGGCGGCACGCTGAACTTCCTGGCCCTGTTCACCGCCTACGCCGACGCGCTGGCCGAGGACTACCTGCCGGTGTAATTCAGCACATGTTGACAAACTCGCGCCCGCGCGGAGAATTCATCGTAAGGTGAATTAGGGGGTGCGTGATGCTGCGCAGACTCTTGGCCGGCCTCGGGCTCGTGGCCGTCCTGGCGATCGTGGTCCTGACCCTGCGCGACCGCGTCCCCTCGCCCGCGGAGATCGGCGCCGCGCTCCGCGAGGCGGACCCCGGGTGGCTGGCCGTGGCGGCGGCCGCCGAGTTCGTGTCGATGGGGATGTTCGCCCGCCAGCAGCGGCGGCTGCTCACCGCGTTCGGCGTGACCCTGCAGCGCCGCCGGATCCTGGCCCTGTCCTACAGCCGGTCCGCCATCTCGATCAGCCTGCCCGCCGGCTCGGCGGTGTCCGCCGCCTACGCGTTCCAGCAGTTCCGGGCAGGCGGCGCGGACCGGAAGTCGGCCGCCGCCGTGATGGTGCTCTCCGGCGTGCTGTCGGCGCTGGGGCTGGCGCTGCTCTACGGCACCGGGGCGCTGGCCGCGATCCACCCGGCGGCCGCGGCGGCCCTCGTCGTGGGCGCGGTCCTGCTGGTCACGCTGGTGTCCCGGCAGTCGAGCGCGATCGCGCCCCGGCACTGGCTGCTCGCGCTGGCCGCGGCCACCGCGAACTGGCTCGGCGACCTGGTGTGCCTGATCGCGGCGGCCCGCGCCTTCGGCATCGGCCTCGGCCTGCTCGAACTGGCCACGGTCTACCTCGCGGTACAGCTCGTGCGGCAGATCCCGCTGACCCCGGGCGGCATCGGCGTCATCGAGGTCAGCCTGCTCACCGGGCTGGTCTCCGCGGGCGCGGCGGAACCGGCGGCCGCCGCGGCGGTGCTCACCTACCGGCTGCTGTCCTGCTGGCTGATCATCCCGATCGGGCTGGCCTGCTGGGCGGCGCTGCGGCGGGCCTCAGACGTCGTAGACCGCGCCCCGCTCGACGAGCGCAGCGCCGGGGAAGACCGCCCGGGCCTCGGCGAGGATGGCGTTCCGGTCGCTCCACGGCGCGACGTGCGTGATGAGCAGGCGCTCCACACCCGCGTCCCGCGCCAGCTCGCCCGCCTGCTTGCCGGACAGGTGCACGCCAGGCGGCCGGTCCGCGGCGTCGGTCCAGGACGCCTCGGCGAGCAGGACGTCGACGTCGCGGACCAGGTCGGCCAGTGCGTCGCAGGGCCCGGTGTCACCGGTGTAGGCGAGCGTGCGGCCGGCGTGCCGCACCCGTAACCCAAACGCCTCGGTCGGGTGGACCACCGGGATCGCGGTGACCTCGAACGGGCCGATCTTCACCGGCTCGCCGGACAGGGCGTGGAACTCGTAGACGTCGGACAGGTCGGTCTCGGCCAGCTCCGCCTCGTTCGGCGCGTACGCCATCGCCAGCCGGACCGGCGCGTTCGCCGGAGCGTGCACCGGGAGCCGGCGCGCAGTGGTGTCGTACGGCGGGGCCGGGTGGTAGCGGCGCAGCACGGTCAGCGCGCTGAAGTCCGCGCAGTGGTCCGGGTGCAGGTGCGACAACACCAGCGCGTCGAGGTCGAACGGGTCACGCCGCTGCTGCAGCTCGGCGAACACGCCGTTGCCGAACTCGAGGCCGAGCAGGAAACCGTCCGCTTCGAGCAGGTATCCGGACGCGGGCTGGCCCGGGCCGGGAACGCTGCCCGAGCAACCGAGGATCGTCAGTCGCACGGGACAACACCCTGCCAGCTCAGGCGCTGATCGGCGAGAGCACGCCGGGTGCGAATCCCATGAAGCGCTGCGCGAGCCGGACGAACGGCTCCGGCGAGCCGGTCGCGATGAACTCGTGCTGGGGCGGAACGTCCCGTTCGGCCAGCATGTCCTGTTCGGTGAGCACGCGGACGACGTCCTTCGCGGTCTCCTCGGCGCTGGACACCAGCGTCACGTCCGGCCCCATGACGATCTGCAGGACCCCGGTCAGCAGCGGGTAGTGCGTGCAGCCGAGCACGAGGGTGTCGACCTCGGCACGCAGCAGCGGTTCGAGGTACCCCTGCGCGAGGCCGAGCACCTGGCGGCCGGACGTGACACCGCGCTCGACGAAGTCGACGAACCGGGGGCACGCGACGCTGGTGACCGACACGTCGCGCGCCGCGGCGAAGGCGTCCTCGTAGGCGCGGGAGCGGATCGTGCCCTCGGTGCCGATCACGCCGATGCGACCCGTGTGGGTGGCGGCGACGGCCCGGCGCACGGCGGGCAGCACGACCTCGATCACCGGGACGTCGTAGCGCTCGCGTGCGTCCCGCAGGCACGCCGCCGACGCCGTGTTGCACGCGATGACCAAGGCCTTCACCCCGTCCGCGACGAGCTTGTCCAGCGCGGTGAGCGCCAGTTCCCGCGCCCGCGCGATGGGCAGCGGGCCGTACGGGTTGTGCGCGGTGTCCCCGACGTAGCGCAGCTGCTCGGACGGCAGCTGGTTCAGGATCGCGCGGGCGACCGTGAGGCCCCCGACTCCGGAATCGAACACACCGATCGGGGCCTCACGACTGCTCACGGCTTCGAGGGTACCGCCCGCTTCCGGCCCGCCCGCGCGGCGAACCAGGCGGCGAGAACACCGCCGAGCGCGCCGAACAGGTGCGCCTGCCAGGAAATGCCGGGCTGGCCGGGCAGCACGCCCCACAGCATCCCGCCCCAGCCGATCAACAGCACCGCGGCGAGCGCGATCTGCCAGAACGCCCGGTTGAACAGCCCGCGGACCAGCAGGTAGGCCAGCCAGCCGAAGGCGAGCCCGGACGCGCCGATGGTGATCGTGCCCGGTTCCGAGGTGAGCCACACCCCGATGCCGCTGACCAGCCAGATCGTCGCCGTGACCAGCGCCCAGCGGGCGATCCCGCTCGCCATCGCGAGGAAGGCGAACACCATGACCGGCAGGGTGTTGGCCAGCAGGTGCGCCCAGCTGCCGTGCAGCAGCGGCGCCCACACGACGCCGTCCAGCCCGCCGAGCGAGCGCGGCGCGATGCCCTCCGCGTCGAGCCGGTTGTCCAGCACGACGTCGACGCCCTCGACGAGGTACAGCAGCGCGGTGAAGGCGAGCACCACGAGCGCGGCGGTCTTCGGCTTCGCCGGCAGGACGCGCTTCGCCTGGTCGGCCTGGGGTGCGGGCAGCGTGCTCATGACTCCACGGTACGAGCGGCGCTGGTGTGCGGAATCGGGTGAAAACCCTGAATTGACACCGGTATTACCCGGCGGAAACCACGCTCCGTTTCGCTGGGGGCAGGTGACCACCACTGCCTGGAGGAACGCACGTGACGAGCATCTACGAACAGATCGGCGGGCAGGACGCGCTGATCGCCGTGGTCGACGACTTCTACGAGCGGGTGCTCGACGACGCCGAACTGGCTCCCTTCTTCACCGGCACCAACCTGCCGCGCCTGAAGGGCATGCAGGTCGAGTTCTTCGCCGCCGCGCTCGGCGGGCCTGACGAGTACCGGGGCCGGTCGATGAAGGACGTGCACCGCGGCCGCGGCATCGCCCAGCACCACTTCGACCTCGTCGCGAAGCACCTCACCGAGTCGCTGCTGGCCGCCGGGGTGCCGGAGGAGACCACGAACACGATCATCGGCGCGGTCGCGCCACTGTCCGCCGACATCGTCTCCCCCACCGCCTGAACGACGAAAACGCCCCTCTCCCAGCCGGGAGAGGGGCGTTTTCGCGTGGTTCCTAGGCCCAGAGCTGCCCGTCGAGGCGCTCGGCGGCCTCGTCCAGCGTGCCGCTGTACGCGCCGGTCGACAGGTACTTCCACCCGGCGTCGGCGACGACGAACGCGATGTCGGCCTTCTCGCCCTTCGCGGCGACCTTCTCGGCCACCCCCAGCGCGGCGTGCAGCACCGCGCCGGTGGAGATGCCGGCAAAGATGCCCTCGTGCTCCAGCAGCTCACGCGTGCGGCGCAGCGCGTCGTAGGCGCCCACCGAGTAGCGGCCGTTGAGCACGTCCGGGTCGTACAGCTCCGGCACGAACCCCTCGTCGAGGTTGCGCAGCCCGTACACCAGCTCGCCGTACCGCGGTTCGGCGGCGATGATCTGCACGTCCGGCTTCTGCTCGTGCAGGTACCGGCCGACGCCGACCAGCGTGCCCGTGGTGCCGAGGCCACCGACGAAGTGGGTGATCGTCGGCAGGTCCTTCAGCAGCTCCGGCCCGGTCGTGCGGTAGTGCGCGTCCGGGTTGGCCGGGTTGCCGTACTGGTAGAGCATCACCCAGTCCGGGTTCTTCTCCGCCAGCTCCTTGGCGCGCCGCACGGCCTCGTTGGAGCCGCCCGCGGCCGGCGAGAACACGATCCGCGCGCCGTAGGCCTGCAGCAGCTGCTTGCGCTCGGCCGAGGTGTTCTCCGGCATCACGCACACCAGGCCGTAGCCCTTGAGCTTGGCGGCCATCGCCAGCGAGATGCCGGTGTTGCCCGAGGTCGGTTCGAGGATTGTCGAGCCCCGGCGCAGCCTGCCCTCGCGCTCGGCGGCCTCGATCATGGCCAGCGCCGGCCGGTCCTTGATCGAGCCGGTCGGGTTGCGGTCCTCCAACTTGGCCCACAGGCGCACGTCGTGCGTCGGGGACAGCCGGGGCAACCCCACCAGCGGCGTGCCGCCGAGGGCTTCGAGCAGCGATTCGTACCGGGCCATGACCTAGCGGGCGCCGCCGGCCACCGCGGGCAGGATGGTGACCGTGTCGCCGTCCTTGACCTCGGCGTCCAGACCGCCGGCGAAGCGCACGTCCTCGTCGTTGACGTAGACGTTGACGAAGCGGTGGAGCTTGTCCTCCTTGACCAGGCGGGCCTTGAGGCCACCGTGGCGCGACTCGATGTCGTCGATCACCTCGGCCACGGTCTTGCCGGCCGCCTCGACCGACTTCTGACCACCCGTGTGCGTGCGCAGGATGGTGGGGATGGACACGGTCACGGCCATGGGTAACTACCTCCGCTTGGGTTTCTTCCAGGTCTGACGTCGGGCTGCCCGGCGTTTATTCCGTGATCTCCACGGGCTCTTCGGTGACGACCCCGTCGACGATCCGGTACGACCGGAACTCGTGCGTCTCGGGGTCGCGGGTGGAGACCAGCACGTAGTGCGCGTCGGGCTCGGAGGCGTAGGACACGTCGGTGCGTGACGGGTAGGCCTCGGTCGCGGTGTGCGAGTGGTAGATCACGACCGGGACCTCGTCGTTCGCGTCCATCTCGCGGTAGAGCTTGAGCAGGTCACCGGAGTCGAACTCGTAGAACGTCGGCGAGCGGGCCGCGTTCAGCATGGGGATGAACCGCTCGGGGCGGTCGGAGCCCTCGGGCCCGGCGATCACGCCGCACGCCTCGTCCGGGTGGTCCCGGCGAGCGTGGGCGACGATCTCGTCGACGAGTTCACGGCGGATCCGAAGCACGACGGACATCTTACGTGCCGGACACCGGGGGTTCACAGAGTGAGACTGCGCACGCCAGCGCGACGTCGTCCTGAGCGTGCGCGAGCCACTCGAGCGTGTAGTCCCGCTGGCTGACCGGGAGACGCGCCCAGGCGCGCCGGTCCCGCCACCGGGGGTTCCGCAGGTAGAGGACCTGCGCGTGGCCGAAAGTGATGATCCACGCCCGCTGCCAGGCCGCATCCAGGGTGAACGCGGTCGCGCCGGTCCACCCGCGCACCACGGCCCGGACCGCGGCGGTCACGCTCTCGCGCATCGCCGCGCCGTGGCGTTCCCGGAACGCCCTGGCCTCGCGGATGAGCAGGTAGGCGTCGGGGAAGAGGTCCTCGTTCCGGAGCCTGCGCCGACCGCGGTAGCCGGTTTCCAGCGCGGTCAGCAATTCGCCCGCGATGGTGTAGAGGCACTGGCCCACGTTCGGCGACATCTCGACCAGGACCTGGCCGCCGGGCAACGGCTGAGCGTTCAGGAAGTCCACGTCAGACGCCCTGCACCGTGGCGTGCAGACCGAGCACCTGCAGCTCGGCGACCAGCCCCTCGGCCTGCTCGCGCGCGCTGAACCGGGTGAGCTCGGCCGCCCCCTGGTGGTGCACGACGTCGGCGAACTCCATGCCCCGCTCGACCGAGAGCCCGACCACGGTGTGCAGCGCGAAGATCGCCGTCTGGTACGAGTTCACGTCGTCGTTGTGCACGACGACCGCCCAGGCCTTTTCCACGGCCATCAGATCGCTCCGGGACCAGCCGCGTTACTCGAACGCTTCCGGCCACACGTCGCGGTACGCGGGCACGCCCGCCACACCGACGGCGCTCACCAGCCCGTGCACACACGCCCGCGCGAAGACCCGCGCCGCCGCCGCGCACAGGTCGTCCAGGCCTGCCGCACGCGTGGTCACCCCGAAGGGGCCTTCGGCCGCCGGCAGGTCCCGCGCGCCCGTGGCCAGCGCGAACACCGTGTCGCCGTCGAACATCGAGTGCGCCGGGCGCACCGCGCGGGCCAGGCCGTCCTGCGCCGCGACCGCCAGGCGGCGGCACTCGGCCTTCGACAGGTCCGCGTCGACCGCCACCACGCCGATCGTGGTGTTCAGGTCCGCCTCCCGGCCGGGCACCGACGCCGCCCGCTCCGGCCAGCGCACGCCGAACTCGCCCGCGACCTCGTGATCCGCCGCGAACGGGCGGCCGCTGTCGAACGACACCGCCTCGCCACGCGCGTTGACCACCGCGAGCGCCCCGACCACGAAGTCGCCGACCCGCTCGCTCGCCGTGCCGACCCCGCCCTTCAGCGAGCCGACCGTCGCACCCGCTCCCGCGCCGACGCAGCCCTGCTCGACCGCGGTGCTCGCGGCCTCGCAGGCGGCGTACCCGAAGGAAGCGTCCGGCCGGTTGCCCCACGCCGACCGGGGCAGGTCGAAGATCACCGCGCCCGGCACGATCGGCACCACCTCGTGCGGCTCGACGCCGACCTGGAACCCGCGGTCCCGCTCGGCCAGCCACCGCATCACCCCGTCCGCGGCCGCCAGCCCGTAGGCGCTGCCGCCGGACAGGCAGATCGCGTCGACGTACCGGACCAGGTTCTCCGGTTCCAGCAGGTTCGTCTCGCGCGTGCCGGGCGCACCGCCGCGCTGGTCGACCGCGCCCGTCGTGCCTGGCGGCGCGAGCACGACCGTCGTCCCGGTCGCCCAGCCGTCCCCGATCCGGTGGTGGTGCCCGACCAGCACCCCGGGCACGTCGGTGATCACGCCGTCAGTGCCTGGACCAGGCTTTCCTGCACCCAGGTCAGCCAGTGGTAGACCCCGAGGTGGGGCGAGCGCGGGTCGTCCTCCGGCAGCTCGTCGGGCATGTCCTCGGTGACGTCCAGCGCGGTGCCCAGCGCCAGCCGGACGTCGTTCAGCGCGGACAGCCACGCGTCGGCCTGCTCGTAGGTCAGCTTCACGTCGCCGCCGTCGCGCGGCAGGGTCTCCATGACCACCGCGGCGACGCCGACCTTCGCGTCGACCAGCTCGGGCTCGTGCAGCGACCGCAGCGCGCTCGCCGAGTCCAGGACCTCCTGGCTGGGCGTGTCCGGGTCGATCTTGTGGTAGTCCGGCAGCAGGCGGGACAGCACCGGGTCGTCCGGCGACTGCGACGGGCCGGTGCGGATGCCGGTCAGCTCGGCCAGCGGGTCCTGCGGCGCCTCCTCGGCGCGCGCCCGCAGCATGTCCTCGAGCTGGCTCACCAGGCCGCGCAGCACCGCGGCCTCCTGCTGCTCGAACCCGGCGTGGATGCGGCCGCCCTTGCGCTGCCAGCCCCTCACGAAGTGTGCTCCATCGTCGCCCACAGTCCCGCGGCGTGCAGTTTCGTCACGTCCGCCTCGACCTTCTCCTTCGTGCCCGAGGACACCACCGCGCGCCCCTTGTGGTGCACGTCCAGCATCAGCTTGGTGGCGTGGTCGCGGCTGTAGCCGAACAGCTTCTGGAAGACGTACGTCACGTACGACATCAGGTTCACCGGGTCGTTCCAGACGATCGTCTGCCACGGCTGGTCTTCGGCGCCTGCCTCGGTGCCGAGTGGTTCAACCTGCGTCTGTTCGGATGCGACAGGCGTGGTCATGCGCCCCATGGTGTCACGGAACCGGCACGGCGTGGACCGGTGGTGGGTCTGTTCGGGTGATTCGGCCGAACGCGCAAGTACCTCATAGTCTGATCCCATGGGTTTCCCCGAGACGCACGGCAGCACGGCCCTGCTGACCGACCACTACGAGCTCACCATGCTGGGCAGCGCCCTCGCCGACGGCACCGGCGACCGCCAGTGTGTGTTCGAGGTCTTCGCCCGCCGCCTGCCCGCCGGGCGGCGCTACGGCGTGGTCGCCGGCACCGGGCGCGTGCTGGAGGCGATCGCCGACTTCCGGTTCACCGACGCCGAGATCGACCAGCTCGCGGCCACCGCGGTGGTCGACGACGACACGCTGTCGTGGCTGGCGAACTACCGGTTCGGCGGCGACGTCGACGGCTACCCCGAGGGCGAGCTGTACTTCCCCGGCTCGCCGATCCTCACCGTTCGGGGGACCTTCGCCGAGGCGGTCCTGCTGGAGACCGTCGCGCTGTCCATCCTCAACCACGACAGCGCGATCGCCTCCGCCGCGGCCCGCATGTCCTCGGCCGCGCACGGCAGGCCGATCATCGAGATGGGCGGCCGCCGCACGCACGAGATGGCCGCGGTCGCCGCCGCGCGCGCCGCCTACATCGGCGGGTTCGCCACCACGTCGAACCTGGAGGCCGGGCGCCGCTACGGCATCCCGACCCGCGGCACCGTGGCGCACGCGTTCATGCTGCTGCACGACAGCGAAGAGGACGCCTTCCGCGCCCAGGTCGAGAAGATGGGCACCGACACCACCCTCCTGGTCGACACCTACGACATCACCCGCGGCATCGAGACCGCGGTGCGCGTGGCGGGCCCGGAGCTGGGCGCGGTCCGCATCGACTCCGGCGACGTCGGCGTGCTGGCCCGCAAGGCACGCGAGCAGCTCGACTCGCTCGGCGCGAAGGACACCCGGATCGTGGTGTCCGGCGACCTCGACGAGCACGCGATCGCGGCCCTGCGCGCCGAGCCGGTCGACGCCTACGGCGTGGGCACGTCGGTGGTCACCGGGTCCGGCGCGCCGACCGCCGGGATGGTCTACAAGCTGGTCGAGGTCGACGGCCGCCCGGTCGCCAAGCGCAGCGAGAACAAGGCCTCGCGCGGTGGCGAGAAGTCCGCGCTGCGCCGCCACAAGCCGACCGGCACCGCGCTGGAGGAGGTCGTCTACGCGGCCGGCCAGCGCCCCGAGGCCGGGGAGAACGACCGCGAGCTGCCGATCCCGCTGGTGCGCGGCGGCAAGCCGGTCGACGACCTGCCCACGCTGGAGGACAGCCGTCAGCGGCTGCGCGAGGGCCTGGTCAGCCTGCCGTGGGAGGGCCTCAAGCTCTCCAGCGGCGAACCCGCGATCCCCACCGTCTTCCCCCAGGAGGCGTGATGAGCAGGGCACTGATCGTCGTCGACGTGCAGAACGACTTCTGCGAAGGCGGCTCACTCGCCGTCACCGGCGGGGCCGAGGTGGCCGCGAAGATCACCGAGCACCTCGCCCGCGGCGGCTATTCGGCGGTCGCCGCGACCCGCGACTACCACATCGACCCCGGCGCGCACTTCAGCGAGAACCCGGACTACGTGCGGTCGTGGCCGCGGCACTGCGAGGCCGGGACGCCGGGCGCGTCGTTCCACCCCGCGCTCGACGTCGGGCCGATCACGGCGGTGTTCTCGAAGGGCCAGTACAGCGACGGCTACTCCGGGTTCGAGGGCCACACCGACGCCGGTGAGAAGCTCGTCGACTGGTTGCGCGAGCGGCAGATCACCGAGGTCGACGTGGTCGGCATCGCGACGGACCACTGCGTGCGGGCGAGCGCGCTGGACGCGGCGGCGGCCGGGTTCTCGGTGCGGGTCCTGCTGGACCTCACCGCGGGCGTGGCCCGCGAGACCGTGGACAACGCGCTGGAACAGCTGCGGGCCGCGGACGTGGATCTCGTGGGCACCCCGCGGGTCGGCTGATGCGCACCGTCCTGCGGAAGCACAACAACCGCTTCCGGGAGCGGCTGGCGACCGGCCGTGTGGTGGCGATCCTGCGCGCGGACGACCCGTCCTGGTTCGCCGACGCCGGCCAGGTCCTCTACGAGGCCGGGCTCGGCGTGCTGGAGGTCGACCTGACGACACCGGGCGCGCTGGACGCGATCGGCGTCCTGCAGGCCGAACTGGGGCAGGACGCGTTGATCGGCGCCGGCGGGGTGCGCACGGTCGCCGCCGTGGACCGGTGCGCCGCGGCGGGCGTGGACTTCGTCGCGACGACGGTCTTTTCGCCGGACGTGCTGTGGCGGGCGCAGGAGTACGCGCTGCCCATCGTGTGCGGCGCGCTCACGCCCACGGAGGTGGACGCGGCCTGGCGCTACGGCCCGGCCGCGGTGAAGCTCCACCCGGCGGCCACCGCCGGCGGGGCGCGGTACCTGGAGGAGGTCCAGGCCGCGCTGCCGGAGGTGCCGCTGGTGCCCGCGGGCGGGGTGGAACTGCCCGATGTGGACGCTTACCTGGCGGCGGGCGCTCTCGCGGTCGGCGTCGGATCCCCGCTGCTCGGCGACGCCCTCGACGGCGGCCGCCTCGACGAGCTGGGCAAACGGGCGGCCCGGCTGGCCGCGACCGCCGACCGCTACGCCTGAGCCGTCAGAGCCCGAACGGCGAGCAGCTCGCGGACCCGACGAGGATGTCGCCGGAAGCTGGGCCGCCCTGCGGGAACAGCTTGATGTGCATGGCGTTCGTCGTGAGGCTGCCGTCCGCGGGCACCGGCACGACGAGCTCGTTCAGCACGACCTCGGCCATCGGCGGCGCGCCCGGCGTCGTGCCCGGGATGGTGATCACGTGGTTCGGCGGGATGTTCTGCGGCACCGTGATGCCCGTGACGGTGCCCAGCGACATGTAGCCGTTGCTGCCGTTGGCCGTGGTGTTGCAGCCCGCGCCGAACGTCCTCGCCTTGATCACCGGCCCGCCGAACTGCTGCAGCACACTGGTCTCGAACCGCTGGCCGGTCACCTTCACGCTCGCCGTGCCGTCGGCGTTGCGGGTGCAGGTGGTGCTGCCCAGGCCGTACTTCGTGCGGGTGCCGACGGTGATCGGGTCGGTGCGGCCCTCCGCGGCGGTGTCCACGACGCACGGCGCGATCGGGTCCGCGTGGGCCGACACGCCGTCGACCGTGATGTCAACCGCGCCCACCGAACCGGCGCCGGTCGCTTCGGCCTGCGCCTGCGCGGTCGCCGGCGCGGCCACCACCGCCCCGAACAGGGCCCCCACCGCCACCATCCGCCTGGCCCGCTTCATGAGCCGCTCCTTTCGCCTGAGGAAATCCCTCCTCGACAATCGGCAGGACGTCCGGCCGGCCTGACCCACCCGGCCGGATGCCACCCGGACGAGTGGATCTCGATCTTGCCGGGAGCGGGGCGGTGGCCCGTTCTTGACGGTGGCCCCCGGTACCGTGTCCTGGTGGCCGTCCGTACTGCGTTCCCCGGTGTCAACGAGCTCCTCACGACCGCTGTCGAGGCGCTCGGCGGTGCGGAGCGCCCGGGGCAGGTCAAGATGGCCGAGGCGGTTGGCCGCGCCATCCGCACCGGCGAGCACCTGGCCGTGCAGGCGGGCACCGGCACCGGGAAGTCGCTGGCGTACCTGGTCCCGGCCATCCGGCACGCGGTCGAGAAGGACACCACGGTGGTCGTGTCGACGGCGACGATCGCGCTGCAGCGCCAGCTCGTCGACCGCGACCTGCCCCGGCTGGCGAAGGCGCTGAAGAAGCCGCTGGGCCGGATGCCGACGTTCGCGATCCTCAAGGGCCGCCGCAACTACCTGTGCCTGCACCGCCTCGACTCCGGCGCGCCGGAGGAGCCGGAGGACCCGGCCCTGTTCGACCCGTTCGCGGTGTCGCGGCTGGGCAAGGAGGTCACGCGGCTGCGCGAGTGGGCCTCCGACACCGAGACCGGTGACCGCGACGAGCTGGTGCCCGGCGTGACCGAGCAGGCGTGGCGGCAGGTGTCGGTCACCGCCAAGGAGTGCCTCGGCGTGGCGCGCTGCCCCATCGGCCAGGACTGCTTCGCGGAGCGGGCGCGCGGTGAAGCGGGCAAGGCGGACGTGGTGGTCACCAACCACGCGCTGCTGGCGATCGACGCGCTGCAGGGCTACCAGGTGCTGCCGGAGCACGACCTGGTGATCATCGACGAGGCGCACGAGCTGGTCGACCGCGTCACGTCGGTCGCGACGGGCGAGCTGACGTCGTCGGCGGTCGCGGTGGCCGTGCGGCGCTGCGGGAAGCTGATCGACGCCGACACGGCCGACCGGCTGCAGGAGGCTTCCGAGGGCCTGGCGATGATCCTGGAGGACATGCCGGCCGGGCGGCTGGACACGTTGCCGAAGGCGCTGGGCGGCGCGGTGGCCGCGGTGCGGGACGGCGCGCACGCGTGCCTGAGCGCGCTGGGTTCGGACCGCAAGGAGGACGTCGAGGAGGCCACGGCCCGCAAGCTCGCGCGCTCGCAGCTGGAGGAGGTGCACGACACCGCGGTGCGGCTGCTCGACGCGTTCGCCGAGGACACCGCGCATCAGCGGGACGTGGTGTGGCTGTCCAACGACAAGTTCTCGTTCAGCAGCAGGCCGCCGATGCTGCACGTGGCGCCGCTGTCGGTGGCCGGGTTGTTGCGGGAGCGGGTGTTCGCGCAGAAGACGACGGTGCTGACGTCGGCGACGCTGGCGCTGGGCGGCGCGTTCGACACGCTGGCGCGGCAGTGGGGGCTGCCGCCGTCGCAGGCGCGGGTGGTCGCCGCGGAGGGCACGGCGACGGAGAAGGCCCCGCCCGCGGACGACGACGAGCTGAAGTGGACCGGTCTGGACGTCGGTTCGCCGTTCGACCACCGGCGCAACGGGATCCTCTACATGGCGAAGCACCTGCCGCCGCCGGGCCGCGACGGGCTGGGTGAGAAGACGCTGGACGAGATCGCGTCGCTGATCGAGGCCGCGGGCGGCCGGACGCTGGGCCTGTTCTCGTCGATGCGCGCGGCGAAGCAGGCGACCGAGGAGCTGCGGGACAGGGTCGGCTTCCCGATCCTGTGCCAGGGCGAGGACACGACGTCGCTGCTGGTGACGAAGTTCGCGGAGGACCCGCGGACCTGCCTGTTCGGGACGTTGTCGCTGTGGCAGGGCGTGGACGTGCCGGGGCCGTCGCTGCAGCTGGTGATCGTCGACCGGATCCCGTTCCCCCGCCCGGACGACCCGGTGCAGTCGGCGCGCCAGCGGGCGGTCGAAGCCCGCGGCGGCAACGGTTTCCTGACGGTGGCGGCCACCCACGCGGCGCTGCTGCTGGCGCAGGGCACCGGACGGCTGCACCGCTCGGTCGGCGACAGGGGCGTGGTGGCGGTGCTGGACTCCCGCCTGGCAACGGCTCGCTACGGCGGCTTCCTGCGCTCCTCGCTCCCCCCGTTCTGGCCGACCTACGACCCCGAGGTGGCGAAAGCGGCGCTCAAACGCCTGGACGCGGCCGCCGGCTGACGCCGAGGCTCGCACCGCGCCCACCGACGCGAGCGCCACACCCAGCACCGCGAGCGCCCCCCCACCGCCGCGAACCCCGCGCTCAGCGGCGCGCGTCAGCAGCGCGAGTCACCACCCCCGCCGCAAGCGCCGCGCTCGGCGCACCCGAACCATCCTCCGGTGCGGGCCGAGCGCTCACGCGAGGGCCCGCGTCCCACTCGCCAGTCCCCGCCTGCCCAACCGGCGCGAGCAGCCGTCCGCCGGTCTAACCGGCGAACTCCTCCGTCACCGGGATCCCCTTCTTCAGCGTCCGCGACACCGTGCACAACCGCTCGATGGCCCGGTCCACCGCGGCCACCAGCTTCTCCCGCTCGTCGTCCGGCAGGCTCGACAGGTCGACGTCGAAGAGCACGTGCACGGCATCCAGCTCGGACGCGCCTTCGCGGCGGTCGGCGGTCACCGCCACACGCAGCGGCGCGTCGGTCCGGCGCGTGATCAGCTCCTCGGCCGTCACCGCGGCGCACCCGGCCGCCGCGATCTGCAGCAGCTCCGCCGGCGAGAACGACCCGGGCGCGCCCTTCCGCCCGATCCGCACCGACGCGCCTCGCTCGTTGCGCCCGACGAACTCGTGCTCGCCCTCGCGGCGGACGTCCAGGCTCACACGCACTCCTCGATCGGGGTCAACGCCACTGGGCGAGGACCGTGACGGTCCCGGGGTCGACCTCGGTGAACCCGGCGTCCCGCACGGCGACGACCCGCCGCTCGCGCCAGGCCCCCGCAGGGTCGTCACCCGGGTGCAACTGCTTCCACTGGTCCACGGTCGCGGTCCGCACCGCGCACGCGTAGCCACGCTCGCCCCACGCGGCCAGTTCGTCGTCGCCGAGGAGCGACGCGAGGATCATCGTGCCGTGACCGACCTGGGCGGCCGCCTTGCCGACGGTCATCGCGACCTCGGGGTTGAGCAGCAGCAACGGCAGGTCCTCCGGGGCGGGACCGGGCTCGTCGGGCGGCAGGTCGCTGCCCGAGATCTGCAGGCGGCTGATCTCCTTCGGCACGTCGACCACGCGGCCCGGCACCAGCGCGCGGACCTCGGCCCCCTCGACCGACACGGTCACGCCGGGGAAGTCCTGCGCCGCGGCCCAGTGCGCGCCCCGCGCCCGGCGGGCGACCTTCCGGATGTGCCCGGACACCCAGTCGTGCACCGGCTCGTGCCACTCCCCGCCCGGCTGCGCGCGTTCGTCCAGGCAGACGGCGAGCGCCGCGGTGGCGGCGGCTTCGAGCAGCGGGGTGCGCGACGGCGGTTCGGCCTTTTCCAGCCGCAGGATCACCGGCATCGCCCGGACCTCCTCGGGCGCGGCCTCCGGCAGCGCGGTCTCCTCCGCGGGCAACCCGAGCCAGGTGGCGTACCGGGCGGCCAGCGGGTCGAGAACGCTCATGGCCGGGCGAGCGAGAGGCCGTCGGCCGCGTCGGCGGCCTCGACCTCCGCGCGGCTGACGCCGAGCACGAACAACACGGCGTCGAGGTACGGGTGGGACAACGCTGTGTCGGCGACCTCGCGCAGCGCGGGCTTCGCGTTGAACGCGACCCCCATGCCGGCCGCCTTGAGCATGTCGATGTCGTTGGCGCCGTCACCGACCGCCACGCACTGGGCGAGCGGGATGCCGTAGTGGTCGGCGAACCGGCGCAGCGCCGTCGCCTTCCCGGCCCGGTCGATGATCTCACCGACGACCCGGCCGGTGAGCTTGCCGCCGACGACCTCCAGCTCGTTGGCCGCGACGAAGTCGAGCCCGAGCTGGTCGGCGATCGGCTGGATGATCCGTGTGAACCCGCCGGACACGACACCGCAGCGGAACCCGAGCCGCTTGAGCGTCCGGACGGTGGTGCGCGCGCCCGGGGTCAGCTGGATCTGGTCGCCCACCTCGTCGAGCACCGACTCGGGCAGCCCGGCCAGCAGGCCCACCCGCCGTTCGAGCGACTCGGTGAAGTTCAGCTCGCCACGCATGGCGGCCTCGGTGATCTCGCGGACCTTCGGCTCGACCCCGGCGTGCGCGGCCAGCATCTCGATGACCTCACCCTGGATGAGGGTCGAGTCCACGTCGAACACGATCAGGCGCTTGGCCCGCCGCGCGAGCCCGCCGCGCTCGATGGCGATGTCCACGCCGCCGGCGGACGCGACATCGGCGACCGCGGCCCGCAGCTCGGTGTCGGCCTGCTCGGTGTCCTCGGCGACCGACAGGTGCACCTCGAGCCCGGTGACCGGGTAGTCGGCGATGCGCCGGATCGCGTCGATGTTGGCCCCGAGCGCGGCCAGCCTGCCCGCGAAGTCGGTGAACGCGCGGGCGGTCAGCGGCCGCCCAAGGATCACGGCGACGTGCGTCGAGCCCTGCCGGGCGGGGGCGAACGGGTCCTCCCCGATCTCGTCCCCGATCCGGACGTCGACGTGCATGGCCACGCTGGCCATCGCCTGCTCGACGGACTCCTGCAGGCCCTCCGGGTCGTCGGCCACCGCGACCAGCACACCAAGGGTGAGCCGGCCGCGGATGACGACCTGTTCGACGTCGAGCATCTCGACGCCGTGCCGCGTGAGGGCGGCGAAGAGCACCGACGTGACGCCCGGCTTGTCCGGACCGGTCGTCGTGATCAGCACTGGCGTCATGGTCTCGTTCCTACCCGGACGCCGCGGATCACTGCTCGCTCGCGTTGTCCTTGTCGTGGTCGCCCGGGATGACCGCGTCGGTGAGGGCCTGCGACGGGGCCTTGACCCCGGCGTGGACCTTCGGCTTGCCGAAGAAGCCGATCTCACCCTCGTGGTGCATCCGCTCGACCATGTGCGGGTAGTGCAGCTCGAACGCCGGGCGCTCGGAACGGATCCGGGGCAGCTCGGTGAAGTTGTGCCGCGGCGGCGGGCACGAGGTGGCCCACTCCAGCGAGTTGCCGTAGCCCCACGGGTCGTCCACCGTGACGAGCTCGCCGTAGCGGTAGCTCTTGAACACGTTGTAGATGAACGGCAGGGTCGACGCGCCCAGGATGTAAGCGCCGATCGTCGAGATCGTGTTCAGCGTGGTGAAGCCGTCGCTGGCCAGGTAGTCGGCGTAGCGGCGCGGCATGCCCTCCGCGCCCAGCCAGTGCTGCACCAGGAAGGTGGCGTGGAAGCCGAGGAACGTGGTCCAGAAGTGCAGCTTGCCCAGCTTCTCGTCCAGCATCCGCCCGGTGATCTTCGGGAACCAGAAGTAGATCCCGGCGAAGGTGGCGAACACGATCGTGCCGTAGAGCACGTAGTGGAAGTGCGCCACCACGAAGTAGCTGTCCGACACGTGGAAGTCGATGGCCGGGGCGGCCAGCAGGATGCCGGTCAGACCACCGAACAGGAAGGTCACGAGGAAGCCGACCGAGAAGATCATCGGCGTCTCGAAGCTCAGCTGGCCCTTCCACATGGTGCCGATCCAGTTGAAGAACTTGACACCGGTCGGGACCGCGATCAGGAAGGTCATGAAGGAGAAGAACGGCAGCAGCACTGCGCCGGTGGCGTACATGTGGTGCGCCCACACCGCGACCGACAGCGCCGCGATGCCCAGCGTCGCGAAGACCAGGCCCTTGTAGCCGAAGATCGGCTTGCGCGAGAACACCGGGATGATCTCGGAGACGATGCCGAAGAACGGCAGCGCGACGATGTACACCTCAGGGTGGCCGAAGAACCAGAACAGGTGCTGCCAGAGGATCACACCACCGTTGGCCGGGTCGAACACGTGCGCCCCGATGTGCCGGTCGGCCATCAGGCCCATGAGCGCCGCGGTGAGGATCGGGAAGGCGAGCAGCACCAGGATGCTGGTGACCAGGATGTTCCAGGTGAAGATCGGCATCCGGAACATCGTCATGCCGGGCGCGCGCAGGCAGACGATCGTGGTGACCATGTTGACCGCGCCGAGGATGGTGCCCAGACCGGAGACCGCGAGGCCGGCGATCCACATGTCCGCGCCGATGCCCGGCGAGTGGATGGCGTCCGACAGCGGGGTGTAGGCGAACCAGCCGAAGTCGGCGGCGCCACCCGGGGTCAGGAAGCCGGAGACGGTGATGATGCCGCCGAACAGGTACAGCCAGTAGGAGAAGGCGTTCAACCGCGGGAACGCCACGTCCGGCGAGCCGATCTGCAGCGGCAGCACGAAGTTGGCGAAACCGAACAGGATCGGGGTCGCGTACAGCAGCAGCATGATCGTGCCGTGCATGGTGAACAGCTGGTTGTACTGCTCCTGCGACAGGAACTGCTGCCCTGGGCGCGCCAGCTCGGTGCGGATCAGCATCGCCATCGCGCCGCCCACCATGAAGAAGGCGAACGACGTGACCAGGTACATGATGCCGATCTGCTTGTGGTCCGTCGTGCGGAACAACCGCAGCAGCAACGAACCCTTGGCCTCCTGTCGCGCCGGGTACGGACGCGTGACAATCGGCTGCGGGGCTACGGCTGTCACTCCTGCCTCCAAGATCCTCTTCGGTGTGTCAGCGGCCGCGGCGACGCGACCAGTCCGGATCGTATCCCTCGCCCCCGACACTGGTGCGCACCGGCTGGGAAGATCACGCCATGGGAGACCGCTACACGACCGCCGCCGTGGCCGCCGCGGTCGAGGTCGGGCAGCGGTTCCGGCTGCCCGCCGAGCACCCGGAAGTCCTGGCCACGCGGTCGAACGTGCTGGTGAGACTGGGTGCGGTCGTGGCGAGGGTGCCGGGAACGACGCTGGTGGCGCGGCCCGGGGTGCTCCAGTCGCTGGCGCGCGAAGTGGCACTCTCGTCGTTCCTCGAGATGCGGGACGCACCGGTCGTGCCGCCGTTCGAAAGCCCAGGTCCGCACGTCGCGAACGGCCTTCCGGTCACACTGTGGCGTTTCACACGTCACGACCCGGATCACGTCTTCTCCCCCGGCGAGGTGGCCTGGTCGCTGGCCGAGCTGCACGTCGCGCTGCGGGATTTCCCCGACACGCTGGACGCGCCGGGGCCGCTGACGGAGGCCCGGTCCTGGATCGCGCGGTTCGACCTGCCCGCGGAGCTGGCGGACGAGGTCGATGCGCTCGAAGCGGTGTTGCCTGAGGCCCGCGCGCAGGCCCTGCACGGCGACGCGCACCCGGGGAACCTGCTGGCCACGGCGAGCGGACCGCGCTGGGTCGACTTCGAGGACACCTGGGCCGGGCCGGTCGCGTGGGACCTGGCGTGCCTGGCGCTGACCAGCAGGCTGGACGGCCGCGCCGCGGTCGCCGCGTACCCGGACGCGCCGGACCCCGACGAGCTGGCGCCGTGGGTGCGGCTGCGCGACCTGTTCGGGGTGTGCTGGCGGTTCGCGATCGCGCGCCGGTTCCCGGAACGACTCCCGGAAGCGCAGGCTGACCTGCGGCGATTCAAAACTGTCGGTGGGTCCCGCTAGCTTTCCCGGCATGGAGAAGACCGGGTACCTCACGGCGTTGCGCAGGGACGGCGGCCGCTTGGCGGAAGCGGTGCGAGACCTGCGTGCGCCGGTGCCGGCGTGCCCGGGCTGGGACGTGGCCGAACTGGTCTGGCACACCGGCGAGGTCCACTGGTTCTGGCGGCAGATCGCGTCCGGAGCGGTTCCCGGGCCGGACGACTACCGGGAGCCGCCGCGTCCGGCGGACGACGAGCTGGTGGCGTGGTTCGCCGAGGGTGTCGAGGCGCTGGCGGGTGCCTTGGCCGCCCTCGATCCGGCCGAGCCCAGGTGGACGTGGGCGGAGCGGAAGGACGCGGGGTTCATCCAGCGCCGGATGGCCCAGGAGACGGCGGTGCACTGCTGGGACGCGCTGTCGGCGGCGGGGCGGGACGAACCGGTCGAGCGGGAGCTCGCGGTGGACGGGATCGACGAGTTCCTGCGGTTCTTCCTCCCGGACGTCCCGCCGCCCGGCTTCCGGGCGGACGTGCACCTGCACGCGACGGACGGTTCGGGCGAGTGGCTGGTCCAGCCGTCCGGCGCGGGCTGGTCGGTGACGGCCGAGCACCGGAAGGCGACGACGGCGGTCCGCGGGACGGCGTCGGACCTGTTGTTGCTGCTGTGGCGCCGGAAGGCTCCCGAAGACGTCGAGGTACTCGGCGACGCCGGGGCCCTGAAGGAGTTCGTTGATGTTTCTCAACTGAATTAGCCGGGCGGGGCTGGTCGCGGTGGGCTGGGGCGCGCAGAGGGCGTTCCGGCTGTGGTGGCTTGCGCGCTGCTGCGCGGCGGCGCCGTGCGCACGACTGCCCGCGGTAGGCAGCCGACTCTCCCCTAGTGAGCTGCCCAGCGAACGCAACCAAGCACCCACACGCGACGGGCCACCAGCCCAGGATCGCCTCGGCAACCATGACCGGCGCCTTCAAGCGCCGCAAGGTGGCCGCCGTCAGACATGACTGCCCCGCACCAACCAGCCAACTAGGCCATTGCCCCAGCGAAAGCACCCAACCTCAGCCGAGCCCCCTCACGCGAAAGGCCACCAGCCCAGGATCGCCTCGGCAACCATCGCCGGCGCTTCCAGCGGCGTGAGGTGCCCGGCCTGGGGCACCACCACCAGTTCGCCGCTGGGCAGCGTCTCCGCCATGGCCTGTGCGCCGTCGGGTGGGGTGAGTCCGTCGTCCTCGCCCACGATCACCAGCGCGGGCACGTCGGTGGCCGCCAGCAGCTCGGTGGAGTCCGGCCGGTTGGCCATCGCTCGGGCGGCCCACGCCACGCCCGCCGAGGGCTGGCTGTCGATGAGGTCGCGCACCGTCTCGACCACGTCCGGGCGGGTCTGGCGGGTCTCGACGCTGAGCACGTTCGGCAGCATGGCGTCGGCGAGCCAGCCGGTCACGCCCTCGGACTCCGCGCGCTGCGCCAGATCCCGGCGGGCCTGCGCGGCCTCGGGCGCGTCCGCGGTCGCCTTCGTGTCGATGAGCACCAGCCCGGCGACACGCTCGGGTGCGGCGCGCAGCACGGCCATGGTCACGTAGCCACCCATGGAACAGCCGCCGAGCACCACCTGCTCGAGTTCGAGCTTGTCGAGCAGGGCGATCACGTCCCGGGCCGCGTCGTCGAGGCTGGGTTCGCGGTCGGTCCCGGGCAGCGGCGTCCGCCCGAGGCCACGCTGGTCGGGCGTGATCAGCCGGTGCCGGGTGGTCAGACCGCCGCGGACGGGGTTCCACATGCGGGCGTCCACCGGGAACGCGTGGAGGAGGACCAGGGGAAGATCAGCCATACCGAGATTGTGCTGGACCGGCGCGCTACCGTCGCCCTGTGAGCGTCGAGTGGCGGGAGATCCGCACTGACCGCCTGTTGCTGCGGCCACTGGGCCCGGAGGACCGGGACGACGTCGTCGAGATCCAGACCGACCCGCGGACCAACCGCTACCACCCCGCGCCGCCCAGCGAGGAGGAGACCGAGGTCAAGCTCACGGCCTGGCTCGAGCACTGGAAGGCCCACGGGTTCGGCTACCTCGCGGTGGTGCCGCTCGCCACCGGTGAGGTCGCGGGCATCGGGGGGCTGCAGCACCTGGAGTTCGGCGGCGCCCGGCTGCTGAACCTTTACTACCGCTTCCGCCCGGAGGCGTGGGGACGCGGCTACGCCACCGAGATGGCGCGGGCCGTGGTCGACTGGGCGGAGCGGGAGCTGCCCGAGTTCCCGGTGCAGATCAGCGTGAACATCGCCAACGAGCCGTCGCTGCGCGTCGCGGAGCGGCTCGGGTTCACCGCCTACACCGAGACCTTCTACGACGGCGCGGTGTCCCGGCACTTCCGGAAGATTCCGAAGCCCGGAGACGCGCGGCGGGCCTAAAAGCGCTTGCGGGTCGGGCCGCGGCGGTCGCGGGCGTTCCAGCAGGCGCGGTGCCAGTGCCTGCGGTCGGCCACCGAGCCGAGCTCGTCGGCGGGCCAGGCCACCACGTGCGGCACGCCGGGCTGGATTTCGTGGTCGCACCCGGGACAGCGGTACACCTTGGTCGCCTGGCTGCCCGGGACGCTGCGCACCAGCCAGTCACCGTCCGGACCGGACTCGGCGTGCGCCCAACCGGGAGCCGCCCCGGCGCGGTCGGCGTCGGGGCGGCCACGGTGTGGTCGGTTGCGGCGGGGCACCCGGCCACGGTAACGCCTACGCGGCGCGGTCCGCGTCGCGGCGGAAGGTGAGTGCCACCACGAAGGTGAGGCACGCGATCACCACCGAGCCGGTGAACGCGGCCGTCATCCCGGTGACCAGCACGTCGTGCGGCGAGCCGGTCGCGGTGCGGGTGGCCGTGCCGAAGATCGTGACCAGGATGGCGAGGCCGAGGGTCGCGCCGGTCTGCTGCATCGTCTGCAGCACACCGCCCGCGGCGCCGGCGTCGCGAGCCGGGACGCTGCCCATGATGATCACGTTGAGCGGCGAGAAGGCCAGTCCCATGCCCAGTCCCATGAGGACCATCGGGCCGAGCACACCGGTCAGGTACGCGGTGCCGGTTCCCAGCTGCGTCAGCCAGCCCACCCCGGCGATCATCGACAGCGTCCCGGCGATCGCGACCGGCTTGGGCCCGAACCGGGGCAGCAGCCGCGGGATGGCCCGGCTCAGCGCGAACACCAGCAGCGCCATGGGAAGGAACGCGAACCCGGTGCCCAGCGCGTTCATGCCCCGCACGTCCTGCAGGTACTGGGTGAGGAAGAAGAACATCGACATGCCGGCCATCGGGCCGAGGAAGAAGTTGGTGTAGGCGGCGGCGCGGTTGCGGTCGGCGAACAACCGCAGCGGCAGCAGCGGCTCGGTGGTGCGGACCTCGACGGCGAGGAAAGCGCCGAGCAGCACCACTCCGCCGATCAGCGAGGCCAACGTCAGCGTGTCCGACCAGCCCGCCTCGGCGGCGCGGATGAAGCCGTAGACGAGGGCCGCGACACCCACCGTCCCGGTCACCGCGCCGGGCAGGTCGAGCCGTGCCCGCTGGCGCGGCGGCTCCACCACGAACCGGGCGGCCAGCGCGGCCACGACCAGTCCGAACGGCACGTTGATGAACAGCACGGCCCGCCACGACAGCCACTCGGTGAGCAGCCCGCCGAGGATGAGGCCGACCGCGAACCCGGCGCTGGACATGCCGGAGAACAGGGCGAGCGCGCGCAGCCGGGCGCGGGATTCGGTGATGGTCGTGGTGAGCAGGGCCAGCGTGCTCGGCCCCGCGGCGGCGGCGCCGAGGCCTTGCGCGATCCGGGCGACGATCAGCCACTCGGCCGATCCGGCCAGGCCACCGGCGAGCGAGGCCACGGTGAACAGCAGCACGCCGCCGACGAACATCCGCTTGCGGCCGAAGAGGTCGCCCGCGCGTCCGCCGAGCAGCAGCAGACCGCCGAAGACGAGGGTGTAGCTCGACATCACCCAGCTCAGCGAGGCCGCGGTGAACCCGAGGTCGGCCTGGATCCGGGGCAGCGCGACGTTCATGACGGTGATGTCGAGGACGATCATCAACTGGCAGGTGAGCAGGGTTGCCAGCACCACGCCGGGGCGTGGCCGCGCCGCGGTCGCGGCGACAGCCGTGCCGGACGCGGGCAGCGTTGTCTCAGACAAGAGGCTCCATCGAAAGAGGACGACAGAAGCGGACGAACTCTCCGCTTCGATGGAGCTAGCATATGGAGAACGTCTCCGGTTGCGCATGGGTATCCGGAGAATGTGTCCGGTTTTGGGGTGAGGCGCATGACGGCACCGCGGCCGATGCGGGCTGACGCGCGGCGCAACTACGAACGGATCCTGGTCACAGCGCGCGAGGCGTTCCGGGAGCACGGACCGGACGCCCCGCTGGACGACATCGCGCGCCGGGCCTCCGTCGGCGCGGGCACCCTCTACCGGCACTTCCCGACTCGGGAGACGCTGATCGAAGCCGTCTACCGCGACGACATCGAAACGCTCAGCTCCGCCGCGCACCGGTTGCTGGAGGAGCACGAGCCGGCGGAGGCGCTGGAGCTGTGGATGCGCGAGCAGGTCGCGTTCGTGCTGCACAAGCGCGGGCTGGCGGCCACGCTGAAGGCCGCGATGGACCGGGACTCCGAGACGTTCGCCGCGTGCAAGACGCTGATCAACGACGCGGCCGCCGTGCTGCTCAGCCGAGCGCAGGAAAGCGGCGCCATCCGCGACGACGTGCGGCCGCGCGATCTGCTGCTGCTCGGGCACGGGGTGGGCGTGGCCGCGGAAGGCAGCGACGAGACGGCCGAACGACTGCTCACCGTCCTGCTCGACGGCCTGCGCCGACCGAAGTCCTGACCCGGCGGGAATCCAGCACCCGGGGATTCCTCGGCGACGGAAATCCCCGGCGACCGGGACTCTCCACGAGCGGGCGGCTCCGCCCGCCCACCTGGCCCGATCACGACCGACAGCAGCCCGGGCGGAACTGGCGCCTCAGCGGTGGGTGATCACCAGCAGGCGAGGCGCGGTGCCGCAACGGCGCGCAACCGCCAGCAGAACCGGCCGCCC
>NZ_AFWY03000060.1:0-48302 GCF_000231075.2 Amycolatopsis sp. ATCC 39116 | reverse complement strand
CGCCCCGCGCACGGGAACTTGCCGACCCAGCCGTGGAACCCACCGCCCCGCGCACGGGAACTTGCCGGCCCAGCCGTGGAACCCACCGCGCCGGGCCGGCAACCGCGAAAACTCAGTGCGGTTCGCCCACGCAGAACTGGTTTCCCTCCGGGTCCGTGAGCACCGTCCAGGCCAGGCCGGGCACCTCGTGCTCCGCGAGCTTCGCCGCGCCCAGGCCCACCAGCCGGGCCACCTCGCCGTCCCGGTCGGTGGTCGCCAGGTCCAGGTGCAGCCGGTTCTTCCCGGCCCGCTCCTCGGGCACCTGCTGGAACCCCAGCCGCACGCCGCCCTCGCGCGCGGGCGTCAGCACCAGGTACTCGCCCCAGTCCAGGTCCACCCGCACGCCCAGCGCCGCGCACCAGAACGCCGCCATCTGCCGTGGATCCGCGCAGTCCACGGTCACCATCCCCAGTTCGAGAGTCATCTCGGCACGGTAGCGCGCCCCACCGACAATCCCGGCCCGCCCGAAAACCGCTGGACGCCCCTGACTACCCTGTTCACACCGCGTTTCGACACCGAGGAGCAGCCCAGTGATCACCAGGATGTCGTCGTTGTTCCTGCGCACGCTGCGTGAGGATCCGGCCGACGCCGAGGTTCCCAGCCACAAGCTGCTGACGCGGGCAGGCTACGTCCGCCGGGTCGCGCCGGGCGGGTACTCGTGGCTGCCGCTGGGCCTGCGGGTGCTGCGCAAGATCGAGGAGGTCGTCCGCGAGGAGATGGCCGCGATCGGCGGGCAGGAGATCCTGTTCCCCGCGCTGCTGCCGCGCGAGCCCTACGAGGCGACCGGCCGCTGGACCGAGTACGGCGACGCCCTGTTCCGCCTCAAGGACCGCAAGGGCGCCGACTACCTCCTCGGCCCGACGCACGAGGAGCTGTTCGCCCTCACCGTGAAGGGCGAGTACAGCTCGTACAAGGACTACCCGGTCATCCTGTACCAAATCCAGACCAAGTACCGCGACGAGGCGCGCCCCCGGGCCGGCATCCTGCGCGGCCGCGAGTTCGTCATGAAGGACTCCTACTCCTTCGACCTCGACGACGACGGCCTGTCCCGCTCCTACCAGCTGCACCGCGACGCCTACATCCGGATCTTCGACCGGCTGGGCCTGGAGTACGTGATCGTCGCGGCGACGTCCGGCGCGATGGGCGGCTCGGCGTCCGAGGAGTTCCTCGCCGTCGCCGAAACGGGCGAGGACACCTACGTCCGCAGCAACGCGTCCGGCTACGCGGCCAACGTCGAGGCCGTCGTCACGCCCGCGCCGCCCGCTCAGTCCATCGAGGACAAACCGCAGGCGCAGGTTCACCACACGCCGAACACGCCGACCATCCAGACGCTGGTCGACTACCTCAACGACAAGGCCGACCTTGGCCGCACCTTCACCGCCGCGGACACGCTGAAGAACGTGATGGTGAAGATCCGCCAGCCGGGCGAGAAGGACTGGCAGATCCTCGGCATCGGCATCCCCGGTGACCGCGAGGTCGACCAGAAGCGGCTCGAAGCTTCGCTGGAGCCGGCCGAGGTCGCGCTGCTCGAAGAAGCCGACTTCGCCGCCAACCCGTTCCTCGTCAAGGGCTACATCGGCCCGAAGGCGTTGCAGGACAACGGGGTCCGGTACCTGGTCGACCCGCGCGTCGTCACCGGCACGGCGTGGGTGACCGGCGCCGACAAGGCCGACCACCACGTCGTCGACCTCGTCGTGGGCCGCGACTTCCACCCGGACGGCACGATCGAGGCCGCCGAGGTGCGCGAAGGCGACGCCTCGCCCGACGGACAGGGCACGCTGGTCGCGGCGCGCGGCATCGAGATCGGGCACATCTTCCAGCTGGGCCGCAAGTACACCGACGCGTTCCAGCTGGACGCGCTCGGCGCGGACTCGAAGCCGATCCGCATCACGATGGGTTCCTACGGCGTCGGCGTGTCGCGCCTGGTCGCGGTGATCGCCGAGCAGAGCCACGACGAGCTGGGCCTGGTGTGGCCGCGTGAGGTCGCGCCGTACGACGTGCACGTGGTGATCGCGGGCAAGGACGAGTCGATCGCGGCGGGCGCGGAAAAGCTGGCCGCCGACCTCGACGCGGCCGGTGTGGAGGTCCTGCTGGACGACCGGAAGGCCACGCCGGGCGTCAAGTTCGCCGACGCGGAGCTCGTCGGGGTGCCGACGATCCTCGTGGTCGGGCGCGGCCTGGCGAAGGGCGTCGTCGAGGTGAAGGACCGCAAGACGGGCGACCGCGAGGAGATCGCGGTGGACGCGGTGGTCGACCACCTGGTCAAGCTCGTCCGCGGCTGAACCGCCTTTCCGGCAACGGGCCCGTCGCTTTTCGCGGCGGGCCCGTTGCCGTGTCGGCCCTCGCCGAACGCGGCGGCGAAGTGCGAGCTGGCGTCGTTGAGGTCGCGGTTGCCTGGCGCGGCCCGGTCGGGGCGGTCAGTTTTGGCTGAACGCGGCCGCCGGCGCGAGTGGGCGCACCGGCGGTGCCGCACGCGTGGTCGCCCCAGGCGGGCGTCCGCACTGACCCGGCGCCCAGCCGAGACGCTCAGCCCTCCCCGAAAACCGCCGCCAGCACCAGCTTCGTGTCGCTGAGATCGCGCAGCACCACCTGCGCCCCGGCCTCCCGGAGCGCGTCCGCGTCGAACCGGCCCGTCGCCACGCCCACGGCGACCGCACCGTGCTCGCGCGCCGCGTCGATGTCGTGGGGCGTGTCGCCCACCACGATGACCGACGCGGGCTCGAACGGCCGCCCGAGCGTCGCATGGGCGCGGTCGACCGCGTACGCCACCAGGTCCGGCCGGTGCGCGGACAGGTTCCCGTAGCCGCCGATCTCGAAGTCCAAGTGCGTGTGCAGCCCGAACGCGGACAGCTTGTGCCACGCGATCTCCCGCAGGTTCCCGGTCACCAGCGACTGCACGGCCCCGCCCGCCGCGGCCACCCCCGCCAGCGCCGTCGCCGCGCCCGGCAGCGCCAGGCCGCGCTTCGCCAGCTCCGGCAGCGCCAGCTCGGACACCGCGGTCAGCGCCGCCCACATCCGCTGGATCAGCTCCTCGGTCGGCTCGATCCCGTGCAGCGTCAGCACTTCCGCGGTGATCGCGCGCTCGGTCCGCCCGAAGAAGTCCGGCATCGCGGTCATCGAGACGCCGGTCACCTCCTCGAGCACCTGCCGGTACCAGCCGCGGCCCGCCCCGCGCAGGTCGATGAGGGTCTGGTCGATGTCCCACAGCACCAGCCGGTGCGCACTGCTCGTCACGTCCGCCGACGCTACCAAGACCGTTATTCATCAAGCGTTGACTTCGATCGAGCGCAGGGCTACCGTTCCCATTGAATTCAACAGTCGAAGAAATTTAGGGGAGGTCCCCATGGCTGGCACATCCCGGAGGCCGGTGGCCGGGCTGGCGGCCCTGGCCGGTGCGGTGATCGCGGTGGTGCTGGGATTCCTGACCGTCGGGGTCCAGGCGTCGGTCGAACCGGACGGGCTGCCGGTGGCGGTCGCGGTGCCGGACAACGCTCCGCCGCAGCTGCGCGCCGCGGCCGGGCAGCTCACGAGCCAGGGCGGCGAGGCCCTCAGCTGGCGGGTCACCACACCCGCCGAAGCCAGGACGCTGCTCGACGACAAGGACGTCTACGGCGTGCTGGAACTGGCGCCCGGACAGGTGGGCGTGGTGGTGTCCGGCGCTGTCAACCCGAGCGGCACCCAGGTCGTGCAACAGGCGCTCACCGGCGCCGGGCAGGCGCTGTCGACCGCGATGAGCCAGGCCACCGGCACCCCGTCCGCCCCGGTGCGGGTGGAGACCGTGCACCCGGCGAGCCCCGCGGGCCGGACGGCGCCGCTCGCGGTGAGCATCCTCGCCTGGGTCGGCAGCCTGGCCGCGGGCGCGATCCTGGTCGTCGTCGCCGAGCGGACCGGGCGGCGGATCGGCGTCGCGGCGCGCCTGACCCAGGTCGCGGTCACCGCCGTGCTGATCACCGGGGTCGCGGCCGGGTTCCTCGCGCTGTGGGACTCCTCCCTGCCGCTCGGCTGGGACGTCCTCGGCTACATCCTGCTGGTCGCCGCGGCGTTCGCGGCCGTGCAGGCCGCGTTGCTGCGCCTGCTGGGCATCCGCGCCATGGCGATCCTCGCGCCGCTCTACCTGCTCGCGCCGAACGTCGCCGGGCAGGTGCCGGAGCTGCTCAACCCGGCCTACCGGGCCCTGCTGTGGTCGTGGACGCCGTTCCGCTTCTCCACCGAGGGCACCCGCAGCCTGCTGCAGGGCACCCCGAACGCGCCGGACGTGACCACCGGCATCTGGGTGCTCGGGGCGATGCTGGTCGCCGGCCTGGTGGTCGTCCTCTGGCCCGTCCGGGCGAAGCCGGCGGCGCCGGTGGAGGCGGCGCCGGAGCTTCAGCCGGCGAGGTAGCTGAACCGGACGTGCCGGACCGGGTTGTCGATGTTGGTGTCCACCAGGCAGATCGACTGCCAGGTGCCCAGCGCCGGCGACCCGCCCAGCACGGGAACGCTCGCGTACGGCGGCACCAGCGCGGGCAGCACGTGGTCCCGGCCGTGGCCCTTGCTGCCGTGCTGGTGCCGCCACCGGTTGTCCCTGGGCAGCAGCTCGTCCAGCGCGGCGAGCAGGTCGTCGTCGCTGCCCGCGCCGGTCTCCAGGATCGCCAGGCCCGCGGTGGCGTGCGGCACGAAGACGTGCAGCAGGCCGTCCGACGCGTCCGCTTCGGCCAGGAACGCCTCGGCCTCCCTGGTCAGGTCGTGCACCACGGCGCGGCCGCCGGTCTTCACCTCGATCTCCTTGGAGTACATGCCTCCACCGTAGGCGTCCCAACGGGTGGTACGCGAAATAGCGCGGGCCGCCCGATCGCTGGACCGGGGGAGGCGAAAGGAGCGAGGCATGGTTCATCTCGCGGTGGCACTGGAGGGCGCGGGCTGGCACCCGGCCGCGTGGCGGGAGCCCGACGCGCGCCCGGACGAGCTGTTCCGCCCGCGGTACTGGGCCGATCTGGTGATCGAGGCCGAACACGGCCTGCTGGACTTCGTCACGATCGAGGACTCACTGGGCGCGCCGCGGGACGGCCGCACCGACCGGGTGGACGGCAGGCTGGACGCCGTGCTGATCGCCGCCCGCGTCGCGCCGCTGACCCGGCACATCGGGTTCCTGCCGACGGCGATCGCCACGCACACCGAACCGTTCCACCTCTCCAAGGCGATCGCGACGCTCGACTACGTGTCCACCGGGCGCGGCGGTGTGCGCGTCCGGATCGCGAGCAGCCCCGACGACGCGGCGCACTTCGGCCGCCGCGAGTTCCCGGTTCCGCTGCCCGACCTGGCCGAGGAGGCCGGCGACTGGATCGAGGTCGTGCGGCGGCTGTGGGACAGCTGGGAGGACGACGCCGAGATCCGCGACACCGCCACCGGCCGGTTCATCGACCGGGACAAGCTGCACTACATCGACTTCACCGGGCCGTTCTTCAGCGTCAAGGGCCCGTCGATCACGCCGCGCCCGCCGCAGGGCCAGCCGCCGGTCGCGGTGCTCTCGCACGTCACCGAGATCCACCGGCTCGCCGCCCGCTCGGCCGACCTCGTGTTCCTCACCCCGCAGGACGCCGACGACGCGCGCGCACTGGGGCAGGAGGTGCGCGGCCTGCGCGAGGACCTGCTGGTGTTCGGCGACGTCGTGGTGTTCCTCGACGAGACCGAGCAGGCCGCCCGCGACCGCAAGGCCCGCCTGGACGACCGCGCCGAGTTCACCTCCGACGCGCTGGTCTTCACCGGCACCCCGGCCCAGCTCGCCGACCAGCTGCTGGCCTGGCGTGACGCCGGCCTGTCCGGTTTCCGGCTGCGTCCGGGCGCCCTGCCGCACGACCTGACCGCCATCACCCGCGGGCTCGTCCCCGAACTGCAGCAGCGCGGCGCGTTCCGCCGCGAGTACGAGGCCGGCACGCTGCGGGGCCTGCTCGGCCTGGAGCGCCCCGCCAACCGCTACGCAGGAGCGACGCGATGAAGCAGATCCACTTCGCCGCGCACTTCCCCGGCGTCAACAACACGACCGTGTGGAGCGACCCGGAGGCGGGCAGCCACATCGAGTTCTCCTCGTTCACGCACCTCGCGCGGACGGCCGAGCGAGCCAAGTTCGACTTCTTCTTCCTCGCCGAAGGGCTGCGGCTGCGCGAGCACGCGGGCAAGATCTACGACCTGGACGTGGTCGGCCGCCCGGACACCTTCACCGTGCTGGCCGCGCTCGCCGCGGTCACCGACCGGCTCGGCCTGACCGGGACGATCAACTCGACGTTCAACGAGCCGTACGAGGTGGCCCGCCAGTTCGCCAGCCTCGACCACCTGTCCGAGGGGCGCGCCGGCTGGAACGTGGTCACCTCGTGGGACGCGTTCACCGGCGAGAACTTCCGCCGCGGCGGCTACCTGCCCGAGGAACAGCGTTACCAGCGCGCGAAGTTGTTCCTGCAGACGGCGTTCGAGCTGTTCGACTCCTGGGGCGCGGACGACATCGCCGCGGACAAGGCGTCCGGGGTGTTCCTGCGCAACGCCCGCGCGGGGGCGTTCGAGCACCACGACGCGCAGTTCGACATCGCGGGCCGGTTCAACGTGCCGCGCGGGCCGCAGGGCAGGCCGGTGATCCTGCAGGCAGGCGACTCGGACGAGGGCCGCGAGTTCGCCGCGGCGACGGCGGACGCGATCTTCACGCGACACGGGACGCTGGAGGCGGGGCAGAAGTTCTACGCCGACGTGAAGCGCAGGCTGCCCGCCTACGGGCGCGAGCCGCACCAGCTGCTGGTGCTCCCCGCGGCGACCTTCGTGCTCGGCGACACCGACGCGGAGGCCGAGGAGCTGGCCAACGTCGTGCGGTACCAGCAGGTGAGCGGCCAGACGGCGATCAAGTTCCTGGAGCAGGTGTGGAACCGCGACTTGTCCGGCTACGACCCGGAGGGCCCGCTGCCCGAGGTCGAGCCGGCGGTCGGCGCGGAGGCGGTGGCCAAGGGGCGCGCGCAGACGCGCATGTACCGCGACCCGGTGGCGACTGTGCGGCAATGGCGGGAGCTCGCGGAGGCGAAGAACCTGTCGATCCGGGACCTGGTGGTCGAGGTCAGCGGACGGCAGACGTTCGTCGGCTCGCCGGAGACGGTCGCGGAGGCGATCAACACGTACGTGCAGGAGGACGCGAGCGACGGGTTCATCCTGGTGCCGCACGTGACGCCCGGCGGGCTGGACCCGTTCGCGGACAAGGTGGTGCCGTTGTTGCAGGAGCGGGGCGTCTTCCGCGCCGACTACAGCGGCACCACGCTGCGGGAGCACCTCGGCATCGACCGGTGAGTCCGGGGGCCGCGCAACCACGCCGGGGCGCTTTGCTGGAGCGCCCCGGCGGCGGGAATGCTTGATGCCGGAGGGATCTGCGGCATCGCTGAGCGCGCCCTGGCGCCAGGTTGGCGCGGTCAGTGACCGGGACGATCGGAGCGCCCGGCGGCGGGAGGGCCGTATGGACCTAGGGCCCTCGTCGAGTGCGACCGGGTGTCGCGGTAGATGGTCGATGCCGCTGGGGTCTGCGGCGTCTCGCCGCCGTGGCGCCGGACGTCCCGGTCAGTTGCCGGGGCGCTTTGCTGGAGCGCCCCGGCGCGGATGTCCGGCTCAGTTCGTGGCCGCGGAGAACACCACGGGCGGCGCCTTCCGCACGCTCTTGCGTGGCGCCTTCTCCGCCGGCGCGACCTTCTTGGTGGCCGGCTTCTTGGCGGTCGCGTTCTCCTTCGCGGGCGCGGCCTTGGCGGTTGCGGTCTCGGTGGCCTTCACCTTCGCGGGCGCGGCCTCGGTGGCCTTCGCCTTGGCGGGCGCGGTCTTGGCAGCGTTCGCCTTGGCGGTTGCGGTCTCGGTGGCCTTCGCCTTGGCGCGGGACGGCTTCGCGGCGGGCGTGGTCTTCTTGGTGTTCGCCGCGGCCTTCGTGGTGATCTTCGGCGCCGGAGTGGCCTTGCGCCGGGTCGCCGGCTTCGGCGTGGTGGCCTCGGCAGCCGCCGTCTTCTTGCCCTTGGCAGCGGTGGTCTTCGGCGCCGCCGCGGTGGCCTTGCGCCGCGTGGCCGGCTTGGGCGTGGTGGCCTCGGCAGCCGCCGCCTTCTTGCCCTTGGCAGCGGTGGTCTTCGGCGCCGCCGCGGTGGCCTTGCGCCGCGTGGCCGGCTTGGGGGTGGTGGCCTCGGCAGCCGCCGCCGTCTTGCCCTTGGCAGCGCTGGCCGCCTTCGTGGTCTTGCCCGCGGCCGCCGTGCGCTTCCCAACAGCACCGGCAGCCTTCGCCCCGGTGGCGCCGGTCGCGCGGGTGCTCTTCGCCGGGGACTCCGCGGCCTTCCGCGCGGTCGCGGCACTGGAGTTCGCCGTGCGGCGCGTGCGCTTCGCCGGGGCGAGGCGGCGCGGCGGGCGCTTGCGGCCACCCGTGCGGCGGCCCGCCTGCACGTAGGTGGCCAGCAGCTCGCGCAGGCTGCCCGCGTTCGAGTCCGAGAGGTCGATGTCGTACTCGACGCCGTCCAGGCCGAACCGCACCGTCTCCGCGGCCGGTTCGCCGTTCAGGTCGTCCAGTAGTTGCACCGCGGTGTTCTTCGCCACCGATAACCTCCAGTACTTACGATTTGCCGCTGAGAATACCCGCCCCACTTGCGCCGGGCGCCGGGCTGGTGTGCGCTGTGACCCATGTCCGAGGAGACTTTTGACGTCATCGTGATCGGTGGCGGACCAGTGGGGGAGAACGCGGCGGACCGGGCGGTCAAGGGCGGCCTGTCCACCGCGCTGGTCGAGCAGGAACGGTTCGGGGGCGAGTGCTCCTACTGGGCCTGCATCCCGAGCAAAGCCTTGCTGCGACCGGGAAACGCGCTCGCCGCGGCCCGGCGGCTGCCCGGCGTTCCGGTGGGCGGAGCGCTCGACCCGGCGGCGGTGTTCGAACGCCGCGACTACTTCACCGGCAAGGGCGACGACACCGGCCAGGTCGAGTGGGCGCGCGGCGCGGGCATCACGACGATCCGCGGTCGTGGCCGCATCACCGGTGAGCGCGAGATCACTGTGGACGGCGGCCGGGTCCTGCGGGCGCGGCACGCCGTGGTGGTCTGTACCGGCAGCGTGCCGAAGACGCCGCCGATCCCGGGCCTGGACGAGGTGCCGGTGTGGGGATCCCGCGAAGCCACGTCCAGCAGCACGGTGCCGGGGAGGCTGGCCGTCGTCGGCGGCGGGGTGGTCGGCGTCGAGATGGCGCAGGCCTGGGCCCGCCTCGGCGCGCAGGTGGACCTGATCGTCACCGGCCCGCGCCCGCTGCCCCGGTACCCGGACTTCGCCGGCGACGCCGTCGCGGAGGGCTTGCGGGCCGACGGCGTGCGCGTGCACACCGACTCCGGACTGGAGCGAGCGTCCCAAGTGGACGGTGCCGCCCGCCTGGAGCTCAAGGGCGGCGCGGTCGTCACGGCCGACCAGGTGCTCGTCGCGACCGGGCGGCGTCCGGCCACCGACGACCTCGGCCTGGAGGTCATCGGTCTCGCCCCGGGCAAGCCGCTCACCGTCGACGACAGCGGTCTGGTGTCCGAAGTGGACGGCGAGTGGCTGTACGCGGCGGGTGACGTCACCGGCCGCGCGTTGCTGACGCACCAGGGCAAGTACGCCGCCCGCGTGGTCGGCGACGTGGTCTCCGCGCGGGCCACGGGCAAGCCGGTGGACACCCGCCCGTGGGGCAAGCACAGCGCCACCGCCGACCACCACGCGGTGCCGCAGGTCGTGTTCACCGACCCGGAGGTCGCGTCGGTCGGCCTGACCGAGCCGGAATCGGGCGCGCCGCACCGGGTGGTCGACATCGACATCGCCGTCGCGGGGTCGTCGCTGCACGCGGACGGCTACGCGGGCAAGGCCAGTATGATCGCCGACACCGAGCGCGAGGTGCTCGTCGGCGTCACGTTCGTCGGCCAGGACGTCGCCGAGCTGCTGCACTCGGCGACCATCGCCATCGCAGGCGAGGTGCCCCTGGGCAGGCTGTGGCACGCGGTGCCGTCGTTCCCCACGATCAGCGAGGTGTGGCTGCGGCTGCTGGAGGAGTACGGGCTCTGAAAACCGGTTGTGGGAAGGGCAGCCCTGGCCGACGCTTCGCGTGTGCGCGTTGATCATGAGCTGCCGCTCCCCGGCGGCCGGGTCCTCGCCTGGTCCGAGACCGGGCCCGGGGACGGCCCGTCGGTCCTGTTCCTGGCCGGCGCCGCGACCGGCCGGTCCATGGTCTTCGGTGACGGGTCCCGGGTCCGGCTGGTGACCGTGGACCGCCCCGGCATCGGCGCCTCGACACCCGACCCGCACCGGTCTGCGGCGTCCACCGCCGCCGACCTCGCCGCACTCGTGACGCGGCTCGCCGGGCCGGTGCCGGTCGTGGCGAACTCGCAGGCCGCGGTCTTCGGGCTCGCGGCCGCCGAGCACGGGATCGCGTCCCGGCTGCTGCTGGTGTCCCCGGCCGACGAGGTCGCCGATCCCCGGGTGTTCGCGCAGTTGCCCGGCCCGGTGCGGGACGTGGTCACGCGGGTGCGGGAGGACCCGGCGGCCGCGCGGGAGTTCTTCGCCCGGCTCGGCCCCGGTGGGATGGAACGGATGGTGCTGGACGGCTCGGATCCGGCCGACCGCGAGGTGTACCAGGACCCGGTGTTCCTGGCCCGGTACCGCGCGGCTCTGCGGGAGGGGTTCGCGAACGACGGCGCGGGCTACGCGACCGACACGATCATCGCCATGTCGCGGTGGCAGCTGGACTGGGCCGCGATCCGGGTGCCGGTGCAGGTGTGGTTCGGCGATCGGGACCGCGTGCACTCACCGGACCTCGGCGCGCTGCTCACCTCCCGGATCCCGGGCGCGCGACGCCACGTGGTGCCCGGCGCGGGCGGCGCTCTGCTGTGGACCCACGCCGAGGAGATCCTCGCCGCGGCGATCGGCTAACTGATCCGCACGCCCAGCGCGGCGCCCGCCGCACGCAGCAGGGCCGGGTCGTCCGGCGCGGACTTGCCGTCCACGTAGGCGGCCAGCACCAGCCGGACGGCTGGGCCGGAGATCGCGCTCTGGTACGCCGCGCCCGCGGTGTCCGGCTCGCGCGGCCACTGGTGCGTCTCCGTGGCGAGATCGGCGATCCCGCCGCTGCCCGGGGTGTCGGCGAGCTGCTTGAAGGCCGCGGCCTGTTCGTCGCTGCCGAAGGTGAGCACCGCGACCGACACGGCGACCGCCCGCCCGTCCACGGTGGCCTCGAAGCTGCCGCGTTCCATGCCCGCGCAACCGCTTGCCTGCAACCGCGCCTGCAGGTCGCCGTAGGCGCGGGCGGCGCAGGTGCGTTCCGTGCCGGACGCGCGCTTGGTGAACTCGATGCCCGCGACGGCCTGTTGTGCGGGAGTGACCGCGGTGGTCGGCGCGGACGCGGTGGCCGGTTCGTCGTCCCCGCCGGTCGTGACCAGCACGAGCACGACGGCCAGCAGCACCAGCGCCACCGCGATCGCCGCGACCGGCCGCCACGGCACGGGCGCGGAAGCCGGGATCGCGCGCACGGGCGCGGCCGCGGCGATCCGGGGCACCGGCATCGTCACCTCGGCGGGCGGGACGATCGGCGGCACGGCGGCGGGTTCGGCCTGGCGGTGCCGCCGGGGGCGGGGTTTGACCGGCGCCAGCTTCACCGTCGCCGACTCCTCCGTGACCGTGAAGCCTTCCGCGGCCAGTTCGTCGTCGCTGAGACCGGTGTCCGGGGCGAGCTTGCCGATCAGGGTGCGTGCCTGCGCCGGGGTGCAGGGCCATGGCGCGGGAGTCAGCGACGCGATGGCCGCGAGCAGGCTGTTCTGCGTCGGGAACAGGACGCGGACGTTGCCGGCGAGGTCGGCAGGCGGCTGCTCGATCTCCTCGACGAACGGCCCGACGGCGAGGATCGTGGCGATCGGCAGGTGCTCCGGGACGTCCGGGCGCAGCCGCTCGATGACGGCGTCGGCGAGCGCGAGGGCGTCCGCCGCGGGGTTGACGACGTCCCCGTCGGCGACGAGTGGCCAGCCGTCGGCCTTCCACTGGCCGGTCAGGGGCGCTTCGAGGCGGATCGCCGGGTCCGGCAGGTCGACGCCGATCACGACCAGGACGACGGTCGGCAGGACGACGACCGCCTCGACCGGCGGCCGGTCCGGCAGCGGCCGGGCCCCGGCCAGCGCGATACCGCCCGCGAAGTCGTCCCCGCGGCCGAGCGCGGCGAGCGCGGCCCGCACGTCGTCGGCGACGCGCGAGGGCTGTCGTTCCAGGCGGATCAGCCGCACCTCGCACCTCCCCGGTCCCGTTCACGTGCGCGCTTACGCTAGCGCGCTGTGCAGTCGCTGACCCTCGATGGTGTGAAAATCACTCGCGGAAGGTGTCTGCTTTCGAGCACACCCGTGCGGGTAATTGATCATTGACAGTGATCGGGGTCACCCCATTTGGTTGCTACTCGTTAGTAGATCGTAGGGCTGGCTGGAGAGATAGGGGACCCCGATGCGATGGCGCTCCACGCGGGCGGTGGCGATCGCCGCCGCCGTGCTCGTCCTCCCGTTCACCGGCGCCGTCCCCGCGGCGAACGCCCAGGTCCCGCTCGCGCCGGTGTCGGACACGCTGGACCGGGTGCTGGCCACGGCGACCGCGCTGACCCCGGTCACGACCCTCGTGCACGCGACGGACGCGGGCACCGCCGCACAGGCCGTGCGGACGGCCGGGATGCGGGAGATCACCCGGTTCCCGCGCATCGGCGTCGTCGCCGCGACGGGTACCGCCGCGCAGGTCGCCGCGGTGCGCAAGGCGGCCGGCGTCACCTACGTCGAGAACAACGACCCGCTCGTCGCGTTCGGCTCGTCCGGCACGACCGCGACCCGCAGCGCCGAAGCACGCACCACGCTGACCGGCGCGGACGGCGCTCCGCTGGACGGGCGCGGGGTGTCCGTGGCGATCATCGACACCGGGATCGACCCGACGCACCCCGCGTTCCGCGGCGCCGACGGGTCGACCCGCGTGGTGCGCAACCTGAAGAGCCTGTGCCTCGACGGCACCACCACCTCGTGCATCGTCGACGTGCCCACCTCGGTCGACACCGACGCGACCGCGCTCGGCGGGCACGGCACCCACGTCGCCGGGATCGCGGCGGGCGCGCCGTACACGCTGGCCGACGGTTCGTTTGTCGGCGGTTCGGCGCCGGGCGCGAAGATCGTGTCGATCTCGACCGGGCTGGCGATCCTGGTGCTGGGCACGGACGCCGCCCTGAACTGGGTGTTGGAGAACCACGCCGCGCCGTGCGGGGCCGGGGTGCCGGCGACGGTGTGCCCGCCGATCAAGGTGATCAACAACTCGTACGGCCCGAGCGGCGGCGGCGAGTTCGACCCGGAGTCGGCGACGGTCAAGCTCCAGCGCGCACTCGCGGCCGAGGGGGTCGTGACGGTGTGGGCGAACGGCAACGACGGCGGGGACGGTTCGGCGGACCTGTCGAACCCGCCGGGCAAGGACCCGACGCCCGGCGTGATCTCGGTGGCCTCCTACAACGACCAGGGCACCGGGACGCGCGACGGGACCGTGTCGGACTTCTCCTCGCGGGGGCTCGCGTCGGACCCGTCGACGTGGCCGGACGTGTCCGCGCCGGGCGAGAACATCCTGTCCGCGTGCCGTCCGTACCTGGTGATCTGCGCGACGGGGTTGCAGCCGTCGAACGGGCCGGGGATGCTCGACCTCGGCACCTACAACGTGATCAGCGGCACCTCGATGGCGACGCCGCAGATCACCGGCATCGTGGCGCAGCTGTTCCAGTCCCGGCCGGACGCCACGCCGGGCGAGATCGAGGCCGCGATCAAGTCGACGGCGTACAAGTACAGTGACGGCGCGCCGTACCAGGGCGGTTCGAGCTTCGACAAGGGTGCCGGGCTGGTCGACACGGTCGCCGCCGTGGGGGCGCTCGCCGGGGCCTGACGGCTTTCCGTCCAGTGGTGGTCGTGCGACATCTGAGGTTCCTGTGGCGAAATGCCATCGCCGGGGTGCACAATATGGGCAGTCACGGCAGGGATGCTTGAACGCAGGCTCCGAGCTCGCGAGGTCGTAGGGGAAGACGCCCCTCGTCGAGTAGCGGAGGTCAGCAGTGAGCACCCGTGGCGTGGTTTACGTCCACTCGTCGCCGTCTGCGGTGTGCCCGCACGTCGAGTGGGCGATTTCGGGCACCCTGGGTACCCGAGTGGATCTGAAGTGGACGGCGCAACCCGCCGCTCCAGGGCAGCTTCGCGCCGAGTGCACGTGGAGCGCGCCCGCCGGAACCGGCGCCAAGCTGGCGGCCGGTCTCAAGGCGTGGCCGATGCTGCGCTTCGAGGTGACCGAGGAGCCGAGCGCCGGCGTCGACGGCGAGCGGTTCTGCTACGTGCCGGGGCTGGGACTGTGGCGCGGGCGGACGAGCGCCAACGGAGACATCGTCGTCGGGGAAGACCAGCTGCGCACCCTCGTGGCGACCTGTCGTGCGGGGGAGCAGCTGGCGCACAAGCTCGACGAGCTGCTGGCTTCGAGCTGGGACGAGGCGCTGGAGCCGTTCCGGCACGCCGGGGACGGGGCTCCGGTCACCTGGCTGCACCGGGTGGGGTGAGTCTTCGGGCGAGTCGGGTGGGTGGCTTTGGGTGGCTTTGGTTGGCTGCCTTGGTGCTTGGTGCTTGGTGCTTGGTGCTTGGTGAGATGCCCAGCGGTGCTCGGCGCTTCGGCGCGGTGCGCGGTGAGGTGCCCACTCGTGTGGCGATGAACGGACCGTTCATCGCTTCGGCCCGCGTGAGGTGTCCAGTCGTGCGGTGATGAGTGGGCCGTTCATGCCTTGCGCCGCGTAGCCGCGTGGGGTGCCCAGTGGTGCGGCGATGAACGGTCCATTCATTGCTTCCCCCAGCGAGGTGTCCGCTCGCGCGCCGATGAACGGACCGTTCCTGGCTTCGGCCCGCGCGAGGTGGCCGGTCGTGTGGTGATGGATGGTCCGTTCATGCCTTGCGCCGCGTGAGGTGTCCAGTCGTGCGGTGATGAGTGGGCCGTTCATGCCTTGCGCCGCGTAGCCGCGCGAGGTGCCCAGTGGTGCGGCGATGAACGGGGCCGTTCATCGAACCAACTCCGGCCCCGAACCAACCCGCCCGAACCAAACCCCGCCCCCGAACCCAACCCCCACCGCCGTCACCACCCGCACTCACCCCAGCCACAACAACCCCACAACAGCCGAGCCCCTTCACCTGCCCGGCCCAACCGCCCCAGCCCACTCCGCGCAAAAGACAGCACTCGGTAACGATCACCACTACGCTGCCGATGTGACAGCCATGCCGGCGCCTTCCGCAGCACCGCCGCGATGGTTGGTGCCCGTCGTCATCGTCGTGGTGTCGATCATGGTCGGTGGGGGTCTGCTGGCCCGCGAGCTGTACCGGCTGCCCGAAGCGGCCCCGGACGCGATCCTCGCCCAGTCGTCGACCGCTCGGCCGCTCGCGCAGCAGCCAGGGCCGGGCACCGTCGAGCTCACCCCGGACGCCGCGGCTCACCCGCAGAACACCACGGTCCGCGCGCTGCTCCAGACGTACTTCGACTCGATCAACAACCGCGACTACGAGCTGTGGAAATCGGCCGTCACCCGCGAGCGAGTCCAGGCCAAGTCGAAGAGCACCTGGCTCAACGACTACCGCACGACGAGGGACGGCAGCATCCTCGTCTACCGCATCGACCCGGTCGCCGACGACGAACTCCGCGCCCTCGTCGGCTTCACCAGCACCCAGGACGTCAAGGACGCCCCGGCCGAACTCCCGGAACCCTGCGTGCACTGGCGCCTCGTGCTCCCGCTGACCCTGGAATCCGGCGCCTGGAAGGTGGACACCGTCACCGGCTCCACCACCCCCGAACTCTCCCGCTGCTGACCGCACACACGAGAAAACCCCGGCCACCAAGGGCCGGGGTTCTCCCAATGCCAGCGAAACTCAGGCGCCCGTGAACAGCAGCGCCGTGTTGTGACCGCCGAAGCCGAACGAGTTGCTCAGCGCCGCGGTCAGCTCGACCTTCCGCGGCTCACCGGCCACGACGTCGAGCCCGACCTTCGGGTCCAGGTTCTCCAGGTTCAGCGTCGGCGGCACCAGACCGTGGTAGATCGAGAGCAGCGTGAGGATGCCCTCGACCGCCCCCGCGCCACCGACCAGGTGACCCAGCGCGGACTTCGGCGCCGTCACCACCGGGTGCTCACCGACGGCCTTGCGGATCGCGGCGGCCTCGCCGATGTCGCCGACCACCGTGGACGTCGCGTGGGCGTTCACGTGCCCCACGTCCGCCGACGTCAGCCCCGCCATCGTCATCGCGTTCGCCATCGCGGCGATCTGGCCGATGCCCTCCGGGTGGTTGCCGGTGATGTGGTGCGCGTCCGAGGTGATGCCGTACCCGGCCAGCCGCCCGTAGATCCGCGCGCCGCGGGCCTTCGCCCGGTCCTCCCGCTCCAGGACGACCACACCGGCGCCCTCACCGAGCACGAACCCGTCCCGGTCGGTGTCGAACGGGCGCGACGCGCGCTCGGGCTCGTCGTTGCGCGTCGACACCGTCCGGGCCTGCGCGAAACCGGCCACGGTGATCGGGTGGATGCAGGACTCCGCACCACCCGCCACCACGACGTCGGCCCGACCGTTCTGGATCATCTGGTAGCCGTTGGCGATGCCCTCGGCGCCGGAGGCGCACGCCGAAGCCGGCGAGTGCACCCCGGCCCTGGCCTTGAGGTCGATGCCGACGTGCGCGGCAGGCCCGTTCGGCATCAGCATCGGCACGGTCAGCGGCGAGACCTTCCGGATGCCCTCCTGCTCGAGCAGGTCGTCCATCGCCAGCAGCGTCAGCGGCCCGCCGATGCCGGTGCCGATGGACACGCCGAGCCGGTCCGGGTCGACGTCCGTGCGCTCGTCGCTGGGCTGCTCGAAACCGGCGTCGGCCCACGCCTGCCGGGCGGCGATGAGCGCGATCTGCTCACACCGGTCCAGCCGGCGCGCCTGCACGCGCGGCAGCTTCTCCGCCGGATCCTCGGCGAGCGTGGCGCCGATCTTGACCGGCAGGTCGAACTTCTCGACCCAGTCGGCCTCGATCCGCCGGATGCCGCTGCGGCCGGCGAGCAAGCCCTCCCACGTGGACGCGACGTCCCCGCCGAGTGGCGTCGTCGCGCCGATCCCGGTGATCACGACGTCGATGTTGCTCATGAGGAGTCTCCCCGAGGTTCAGACGAAGAATTCAGCTCGTGCTTACTTGGCGTTCGCGGCGACGTAGTCCACCGCGTCGCCGACGGTTTTCAGGTTGGCCAGCTCGTCGTCCGGGATCTTGACCCCGAACTTGTCCTCGGCCTGCACCGCGATCTCCACCATCGACAGCGAGTCGATGTCCAGGTCGTCGACGAAGGACTTCTCCAGGCTCACGTCGTCCTGCGCGACACCCGCGACCTCCTCGACGATCTCCGCGAGGCCGCTGAGGATCTCCTGCTTGTCCGCCACGATGGTGTTTCCTTTCTGGGGGTTCGACACCGGCAGGCCCGCGCCTGCCGGCGATAGTGGTATCACGGGCAGATGACGACCTGTCCGGCGTAGGACAGGCCCGCGCCGAATCCAACCATCAGCACCACGTCACCCGTTTTGACGGTGCCCGCTTTCCGCATGTGGTCCAGCGCCATGGGAATCGACGCGGACGAGGTGTTGCCGGAGAACTTGATGTCGTCGGCGACGACCAGGTCCTCCCGCGCGCCCTTGGCCTTGAGCCGCTTGGCGATCGCGTCCACGATCCGCAGGTTCGCCTGGTGCGGGATGAGCACGTCGATGTCCGACGGCTCCAGCCCGGCCAGCTCGACCGCCTTCAACGCGATCGGCGCGATCTGCGTGGTCGCCCACCGGAAGACCGACTGGCCCTCCTGGTAGATGTACTTGTGGTCGCGCATGTAGATCGTGTCGACCAGGTCGCCCGCGCTGCCCCACGACACCGGCCCGATGCCCGGCTCGTCGGACGGGCCGACCACCGCGGCGCCGGCGCCGTCGGCGAAGATGATCGCGTTCGCGCGGTCCACCGGGTCGACCACGTCGGTCAGCTTCTCCGCGCCGATCACCAGCACCTTGCCCGCGGAGCCGGCGCGGATCAGGTCGGAGGCGACGCCGAGGCCGTAGCAGAACCCGGCGCACGCGGCGTTGAGGTCGAACGCGCCGGCCGCCTTCACGCCGATCCGGTCGGCGACCTGACCGGCCGCGTTCGGGATGGGCGCGGGCATCGTGCAGTTCGGCACGATCACGGTGTCCACATCGGACGGCTGCAGGCCCGCGTCGGTGAGCGCGGCGTTGCCCGCCTTGACCGCCATGTCGACCAGCAGCTCGTCCTTCTCGGCGAAGCGGCGCTCGATGATGCCGACCCGCTCACGGATCCACTGGTCGTTGGTCTCCATGATCTGGGACAGGTCGTCGTTGGTGACGACGCGGTCCGGCTGGTAGCTGCCGACGCCCAGGATCCGGGTGGCGGCCGGGCCCTGCTTCTGGCGCAACACCGGGCTCACAGGATCTCCTTCGCGGCGGGCAGGTCGGTGGGGGTCTTCAACGCGACGGTCTGCGTGACCGTGCCCTTGAGCTGGCGCTTGACCAGACCGGTCAGGGTGCCCGCGGGCGGCAGCTCGACCGTCGCGGTGACGCCCAGCTCGACCAAGCCGTCCATCGTCAGGTCCCAGCGCACCGGGCGGGTGACCTGCTTGATCAGCCGCTCCAGGTACTCGGCGCCGCTGGTGACCACGGTGCCGTCGGCGTTGGACAGCAGCGGGCGGACCGGGTCCTTCGGCGTGATCGACGCGGCGTGCGCGCGCAGGGCCTCCTCGGCGGGGGCCATGTAGGAGGTGTGGAAGGCGCCGGCGACCTTCAGCGGCCGGACCTTCGTGCCTTCGAGGGGCTCGGCGACGATGCGCTCGATGGCGTCCTTCGCGCCGGAGGCGACGATCTGCCCGGCGCCGTTGCGGTTCGCCGCGGTCAGGCCGTGGCCCTCCAGCCACGCGACGACCTCGTCCGGGTCGCCCAGCATCACGGCCGCCATGGACGTCGGCTCGATCGCGCACGCCTTGGCCATCTCGGCGCCGCGCACGGCCGCGAGAGCGACGGCGTCCTCGGCGGTGAGCACACCCGCCGCGGCGGCGGCCGCCAGCTCGCCGACGGAGTGGCCGGCGACCGGGGTGTCGTCCGGGACGTCGCCGAGGGCGTCGAAGGCCAGCAGCGAGAGCGCGACGATCAGCGGCTGCGTGATCGCGGTGTCCTGGATGGTCTCGGCGTCGGCCTCGGTCCCGAGGTGGACCAGGTCGAGCCCGGTTCGCTCGGACCAGCGCGCGAGCTTCTCGCGGGTGCCGTCGAGTTCGAGCCAGGGGGAGAACATGCCGGGCGCTTGGGAGCCCTGTCCGGGAGCGAGCACTGCTGTCACGCCTCTAGGGAACATGCTTCCCCGGCGGGCCCGGGATGCCGCCGTTCACCAAGTCGGAGCGGCGATCTTGTAGGGAGCCTACAAAAATGGCGCCCGCGGGCCCGCATCCAGCGCTGATGTGTTGTCGGTTCCGGGCAGGCCGGAAGTGAGACCGGTCACCAGAGGCCGCGTGCCCTGGCCAGCCGTCCCACGGTCAGGGCCACCCGCAGCACCAGCGCGTCCCGCGGTTCGGTGGCGTTGCGGCCGGTCAGCTCGGCCGCCCGGCGCAGCCGGTAGCGCACGGTGTTGGGGTGCACGAACAGCTTCTTCGCGCACGTCTCCAGCACCCCGCCGGACTCCAGGTACTCGTCCACCGTCTGCAGCATCGTCGGCCCGGCGGCCTCCAGCGGCTGCGCGATCTCCTCGATCAGCAGCCGCTCGGCCTCGGCGTCGCCGGAGAGCGCTCGTTCCGGCAGCAGGTCCGAGGATCGCACGGGCCGCGGCGCGCCCGGCCAGCCGACCACCGCGCGCAGCCCGGACAGCGCCTCGGCCGCGCTGCGGTGCGCCTCGGCCAGGCTGTCCACCGTCGGGCCGGCCACCACCGGGCCCTCGCCGAACGCGCCCGCCAGCTTGCCGAGGACCTCCTTCTGCTTGGCGTCGCCGTCGGTCGGGCCGCCTGCCACCACGATCAGCCGCGACCCCTGGACGCTCAGCAGCACCGGCCGTGCCAGCCGCGCGGCCAGCCGGCGCACCTCGAACACCACGCTCGGCGGGTCGTCCGATGGCGGGCGGCCCGCCAGCACGGTCGCCATCGCCGACGGCTCCCAGCCGAGCGCCGCGGCCCGCGACAGCACCGCCTCCTCGGCGTCGCCGCGGACGATGCCGTCCACGACCAGCGCCTCCAGCCGGGCATCCCACGCGCCGCGCGCCTCCGCGGCCGCGGCGTAGGAGTTGGCCGTCGCGAAGGCGATCTCGCGGCCGTAGCGGAGGATGCCCTCGGTGAGCGCGGCGTTCTCGGCCTCGGTGGCGGCGAATTCCGGCAGCTGCTCCTCGAACACCTCGATCGCCAGCCGCACCAGCCCGACCGCCTGCCGCAGGCTGATCCAGCGGGACAGGTCCTCGGGGGCGCCGCGGAAGGCGTCGGTGGTGAGCTTGAGCGCCTCCTGCGAATCCCGCAGCCAGTCGACGAACCCGGCCGCGCCGGTTTGGGTGATCAGCAGGATGCTCGCCCGCTGCTCCGCGGGCAGCCGCCCGAACCACGGCAGCCGCTGCTCCATGGCGGCGACGCTGGCCGAGGCGAGGCGCCCGGAGGCGCGCTCCAGCCTGCGCAGCGTCTTCGCGGAAAGGCCGTGGTGCTTGGCCAGGCGCCTGCCGCTGGTCTGGCTGCCGTGGGTCTGGCTGCCGTGGGTCTGGGTCATGGTGAACCGACTCTAACCGGCCGTCCGGTAAACGCGAGGCCGCCCGGCGCATCGCGGTTCTCGCAGCGCCGGGCGGCCTCATCTCCCCGGTCCCCACCGGTAGGTCCACTATGGACCTTGTGGATATTTTTCCGCCAGTCTTCTCACTCGATCGTGCAAGTAATTTTCCGATGATGTTGCGGGGCTCACTGCGGGTGAGGGAATCACCGCCGCTTGTGGCAGGTTGATCCGGCCAGACGGGAGGCGCCATGCACGTTCTGTTGCAGCACGGTTTGTCCGTTTTCGGGCAGTGGATCTCCATCGCGGAGCTGGTCGGCCAGCTGTGCGCGCTCGCCGTGGTCTTCCTGGCGCAGCGGCGCACGCTCTGGACCTGGCCCGTGCAGGTCGGCGCGACGGTGCTGCTGTTCGCCGTCTACGCCTCCGCGCACCTGGGCGGGCTCGCGGCCCGGCAGGTCGCGATCCTGCTGATCTCGGTCTACGGCTGGTGGGCCTGGACCCGCCGCCGCGACCCGGTCTACGGGGTGGTCGTGCGCAGCGGCCGGGCCGTCGAGCGGCTGGTGATGGCGGGCGCGTTCGTGGTCGGCACCGTGGTGATGGCACTGGTGCTCGACGCGCTGGACGCATCCTGGGCGCCGTGGCCGGACGCGGCGATCTTCATCGGCACGCTGGTCGCCTTCGCCGCCCAGGGCCGCGGCCTGGTCGAGTTCTGGCTGGTGTGGCTGGTCGTCGACGCGATCGGCGTGCCGCTGCAGATCTCCTCGGGCCTGTACTTCTCCGCGGCGGTGTACCTCGTGTTCGCGGCGCTGGTCGTGCACGGCTGGTGGAGCTGGCACCGCGCCGCGGTCACGCGCCCGGAGCTCACGGCAGCATCCCGCTGAGGAAGCTCGCCTGCGCCACCACGATCAGGCACATCACGAACAGCAGTCCCACGCTCCACGGCAGCACCTTGCGCAACAGCGTGCCCTCTTCGCCCGGCAGCATCGCCGCCGCGCACGCGATGCTCAGGTTCTGCGGGGAGATCATCTTGCCGAGCACGCCGCCCGAGGAGTTGGCCGCGGCGAGCAGTTCGGGCGACAGCCCGGCCTGGTGCGCCGCGGTCACCTGGAGCGCGCCGAACAGGGCGTTGGCGGAGGTGTCCGAACCCGAGACCGCCACGCCGAACCAGCCGAGCACCGGGGACAGGAACGCCAGGCCGGCGCCCGCGCCCGCGATGAAGTAGCCGATCGTGGTGGCCTGGCCGGACAGGTTCATCACGTAGGCCAGCGCGAGCACGCTCGTCACGGTCAGGATGGCGAACCGCAGCTCGTGCACCGTGCCGCCCCACTCGCGGACCGCGTCCCGGGCGCGGACCCGCAGGAACACCGCGGTCAGGACGCCCGCGATCAACACGAGCGTGCCGCCGGTGCTCAGGAACGGCACCGAGAACGTGTTGCCGGACACCGGTTTGCCCGCCGAGTTCGCCACCGACAGGGCGGGCCAGTCGAACTTCCACGTCGCCGCGTCGAGCAGCCGCTTGACCGGCGGCAGCTGGCCGATCGAGAAGATCACGATGATCAGCCCGTACGGCAGGTAGGCGCGGACGACCTCGCCGCGGTCCTCCGGCCGGTCCAGCGTTTCGGTGGCCACACCGGTGAGCACGGCGGTCCGGACCTCTTCGCGGGCCGGCTTCCGGGCTGCGGGCAGCGCGACCAGTGCGGCGGCGCCGGCGAGCGCGGCGCCGATGTCGGCGAGCTGCGCGGAAACGTAGTTGGCGGCGGCGAACTGCACCACCCCGAACGCCACGCCGCACACCAGCGCGGGCAGCCACGTTTCCCGCAGCCCGCGACGCCCGTCGACGATGAAGACCAGCAGCAGCGGCACGAACAACGCCAGGATCGGCGTCTGGCGGCCCACGATCGACGACACGGTGTCCAGCGGCAGCCCAGTGACCTGCGCGAGGGTGACGACCGGGGTGCCCATGGCGCCGAACGCGACCGGCGCGGTGTTGGCGACCAGCGCGACGACCGCCGCCCGCACCGGGGTGAACCCGAGCGCCACCAGCATCACCGAGCTGATCGCGACCGGCGCGCCGAAGCCGGCCAGCGCCTCCATCAGCGCGCCGAAGCAGAACGCGATGATCAGCGCCTGGATGCGGGGATCGTCGGAGACCCGGCCGAACGACCGGCGGAGCACGTCGAAGTGGCCGGTGCGCACGGTGATCCGGTAGATCCACAGCGCGTTGACGACGATCCACATGATGGGGAAGAGCCCGAACGCGGCGCCCTGGAAACCGCTGGAGATCGCCTGCCCGATCGGCATGCCGAAGATCGTGACGGCGACGATGAGGGCGACGGCCAGGCCGATCAGGCCGGCCTGGTGGGCCTTCATCCGGACCACGCCCAGCAGGACGAGGACGGTGGCCAGTGGGAGTGCCGCGACCAGCGCGGACAGGCCGAGTGAACCGGCTAGCGGGGCGAGCTCCTGCACGAACATGCCGACCTCGATTCCACATTGCGGAAGTGGGGTTCCGCTGGGGGTGGGGTCGGATGGTCCAGTTGTCCGGGCGGGGCGTCAAGGGGGGCGTTTCACTGATCGAGATGGCGCGGGCGCTACGGGCGCTACGCGGGTTTCTCGATCGCCGGCTTCGCTTCGCTACGCCCCGATTGAAGTGCGCCTTCCGAACCCGATCTTTCAGTGTTCGGTTGCCGAGACACCGCGTCAAGGCGGGAAAGCGTGCCTTGACCCGGTGGCTCGGCAACCGATTTGGCTGGGGATCGGGTTGCGGGAGGGGAGTGGTTCGGGGGGTTTTGGCTTTCGTTGCCGGGTGGCGGTTGGGCCGTGGGGTTATTTGAGGGTGGCGTGGGTTGGTTGTAGGGCGTCGATTGTTCGCACGCCCAGTAGCTGCATCGTTCGCACGATTTCCTGGCGCAGGATGTCCACGCAGCGCTGGACTCCCCGTTCGCCGCCTGCCATGAGGCCGTACAGGTACGCCCGGCCGATCAGGCACATCGACGCGCCCCTCGCCATCGCGGCCACGATGTCGCCGCCGGACAGGATTCCGGTGTCCACCCACACTTCGGCGTCGCCGCCGACGGCGTCCAGCGTGGGCGTCAGGAGTTCCAGCGGGGTCGGCGCTCGATCGAGCTGGCGGCCGCCGTGGTTGGACAGCACCACCGCGTCCGCGCCGTGCTTCACCACGTCCCGTGCGTCGTCCGGGTTCTGGATTCCCTTGACGACCAGCTTGCCCTTCCAGGTTTCCCGCACCCACGCCAGGTCGTCGAAGCTGAGCGTCGGGTCGAAGAGGGCGTTGATCAGCTCCGCGACGGTGCCGTCCCACGAACCGAACGACGCGAACTCCAGCGGCTCCGTCGTGAGCAGGTTGAACCACCACGCCGGGTGCGTCGCGCCGTCCAGGAACGTGCGCAGCGTCAGCGTCGGCGGGATGGTCAGGCCGTTGCGCACGTCCCGCATCCGCGCGCCGGCCACCGGCGTGTCCACCGTCAGCAACAGCGTGTCGTAACCGCTTTCCTCCGCGCGCCGCATCAGCTCCGCGCCCGCCGCGTGGTCGCGCCACACGTAGAGCTGGAACCACTTCCGCGCGTGCGGGGCGGCCTTCGCGACGTCCTCGATCGAGGTCGTCCCCATCGTCGACAACGCGTACGGGATGCGTTCCCGCTGCGCCACCCGGACCACCGCGCGTTCGCCCTCGTGGTGCATCATCCGCGTGAAACCGGTCGGCGCGAACGCGAACGGCAACGCCGACCGCTCACCGAGCACCTCGACACTCGTGTCCACATCGGACACCCCGCGCAGCACGTTGGGGTGGAACTCCACACTGCGGAACGCCTGCCGGGCGCGGCGCAGGCTGTCTTCGAGCTCCGCGGCGCCGTCGGTGTAGTCGAACACCGCCCGCGGCGTGCGCCTGCGCGCGATGGTGCGCAGGTCGGCGATCGTGTGGGCGTTCGACAGGCGGCGGTCGGTCGGGTTGAGCTTCACCGGTTTCGGTCGCAGGATCTGCTGCAGCTCACTGGGCCTCGGCAAGCGACGTCGCGTCATAGATACATCATCGGGGATGACGACGTGCGAAGGGCACCCGCGCGAAGCACGCGGGTGGCCTTCGAAAAACCGCGGATCAGGCGTTTCCGGCGTCGGTGAGCTGCGGGCCCGCCGCCGACACGTCGTGGATCCGGTACTTCCGGGCGGCCTCGACCACCTTCTCCTGCGCGACCTCACCGCGCTTGGCGAGCGCGGCCAGCGTGGCGACCGTGATCGACTCGGCGTCGACCAGGAAGTGCCGCCGCGCCGCCGGACGCGTGTCGGAGAAGCCGAACCCGTCGGTGCCCAGGGTGAGCATGTCGGTCGGCACCCACGGGCGGATCAGGTCCGGCACCGCGCGCATCCAGTCCGACACCGCCACGACCGGGCCGGTCGCGCCGGACAGCGCCTGCGTCACGTACGGCACGCGCGGCGAGTCGCCGGGGTGCAGCAGGTTGTCCCGGTCGATCTCCACCGCCTCGCGGCGCAGCTCCGACCACGACGTCGCCGACCACACGGCCGCGCGCACGCCCCACTCCTCGGCCAGCATCGTCTGCGCCTTGAGCGCGTCCGGCATCGTCACGCCGGACACCAGGATCTGCGCCTCCGGACCGTCACCCGACGACGCCTCCGCGTACCGGTACAGGCCCTTGAGCAGACCCTCGACGTCGAGGTTCTCCGGCTCGGCCGGCTGCCGGTACGGCTCGTTGTAGACCGTCATGTAGTAGAAGACGTTCTCGCCGTTGCCCTCCGGGCCGCCCTCGCCGTACATGCGGCGCAGGCCGTCCTTGACGATGTGGGCGATCTCGAACGACCACGCCGGGTCGTACGCCACCACAGCCGGGTTGGTGTGCGCCAGCAGCAGCGAATGCCCGTCGGCGTGCTGCAGGCCCTCACCGGTCAGCGTGGTGCGGCCCGCGGTGGCGCCCAGCACGAACCCGCGCGCCATCTGGTCCGCGGCCGCGTACAGGCCGTCGCCGGTGCGCTGGAACCCGAACATCGAGTAGAAGATGTAGATCGGGATCATCGGCTCGCCGTGCGTGGCGTAGGACGTGCCCACCGCCGTGAACGACGACGTCGACCCGGCCTCGTTGATGCCCTCGTGCAGCAGCTGGCCGTGCTCGGACTCCTTGTACGCCAGCATCAGGTTGGCGTCCACCGACGTGTAGGTCTGCCCGTGCGGGTTGTAGATCTTCGCCGTCGGGAACATCGAGTCCAGGCCGAACGTGCGGGCCTCGTCCGGGATGATCGGCACGATCCGGTGGCCGATCTCGGCGTCCTTGGCCAGCTCGCGCACCAGCCGCACGAACGCCATCGTGGTGGCGACCTCCTGCTTGCCGGAGCCCTTCCGGATGGCCTCGTACACCTTGTCACCCGGCAGCACCAGCGGCTTGGCCCGGTTGCGCCGCTCCGGCACGAACCCGCCGAGGGTCTTGCGGCGGCCCACCATGTACTCGATCTCGGGCGAGTTCGCGCCCGGGTGGTAGTACGGCGGCAGCTTCGGGTCGCGCTCCAGCTCCTCGTCGCTGATCGGAATGCGCTGCGCGTCCCGGAACAGCTTCAGGTCGTCCAGCGTGAGCTTCTTCATCTGGTGCGTGGCGTTGCGGCCCTCGAACGCCGGGCCGAGGCCGTAACCCTTGATGGTGTGGGCCAGGATCACCGTCGGCTGACCGTGGTGCTCCATCGCCGCCTTGTACGCCGCGTACACCTTGCGGTAGTCGTGACCACCGCGCTTGAGGTTCCAGATGTCGGCGTCGCTCAGGTCCTTGACCAGGTCCTTCGTGCGCGGGTCGCGGCCGAAGAAGTGCTCGCGGACGTAGGCGCCGTCGTTGGCCTTGTACGTCTGGAAGTCGCCGTCCGGCGTGACGTTCATCAGGTTGACCAGCGCGCCGTCGCGGTCGGCGTGCAGCAGCGAGTCCCACTCGCGGCCCCAGATGACCTTGATCACGTTCCAGCCCGCGCCGCGGAAGTACGCCTCGAGCTCCTGGATGATCTTGCCGTTGCCGCGCACCGGGCCGTCGAGCCGCTGCAGGTTGCAGTTGATGACGAAGGTCAGGTTGTCCAGGCCCTCGCCCGCGGCCACGTGGATGAGGCCCCGCGACTCCGGCTCGTCCATCTCGCCGTCGCCGAGGAACGCCCACACGTGCTGGTCGGAGGTGTCCTTGATGCCGCGGTCGCGCAGGTACCGGTTGAACCGGGCCTGGTAGATCGCGTTCATCGGGCCGAGGCCCATGGACACGGTCGGGTACTCCCAGAAGCCCGGCATCAGCCGCGGGTGCGGGTACGACGGCAGGCCGCCGCCCTCGCCGGCGTGCGACAGCTCCTGGCGGAAGCCGTCGAGCTGCTGCTCGTTGAGACGGCCCTCCAGGTAGGCGCGGGCGTAGATGCCCGGGGAGGCGTGACCCTGGATGAAGACGTGGTCACCGCCACCGGAGTGGTCCTTGCCCCGGAAGAAGTGGTTGAAGCCGACCTCGTAGAGCGCCGCCGACGACGCGTACGTGGAGATGTGGCCGCCGACACTGACGCCGGGGCGCTGGGCGCGGTGCACCATGATCGCCGCGTTCCAGCGGATGTAGGCCCGGTAGCGGCGCTCGATCTCCTCGTCGCCGGGGAACCACGGCTCGTTCTCCGTGGGGATGGTGTTGACGTAGTCCGTCGCGGTCAGCGGCGGGACACCGACGTTGCGCTCGCGGGCGCGCTCCAGGATCCGCAGCATCAGGTAGCGAGCCCGCTGCTGGCCGCCCCGGGCGAGTGCCTCGTCGAACGAGTCCAGCCACTCGGCTGTCTCCTCGGGGTCGATGTCGGGCAGGTGGGCCGCCAATCCGTCACGGATGACGCGGACCCGGGCCGGGGCCCGATCGGTGCTGGCGCCGGTGCCTGCGGCCTGGTCGTTCTGGGGGGCCAAGGGATCTCCTCGCCGGTTGTCACTTCGCGTTCGGGGCACGGGTGCCTCAGTTCGGCCGTGCCCTCTCTGTCATGGTCGTCTAGTCCGGGCTTCCCGTCATCGCTACTGAGCGGTAACGTTCACCTATGTCCGCGCGCGCACGCGCGCGCGTTATGCCTACCCTAGGCCAGGTGTGCCCGGACGGGTGCCGCCGAGGGTCGTTTTGCGGTCGCGAACACGTCCCCCGGGGCCCTACGCTGCGCTACGAGTTGACAGAGATCCGGTGTGGACGGTTGCGCCGGAGGCTCCGGGCGTGTTCGCTACACCCATCCGTATGTCGAGTGGGCGGCGCCGTGCCGCCCGCGTCGTGAGTTGGAGGAGTGACAGCAGTGGTCGCCGCTGGAGACGCTGAGTACAGCAGCGTCGCCGAGAGGCTTGGCATCAAGCCGGACATGGTAGTTCAGGAGATCGGGTGGGACGAGGACGTCGACGACGACCTGCGTGCCGCGATCGAAGAACATATCGGCGGCGATCTCCTCGACGAGGACGCCGACGAGGTCATCGACGTGGTTCTGCTGTGGTGGCGGGAGGACGACGGGGACCTGGTCGACGCGATCATGGACGCCCGGTCGCCCCTCGACGAGAACGGCATCATCTGGGTCCTGACGCCCAAGACCGGGCAGCCGGGGCACGTGGAGCCGAGTGAGATCGCCGAGGCGGTGCCCACCGTCGGGCTCGCGCAGACCTCCAACATCAGCGTCGGCCCGAACTGGGCCGGGACCAAGCTGGTGCCGCCGAAGTCGAAGTCGAAGCAGCGCTGAGCGGCCGCACGCTAAGGTGAGCGTGCGGCAAGTGCAACGTTGGCGATGCGAAAGGTGCTTCGATGGCGGTCGAGGTCGGTTCAGCAGCTCCGGATTTCACCCTGAACGACTACAACAAGCAGCCGGTCACGCTGTCGTCGTTCCAGGGCGACAAGGCGGTCCTGCTGGTCTTCTACCCGTTCGCGTTCAGCGGGATCTGCCAGGGCGAGCTCTGCCAGCTGCGCGACGAGTTCGCCGAGTACGACGGCCAGGGCGTGCAGGTGCTCGGTGTGTCGGTGGACACACCCTTCTCGCTCAAGGCGTGGGCCGAGCAGCAGGGCTACCAGTTCCCGCTGCTGTCGGACTTCTGGCCGCACGGTGAGGTCGCCAAGCTCTACGGCGTGTTCAACGAGGGCGCCGGGCTGGCCAACCGGGGCACGTTCCTGATCGACAAGGGCGGCGTGGTGCGCTACGCCGAGGTCAACCAGCCGGGCGAGCCGCGCGACCAGCTCGCCTGGAAGCGAGCGGTGGCCGAGCTGCCCGAATGATGCTCGCACCGGCGGTGCCCCCGGGTTGGGCGCCGCCGGTCCGGGGCGCATAGCTCAGCGGAAGAGCACCTCCCTTACAAGGAGGGGGTCGCAGGTTCGAACCCTGCTGCGCCCACCGTTTTCGGTGGCCGGTAGCTGGTGGCCGGTAGCCGGTAGCCCATTGCCGGGGCAGGCACCGGATGGCTTGGCCCACCCACACGGGTCTTCTTTCTCGAAGCGGCGCCGGACGGGCGCACCCGTTGCTCCGTCCGGCGGTGTTCCCCGGGCGGGGTTCTTCTGCCACCGTCATCGGGTGCCGCCGGAGCCCGATCCGTTCAACCCCCGCCCGGCGCGGAGCGCGATGCTCGCCGCGATCGGGTGGACTGTGCTGGTCGCCTTCCAGGTGATCGTCTGGGGCATCCTCTCCGACTGGGAGCTGTGGATGCGGATCACGCTCCCCGCACTCAACGCCGCGATCGCCGGCTACTGGTGGCTTTGATTCGCCCGCCTGCGCCGCGAGTGAGCCGAACGCCATGGCCCGCGCGGCGACCCAGCCGAGCATCGTTCGGCCCAGAAACAAGGTGATCAAGACGATGGCGCCGAGGACGATGACCCCCAGCGTTCTCTTGATCCACAGTCGCCTGGGGAGCGGCGCCGGACGGGCGCACCCGTTGCTCCGTCCGGCCGCGACCCGGCTGAGCGTCGTCCGGTCCGGCAACGGTCACCGGAAATTGGAGTGCGCCTCCAGCCCGGCAGCGGGCAGGCTGCCGTCGTGGAACGTGACTTCATCTCGCGCCTCGCGCATTCCGACCATCCCATCGCGGCGCCCCTCGGGGACGCCGCGGTGAGCGCCCTGCTGGAGCGGGCCCTGCCGCGTGGCGACGAGCGTCTCCTCGACCTCGGGTGCGGTGGCGGCGAGTGGTTGCTGCGCGCCTTGGCGCTGGCGCCCGGGGCCACGGCGGAAGGCGTGGACGTCTCCGAGCCTGCCCTCGACCACGCCCGCGGGGAGGCCGAGCGCCGCGGTCTCGCCGGGCGGCTCACGCTCCACCAGTCCAACGCGGCCGGCTTCGTCCCCGAACAGCCGGCCGACGTCGTCTTCTGCGTCGGCGCCACCCACGCCTTCGGCGGCCTCCTGCCGGCCCTCGCGGCGGCCCGGAAGGTCCTCGCGCCCGGTGGGCGCGTCGTCGTCGGCGAGGGGTACTGGGAGCGCGAGCCGAGCGCGGCCGCTGTCGAGGCCCTCGGTGACCTCGCGGACCTGCCCACCACGGTCGACACGATCACCGCCGACGGCTGGGTGCCCCTCTACGGTCACCTCAGCACCCGGCACGAGCTGGACGACTACGAGTGGAACTGGACCGGCTCACTCGCCGCCCGCAGCCTCGACCAGCCCGACGTGCTCGCCATCGCCGCCGCGCACCGGGACGGGTGGCTGCGCGGCTACCGGGACTGCTTCGGCTTCGCCACACTCCTGCTCGCGCCCCTCGACTGACCGGCCCCTTTCCCGGGATCCGCGGCGCTGGTAGTTGTTGCCAGGGCTGGGCATCACGTTGTGGGAGGTCGACGATGACTACCTCGAGGCGGGATTTTCTGCGCGCGGCAGCGCTCGTGGGGGCGACGGCGGTGGCGGCTCCGGCGCCGGCGAGCGCGGGCCAGGGCGGTGCGGCACCGGGCGGGCCGGGCGCCGACACCACGTTCACCCCGGCGGACAAGCTCGGGTTCGGCACCGCCCGCTCGGCGAGCCCCGTCTGGTTCACCCTCCAGGACGGGCGGCTCTCCGAGGTCTACCACCCAGACCTGAGCACCCCGGCGAGCCGGGAGACGCAGATCGTCGTCACCGACGGCGAGTCCTTTGTGGAGCGTGTCTCGGACGTCGGGCACCGCACGGAGCTGCCCGACGCGGAGGTGCCCGCGTACCGGCAGACCGCGCGCGGCACCGGCTGGACGCTCACCACCCGGTACGTGACCGACCCGGACCGCGACTCCGTGCTGATCGACGTGGAGTTCCGGTCGCGGCGGACGTTGCACGTGTACCTGCTGCACGATCCGGCGCTGGGCGGCGAGGGCACGGCTGATCGCGCCTTCCCGCAGGCCGGCGCGCTGGTGGCGTCCGACGGTTCCACCGCCAGCGCCATCCTCGCGCGCGGCGGGTTCAGCGAGTCGACGGTCGGCTACGCGGGCGTCAACGACGGCTGGACCCAGCTGGTGGCCGGCCGGGGACGGCTGGACCGGCACTACGCGACCGCCGGGCCGGGCAACGTCATCCAGCTGGGGCGGTTGCGACTCGACGGCACGTCCCGGACCCGCGAGCTGGTCGCGCTGGGTTTCGGGGCGGACGGTGACGCCGCGGTGCGCGCGGCACGGGGTTCGCTGGGCCGCGGGTTCGACTCCGCCGCGTCGGCGTACGCCGCGGGGTGGCGGCAGTACCTGCGGAGCCTGCCGGCCGCACCCGAGGGCGCGGACCGGCGCATCTACGCGACGTCCGTGGTGGCACTGGCGTGCGGCGAGGACAAGCGGAACCCGGGCGCGTTCATCGCGTCGCCGTCGATGCCGTGGGCGTTCGGGTTCGACCGGGCGGTGGCGCCGGAGTACGGGTCCTACCACCTGGTGTGGCCGCGGGACCTGTACCAGATCGCGACGGGCCTGCTCGCCGCCGGTGACCGCGCCGCCGCCGAGCGGTCGCTGGACTACCTGCTGCGGATCCAGCAGCCGGACGGGCACTGGCCACAGAACACCAAGGTGTCGGGGGAGCCGTTCTGGACGTCGATCCAGCTCGACGAGACCGCCGCGCCGATGCTGCTGGCGTGGCTCCTCGACCGGGACGATCCAGCCACAGTGGACAGTCTGGAGCGTGGTAGTGATTTCCTGTTGTCGTACTCGAAGGACGGGTACCCGTCGCCGTACACCGAGCAGGAGCGGTGGGAGGAGCAGAGCGGGTACTCGCCGTCGACGATCGCGTCGGTGATCGCGGGCTTGGTGTGCCTGGCGGACCTGATGCGGCGCGCGGGCCGCGATCCAGCTCGGTTCCTGGAGGCGGCGGACCGCTGGCACGCGGCGGTCGACGGCTGGACGGTCACGCGGAACGGGCCGCACGCACCGCGCCCGTACTTCGTGCGCCTCACCAAGGACGGCGACCCGAACGCCGGGACCACCTACAACCTGGGCAACAACAACCCGGACCCGGCCGACCAGCGAGCGGTCGTAGACGCCGGTTTCCTGGAACTGGTGCGGCTCGGGATGCGGCAGCCGCACGACCCGGTGGTGGTGAACTCGCTGGCCGTCGTCGACGAGCAGATCTCGACGGTGACCCCGGCGGGCAGGCACTGGCACCGGTACTCGGGAGACGGATACGGCGAACAAGCCGACGGCGGCCCGTGGAACGTGAACAGGGCAGACGTCTTGCGCACGTACGGCCGGCTGTGGCCGATCTTCGCCGGCGAGCGAGGGGAGTACGAGCTGCTGGCCGGCGACCGGGCAGCAGCGGCGGGACGGTTGCGGGACATCGCGGCCTGCGCCGGTGCGACGGGCTTGCTACCGGAGCAGGTGTGGGACGTGAACCCGCCCTACCCAGAGGTGCGGCCGGGAACACCAACCGCCTCGGCGACGCCCCTGGCCTGGACACACGCCCAGTACCTGAGGCTGGCATGGTCCGTGGCGAAGGGACGCCCGGTCGAGTACCCGACGGTGGTGGCAGAGCGATACCTGACGCACTAACCGCCGCCCGGCAACGAAAAGCAAGCGACTACCCCAACCAGACCTCCCCCGCCCCCGATCCGCAGCCGATCTTTGGTCGTCGATCAGTCGTGTCAAGGCACGCTTTCCCGCCTTGACACGGCTGCTCGGCGACTGAAACACACTCAGGGAGAGGGGGCGGGGGTGGTCGGAAGGTGACCTTTCGAGCGCCGTGAGGCGCTTTTCCCGCGCGACAGCGTGGCTTTTAAAGATCAAAAGAGTCCTCGCCGGACGGGCAGGCTCCGGGATGACCAGGGGTTGGGTGCCTCGGCTCACCTCGGGTGGGTGGTCGCCGGGTGGTCATCCCGTCGCCTTCCGGTTTGTGCATATCACCTTGAGCCAGGGCCGCAAGGTTGGCATGTCCGGCCGCCGGTGGGCAGAGAGGTTGCGGCCCTGGCTCAAGGTGATCGCGCCGGTGTCAGGCGACGGGATGACCACCCAGCTTCAGTTGTGTTCAAAGCGGGCGCTGGCGCGCCGTCTTCGGTGGTGGGATCGTGGGGTGGTGAGGGAACGTGCTTTGGCGGCCCTGGCGGGTCTGGCCATCGGGGATGCGCTCGGTATGCCCACGGAAGGACTGTCACCGGCGGAAATCGAACCTGTCACTGGCTTCGCGGCGGCTCGGGGGTTGCCTGCGGGCGGTGTCACCGATGACACCCAGCAGGCGGTGATCGTCGCGCGGCTGCTGGTCTCCGGGGGTGGGCGGATCGATCCGCACGGGCTCGCCGATGCGCTCCTGGAGTGGGAGCGGGACCTGCGCAGCCGCGGCATCCGGGGGTTGCTCGGGCCCTCCACGCGCGCCGCTCTCACGGCCGTCGCCGCGGGGGAAGCTCTCGAGAAGGCCGGCAAGTACGGCACCACGAACGGTGCGGCCATGCGCATCGCCCCGGTGGGGATCGCGAATCCGGCCGACCTCGACCTGCTCGTGGACAGCGTGGTCGAAGCCAGTTGGGTCACCCACAACACGGGCGTCGCCCTCGCGGGGGCTGCCGCGGTCGCCGCGGCGGTGAGTGCGGGCGTCGACGGGGCGAGTCTGCCCGAGGCGATCGACTTCGCCGTGGAAGCCGCGGAACGAGCCGCCAAGCGGGGGAACTGGGTCGCGGCCGGGGACGTCGCCGCGCGCATCCGCTGGAGCCGCACCATGGATCCGGCCGACGTGCCCGCGTTGATCGGCACCAGCGTCGCCACCCAGGAATCGGTGCCCGCCGCGTTCGCGGTGCTCCGCCACGCGGAAAACCCGTGGCAGGCCTGCTGCACGGCGGCGAGCCTCGGCGGGGACACGGACACCATCGCGGCCATCGCCGGCGCGATCGCGGGCGCCTGCACCGGCGCGGGCGCGTTCCCTGAGGAAGCCGTCCGCACGGTGACCGAGGTCAACGACCTTCCGCTGCCGGAACTCGCCGACGATCTGCTGAAACTGCGCGCCAGAACCCGGTGAGCGCCTCGGCCGTCTCTTGTGGACGGTCCAGTTGCACGCAGTGGCCGGCGCCTTCGACGGCGACCGCGTCCCGGCCGAACCGGCGGGCCGTGCGCTGGTACTCCTCGGGCGAACCGGTGAACTCGTCGTCCGCGCCGTGCACGAACAACAGCGGCACCCCGGAACCGGCCAGCTCGCCGACCCCCGCCCGCGGCCCGCACAGCAGCCGCGCGAACCCGATGAGGTGACCGGTGCGCGTGGTCGACAACCGGGCCCGCATCAGGTCCGCACGGTCCGGATCCGTGCGGACCCAGTGGTCGACCAGGGTGCGCAGGCCCGCCGCCCCCTCCGCGGCGACCGCGTCCGCGCACCAGGTGAGGAACGCCGTCTCCTTCTCCGAACCGGTCAGCAGGCTGCCCAGCGGCGCGAAACTGCGCACCGCCCGCGGCAGGGCCACCGCGGCGGCGTGCGCGACCGCGGCGCCCGCGCAGTGCGCCACCACGTGCGCCGGCTCGCCCTCGCCGACCTCGCCGATCACCGCCAGCAAGTCCTGCGCCATCGCGGACAACGTGTACGCGCTCGGATCGTCGGAGCCCGGGCTTTCGTGCTGGCCGTGGTGGTCGACCGCCCACGCCGCGTACCCGGCGCCGGCCAGCAGCGGCAACAGCGGCGCGAAGTCCTCTTTGGACCCCAGGTACCCGGCCACCAGCACCACCGGCTCGCCGGACCCCGCCCGGCACGCGGCGAACCGGCCGCGGTCGGTCTCCAGCATGACGTCGCGGACCGGGCTCTCCAGGGTCGTCACAGCGCGGCTCCTTCCCGGACCGAGGCCTTCTCGATCACGTCCGCGGCCTCCGCCGCCCCGCCGCACGCCCGCACGATCTCCCGCATGCCCGCCACGTTCGCCGCGATGCCGGCGTCGGACGACACCCGCAGCACCGCGTTGTGCAGCGTCTGCGCCGACACCTCCGCGCGGTCGAGCGTGACACCCAGCCCCAGCTCGGCGAGGCGCGCCGCGTTCAGCCGCTGCTCGGCCATCTGCGGGACCGCGACCATCGGCACCCCGTGGTACAGCGCCTCCAGCAGGCTGCCCATCCCGGCGTGCGTGACGAACGCCGACGCGGCGGCCAGCACGTCGAGCTGCGGCACCATCGGCGCGATCTCGACCCCGTCCGGAACCGGCCCCAGCGCCGCCGGATCGACGTGCCGCCCGATCGCCATCACGGTGTGCCAGCCCAAGCCCGCGGCCAGGTCGACGCAGGCCCGGAAGAAGTCCGGCTGGTCGGTGAAGCACGACCCGAGCGAGACCAGCAGCACCGGTTTCCCCGCGGGCGGCCGCCACGACCCCTGGAAAGACCGGTCGCCCAGCGCGGGACCGGCGAAGGTGTGCTCCGGCCCGAGCAGGTCCGGCGAAATCTGGAACGCCCGTGGCACGAACACCACCTTCGGGTCGCCCACCGCCTGGAACTCCTCGACCGAACAGCCGAGGCCGTTGGCGTCCAGGAACCGCTGGAACCGCTGGTACACCGGCAGGTCCGAGAGGTTCTCGACGCCGAACGCGATCCGCTCCCAGCCGGGGAACAACGCGTGCGTCGGCGACAGCTGCACCATCGGCAAGCCGAGCTTGCGCGCCACGACCTTGCCCGCGAACGCGACGAAGTCGTAGGCGACCACGTCGGGCACCTCGCCGAGGGCCTCCAGCACGGGGAGGGCGGCCTCGGCGTCCCGGTGGTACATCGCCACGCCCGCCATCAGGTCCTCCGGCGGCGGGCTGCCGTCCCGGACGTCCGGCAGCACCACCGGTTCAGCACCGGCCGCGCGCACCTGCGGGACGAAGTCCGCGCCGACCGCGTAGCTCACCCGCCAGCCGCGCGACACCAGCTCCGACACCACGGCGAGGGTGGGGTTGACGTGCCCGTGGTCGGCGACGTTGACGAACAAGGCGTGCTTCACCGCGCCACCCCGCAGACCACGTGCTCGACCGGGGTGCAGTACGGCAGACCGGACAGCGGCTCACCGGCGAAGAACCGCAACGCGAGGTCCACCACCTCGGCCGGCCGCTCCAGGTGCACGAGGTGGTCGGCGTCGTGGATCGCGGTGAAGCGGGCGTCGGCGCACCGGGCCGCGGCCGCCCGGCTCAGGACCGGCGTGGTCAGCGGATCGTGCTCCCCGGTGGTGACCAGCACGGGGACGGGCAGGACGCGGCCGTCGTCGCCGGGGTGGTCGAGCAGCCGCCGGGTGTTGTCCAGGTACTTGGCGATGTCGGCGTCGGTCATCGCGCCCACCAGGCTGTCGAGGCACCGGCGGACCGCGGCCTGCCGCCGGATGCCCGGCGCGCGGCTCAGCATCAGGTCCAGCACCTCGGCGGTGAACTCCGCGTGCCTGCCCTGCTCGGCCAGCTCCACGCTGCGGGCGATGCGCCGGCGCAGCCGCCCGGTCACGTGCGTCATCGTGCCGACGAGCAGCAGGCGGCGCACCCGTTCGGGACGCAGCTGGGCCCACCGGTGCGCGACGCCGCTGCCGTAGGAGGCGCCGACGACGTGCACCGGCTCCGGCGCGACGTGGTCGAGCAGGTGGCCGAGCGCGCCGGCGAGGAAGTCCACGCCGTAGCCGGGCGGCAGCCGGTCCGCCGCGCCCCAGCCGGGCAGGTCGACGGTGATCACGTCGGCGTGCCGGAGCAGATCGCGTTCCACCCGGCCCCACGCGTCCTTGTGCTGGAACGCGCCGCCCACCAGGACGATCGGCGCGAGTCTGCCGCCGCCGCGCACGATGCGGCCCGCGAACTCGAATCCGCCGAACGTGAGCGGGACGGTTTCCTGCCGGGTGGTCGTTGCCGTCACAAGCGATCTTCCTCGGTGTGGTCGGGGTTTGGGGTCCGCCACGTAACCACGTCGTCCTCCGCGGGCGCGCCGCGGAAACTCGATCGAGCCAACTTGACCACTCGCGCGTGTGACCACGGCGCAACAGGGCTTCCACCATGCGGAAGGCCCGTTGTATGAGCGGCGGCACACGATCAAGGATGGAACCGACGGAGTCAGCGCCGACCCCCGGAGGAGCCGCCGTGGACAGGGCTGTGCGGAGACCGATCCCCATGACCGCGGCGGGACGGCTGCTCGCCGTGCTCGACGCGTTCACACCGGGCCGCAGCCTGCTGACGTTGAGCGAAATCAGCCGACGGGCGGGTCTTTCGCTGACGACCGCGCACCGGCTCGCCGGCGAGCTGGTGAACTGGGGCGCCCTCGAACGCGACGACGACGGCCGCTACCGGATCGGGCTGCACCTGCTGGAGCTGGCAGCGCTCGCGCCGCGCGGGCTGGAACTGCGCGAACTGGCGCAGCCGTTCCTGGAGGACCTGTTCCACTCCACGCGGGCGCACGTGCACCTGGCGGTGCGGGACGGGCACGAGGTGGTGTACGTCGAGACGCTGCGGGCGCGCGGCACGGTGACGGTGCTGAGCCGGCTGGGGCAGCGGTGGCCGTTGCACGCCACGGGGACCGGGCTCGCGCTGCTGGCCCACGCGGGTCGCGAGGTGCAGGAACAGGTGCTGGAGGCGCCGCTGAAGCGCTTCACGCACAAGACGATCACCGACGCGCGGGAGCTGCGGCGGGTGCTGGCGGAGGTGCGGCGCACCGGGGTCGCGGTGGCGGAGGAGCAGCTGACGCTGGAGGCGGTGGCGATCGCGGCGCCGATCCGCGGTGCCGGTGACGAGGTGGTGGCCGCATTGGGCTTGGTCGTGCACGTGGACGAGTGCGAGCCGAGGGCGCTGGTGCCGGTGATGACCGCTGCGGCGCGGGGGATCTCGCGTGCGCTGGGCGCGCCGTCGGCGGCGGATGTGCGGGGCGTGGTGCGCGGGCGGTGATGCGGGTCGTGTCGCTGCGCGGCAACTTGGTGCCGGGAGTGGGAGCGGCCCAACAGGGTGGCCGGGTTGGATGAGCCCATGACCATCACGTTCCTGCTCATCGCGCGGCTCCCCGGAGGCGGCGCGGAAGCCTTCGACGCCTACGAGGACGCCGTCCTGCCCCTCCTGGGCGAGTACGGCGGCCGCCTCGAGCGGCGGGTCCGGTCCCTCGACGACGGCACCGAGGTGCACCTCGTCGGGTTCCCGGGCGAGCAGGAGTTCGGGGCCTACCGGGCCGACCCGAGGCGCGCCGAGCACGCGCACCTGCTCGAACGGTCCGGCGCGGCCATCGAACTCCTGCCCGTCCGCGACCTCACTTCCCGAAACCCGCCGTCAGGCCGCTGACCAGCTGCCGCCGGCCCAGGATGTACAGCGCCAGCACCGGCAGCGTCGACAGCACGACCGCCGCCAGCACCGCCGGGATGTTCACCCGGAACTGCCCCTGGAACGACCACAACGCGAGCGGCAGCACCCGCTGGTCCGGGCTCTGCGTCAGGATCAGCGGGAACAGGAACCCGTTCCACACGTTCAGCCCGTCGTACACCGCGACCGTCACCACGGCGGGCCGGATCATCGGCAGCACCAGGCTGAACAGCATCCGCCAGTCACCGGCGCCGTCCACCCGCATCGACTCGAACAGCTCGTTCGGCACGTCCCGCAGGAAGTTCGCCAGGATGATCACCGACAGCGGGATCGCGAACGCCACCGACGGCAGGATGATCGCCAGCAGCGTGTCGTACAGCTGCGCCCGCGTGATCAGGTAGTACACCGGGATGATCGTCGCCTGGATCGGGATCGCCAGGCCCAGCAGGTAGCCGCGGTAGGTGAACCGCGAGAACCACGTCGTGCCGCGCACCACGTAGTAGGCGGCCATCAACGCGACCGCGACCGCGATCGCCACCGTCGCCAGCGTCACGACCACGCTGTTGGCGAAGTAGCGCCAGAAGTCGTTGCGCAGCACCAGCTCGTACGCGCTGAACGTCGGCGAGGTGGGCACCGACAACGGGTTCGCGTCGTAGAACCCGCGCTGGTTGCGCAGGCTCGTCACCACCACGTAGTACACCGGCACCAGCACGACGGCCAGCCACACGAACCCGGCGAGGCCGCCGAGGTAGTTCGGACGGGTCCGCATCACGCCCCCTCCAGCTGGCTGCCCCGCCGGAAGCTGGACAGCCTCGACAACCCCAGCGCCAGCGCGAGCCCGGCGACCACCAGCAGCACGGCCAGCGTGCTCGCCCGCCCCATGTCGTTGCCGGAGAACCCGGACAGGTACATGTCCAGCGGCAGCATCCGCGTCGCGTCGCCCGGACCGCCGCCGGTCAGCACGAACACCAGGTCGAAGTAGGTCAGCGAGCCGACCAGCATCATCGTCGACGACGTGATGATCGTGTAGCGCAGCTGCGGCAGCGTGATGTGGAAGAACTGCCGCACCCGGCCGGCCCCGTCCAGCTCCGCCGCCTCGTACAGCGACTTCGGGATCTGCCGCACCCCGCCCTGGTAGAGCAGCGTGTGGAAGGGCACGAACTGCCAGGCGATCACGAAGATCACCACGTACAACGCCAGTGTCGGGTCGCCGAGCCAGTCCTGCGACAGGAAGTCCAGACCGAACGGGCGGCTCATGCCGAAGTTCGGGTCGAGCAGCGCCTTGAACGCGATCGCGATGGCCGCCGCGGACAGCAGCATCGGCAGGAAGTACAGCACCCCGAGCAGCGCGCGGTACCGGCCGCGCCCGGCGATGAGCACGCCGAGCAGCAGCGAGATCGGCGTCTGCACCAGCCAGCTGACCACCATCACCTGCACGGACAGCCAGATCGCGTGGTAGGTCGCCGGGTCGGCGAGCGCCGCGGCCCAGTTCGCCAGCCCGGCCCACGACGGGTCGCCGATGCCGTCCCACTCCATGAAGCTCAGCACCGCGACCCCGCCGAGCGGCACGATCGCGAACACCCCGAAGAACGCCAGCGCGGGCACCGCCATCAGCGGGCTGGGGCCGGTCCGCAGCCGGCCCCAGCCGGGCGCCGGCGTGCGTGCCGGCGCCCGGTCCCGCTGTTCGAGAACCGTGCTCATTGCCCGATCGTCGCGTTCATGTTGGCGGAGAACTGCTCCGGCGTGATCTGCTTGAGGAACAGCTGCTCCAGGTTGGTCAGCAGCGCGTCGGCCTGGCCGGGGGAGAGCGCCTGGTCCCAGGACAGCTGGAAGTTCGGCGCCTTGCTGGCCATTTCGTACACGTAGGACAGGTACTGCGGGTCCTCGGTCTTCGCGAGCTTGTCCTCGATGCCGGTCAGCGGCGGCACCGAACCGCCGGCGAGCAGCGAGTCGACGTAGGAGTCGTTCATCAGGTCCTCGCGCAGGTACCGCAGCGCCGACTGCTTCTGCTCCTCGCTCGCGGTGGCCGAGACGGACCAGTAGTTGGCCGGGTTGCCGACGATGTTCGCCGGGTCGCCCTTGCCGCCGGACACGGTGGGGAACGTGGTCCAGCCGAGCTTGCCGCTCGAGATGAACTCGGGGTCGGCCTGCTTGATGGTGGGGAAGGCCCAGGAGCCCATCAGGTACATCGCGGCCTTGCCGGTGAACAGCAGCGCGGTGTCGGCGTTGCTGTCGGTCGCGATCGAGTTGAAGCCGCGGACGAAGCCGCCGGCGTCGACGAGCTGCTGGATCATCGTGTTGGCGCGGATGATCGCCGGATCCGACCACGCGCCGGGCTTGCCGGCGACGATGTTGTTGAACACCTCGGGCCCGCCGATGCGGTCGACGAGGTACTCCTCCCACATCAGCTGCGGCCACTTGCTCTGCCCGCCGAGGGAGAACGGCGCGATGCCGGCCTGGTTGAACCGCGGCACCAGGGCCATCATGTCGTCCCACGTCTTCGGCGGCTGCGCGCCGATCTGGTCGAACAGTTCCTTGTTGTAGAACAACACGACCGGCTGCATGCCGTTGTTCGGCACGGCGTAGGTCTTGCCGTCGAGCACGCCGGTGCGCGCCACCGACGGCAGGAACCGGTTCACGAACGCCGGGTCGTTCGCGGCCTCGGCGGACAGGTCCATGATCTTGCCGGAGTCCACCCAGGACTTGAGCAGGCCGCCGCTCCAGCTGAAGACCAGCGTCGGCGCCTCGTTCGCACCGATCGCGGTGCGGATCTTCTGCTTGTACGCGTCGTTGCCGAAGTACTGCGCGTCGACCCCGGACGACTCGAAGGACGTCCGGAACGTCTGCTCGTCGCCGCCGGTGAGCGCCCACGCGGTGGCGCCGCCCCCGCCGGACGGACCGCTGGAGCCGCACGCGGTGGTGAGGGAGAGAACCGCGGCCAGTCCGGCCGCGATCACGGCGGTGCGCCGCTTGACCAGTGTCATGATGCGCCTTCCCCATCGAAGGTCCGAAAGTTTTCGGAAACACTCTGGTGTGTGTCGGAAGATATGCGGCCCACTCGGACGCGTCAAGAGCTGTTTCGGCAAGGAAAATAGCGTTATAGTCGCCTGAAACTTTTCGGCAAGAAATGTGGTTGGAGGGTGCGGTGCCTGCCGGTTCCCAGCGCGCGACGCTCGCGATGGTCGCGGAGGCCGCCGGGGTTTCGCTGCCGACCGTCTCCAAGGTGCTCAACGGTCGCGGCGACGTGGCGGCGGCGACCCGGCAGCGGGTCCAGGACGTGTTGAAGGAACTGGGTTACGTGCCCCAGTCCGGTCGGCGCACGGTAGGGCCGGCGCGCGTGGTGGACCTGGTGTTCGACGACCTGGTGAGCCCCTACTCGCTGGAGGTCCTGCGCGGGGTCACCGAGGCGGGCGCGGAAACCGGGGTGGACGTCGTGGTCGGGCGCCTGCCGGAGTCCGACGACGACGACTGGGCGCGGCGCCTGCGCCTGGCCGGGCGCGAGGGGCTGATCGTGGTCACCTCCGAGCTGACCCGCGCCCAGGTCGAGGGCTTCGCGCGCGCCGGGCTGCCGCTCGTGGTCATCGATCCGCTGAACCTGCCGCGCGTCGAGGTGACCAGCGTCGGCGCGACCAACTGGAACGGCGGGGTGTCCGCCACCGAGCACCTCCTGCAGCTGGGCCACCGGCGCATCGCCTACGCGGGCGGGCCGGTGCAGGCCTCCTGCAGCCAGGCCCGCCAGCACGGCTACCGCGCGGCGCTGGAGAACGCCGGCGTGACCGTCGATCCGCGGCTGATCCTGCACGGCGCGTTCGGCTACCCGGACGGGCTGGAGATGGGCGGGCGGCTGCTCGACCTGCCGGAGCCGCCGACCGCCGTGTTCGCCGGCAGCGACGCGACCGCGCTGGGCGTGATGGAAGCGGCCCGGCGGCGGGGACTGCGGGTGCCCGAGGACCTGTCGGTCGTCGGGTTCGACGACACCATGCTCGCCGAACTGGCCACGCCCGCGCTGACCACGGTGCGGCAGCCGTTGCAGGACATGGGCCGCGTCGCGCTGCGCACGCTGATGCGGCTCGCTGCCGGCGAAACCCTCGACTCCCACCACGTGGAGCTGGCCACCAACCTGGTGGTGCGCGATTCGACGACGAACCTGCGAGGAGCACCATGACGGAACCGACCTGGCGTGACAGCGCGCTGCCCGCCGCAGCCCGAGCCGAGGCGCTGCTGGCGGAGATGACCCTCGAAGAGAAGGTGGCGCAGCTGGGCAGCGCATGGCCGGGCAACGAGCAGCTGAACGGCAACGTCGCGCCGATGCAGGACGTCTTCGCGCGTGGCGGGGTGCCGTTCGAGCAGGCGCGGGAGAACGGCATCGGGCACCTGACGCGGGTGTTCGGCACGGCGCCGGTCAGCGCGGCCGAGGGCGCGGCGCGGGTCGAGGCGCTGCAGCGCGAGATCGTCGAGGAGACCCGGTTGGGCATCCCGGCGATCGTGCACGAGGAGTGCCTGACCGGGTTCACCACCTACGGCGCCACCGTGTACCCGGCGGCACTGGCGTGGGCGGCGACGTTCGACCCGGAACTGGTCGAGCGGATGGCCTCGGCGATCGCGGACGACATGCGCGCCTCCGGCGCGCACCAGGGCCTGTCGCCGGTGCTGGACGTCGTGCGGGACTACCGGTGGGGCCGGGTCGAGGAGACCCTCGGCGAGGACCCGTACCTGGTCGGCACGCTCGGCGCCGCGTACGTGCGTGGCTTGGAGCGCAACGGGATCGTCGCCACGCTCAAGCACTTCGCCGGGTATTCGGCGTCGCGCGCGGCCCGCAACCACGCGCCGGTGTCGATCGGCCAGCGGGAGCTGCGGGACGTGATCCTGCCGCCCTTCGAGATGGCGATCCGCGAGGGCGGGGCGCGGTCGGTGATGAACGCCTACGTCGACCTCGACGGGGTGCCCGCGGCGGCGAACGCGCCGCTGCTGACCGGGATCCTGCGGGACGAGTGGGGTTTCGAGGGCGTAGTGGTGTCCGACTACTGGGCCATCGCGTTCCTGGGCAGTATGCACCGGGTCGCCGACAGCACCGGGCAGGCCGGGGCGCTCGCGCTGGCCGCGGGCATCGACGTCGAGCTGCCGGACACCCTGTGCTATGGCAAGGAACTCATCGAGCTGGTGCGTTCGGGCGAGGTGCCGGAGTCCCTTGTGGACCGTGCGGTCGGCAGGCTGCTGCGGCAGAAGGCGGAGCTGGGCCTGCTCGACGCGGACTGGGCGCCGCGGGCGCGGCCGGTGGACCTGGACTCGCCGCGCAACCGGGCGATCGCTCGGGAGCTGGCGGAGAAGTCGGTGGTGTTGCTGGCCAACGACGGCACGCTGCCGTTGCGCGCGAAGCGGATCGCGGTCGTCGGCCCCTGCGCGGACGACCCGCTGGCGTTCATGGGCTGCTACTCGTACCCGAACCACGTGCTGCCGCGCTATCCCGAGTACGGCATCGGGGTCGAGGCGCCGTCGCTGCTGGAGTCGCTGCGCGCGGAACTGCCGGACGCGGTGATCACCTCGGCGACCGGCTGCCCGATCCGCGACGAGGACCGGTCCGGCTTCGCCGAAGCGGTGGACGCCGCGCGGGACGCGGACGTGTGCATCGCCGTGGTCGGCGACCGGGCGGGCCTGTTCGGCGAGGGCACCTCCGGCGAGGGTTGCGACGCCCCGGACCTGCGGCTGCCCGGCGTGCAGGACGAGCTGCTGACCGAACTGTTGGCCACCGGCACGCCGGTGGTGGTGGTCGTGGTGTCCGGCCGTCCGTACGCGCTGGGGGACCACACCGGGGCGGCGGCACTGGTGCAGGCGTTCATGCCCGGCGAGGAGGGCGGCCCGGCGCTGGCGGGTGTCCTGTCCGGACGGACGAACTTCGGCGGACGTCTCCCGGTGCAGGTGCCGCGGGTGGCAGGCGCGCAGCCGAGCACCTACCTGCAGCCCCCGCTCGGCGGCAACAGCGAGGGCATCAGCAACCTCGACCCGAGCCCGCTGTTCCCGTTCGGGCACGGCATCTCCTACACCACGTTCGACTACGAGGGCCTGACGCTGAGCGCGCGTGAGGTGCCGACCGACGGCGAGGTCGAGGTCTCGGTGCGGGTGCGCAACTCCGGCGACCGCGCCGGGGACGAGGTGGTGCAGCTGTACGTGAATGACGTGCTCGCGCAGGTGACCCGCCCGGTGCGGCAGCTGGCCGGGTTCGCGCGGATCACCCTCGACGCGGGGGAGGCGCGGACGGTGACGTTCCGGCTGCACGCCGACCGGCTCGCCTTCACCGGGCTGGACCTGCGCCGGATCGTCGAACCCGGCACGATCGAGGTGTTCGCCGGCCGCTCGGCCGACGACCTGCCCTGCCGCGCCGCGTTCGAGCTGACCGGCCCGGTGCGCGAGGCCGGGCACGACCGCGTGCTGACCACCCCGGTTCAGTCGCCGGGGGAGACCAGCCCGGTTTCGTAGGCGAGGACGACGGCCTGGGCGCGGTCGCGCAACGACAGCTTGGCGAAGATGCGGGCCACGTGGGTCTTGACCGTCGCCTCGCTGAGCGTCAGCTCCGCGGCGATCTCGGCGTTCGACCGGCCCCGCGCGACGAGGGTGAGAACCTCCAGTTCGCGCGGGGTCAGGACGGCGAGATCGCGGTGCAGCGCCGGACGTGGTCGCGCCGCGGCGAAGCGCTCCACCAGCCGCCGGGTGATCGACGGGGCCAGCAGCGCGTCGCCGGTGCCGACCAGGCGCACCGCGGCCACCAGGTGCTCCGGGGTGACGTCCTTGAGCAGGAACCCGCTGGCCCCCGCGGCGAGCGCGTCGTAGACGTAGCGGTCGAGGTCGAACGTGGTCAGCATGAGCACCCGGCAGCCGGGGTCGCGCGCCAGGATGCGGCGCGCGGCCTCCAGGCCGTCCATCGCCGGCATCCGGATGTCCATGAGCACGACGTCCGGCTCCAGATCGCGGACGGTGGCGACGGCCTCCGCGCCGTCCGCGGCCTCGCCCACGACGTCGACGCCGCCGGAGGCGAGGATCATCCGGAAGCCGGTGCGCACCAAGGCCTGGTCGTCGGCGATCACCACGCGCGGCCCGGTCACGGCCGCTCCAGCGGGATCTTCGCCCGGACCCGGAACCCGCCGCCGATGCGCCGCCGGGCGTCCAGGTCGCCGCCGAACACGGCCACGCGCTGACGCAGCCCGAGCAGGCCGCGTCCCTCCTCGGTCTCGCCGGACGGGGCCGGGGCGTCCCCGGACAGCACGCTGGGCCCGCTGTTGAGCACCTCGACACGCAGGTAGCGGTCGGAGTACCGCACGGTCACCTCCGCCTGCCGCCCGTCGCCGTGCTTGAGTGCGTTGGTGAGCGCTTCCTGGATGATCCGGTACGCCGTCAGGTCCACTCCGGACGGCAGCGGCCGCGGCTCGCCGGACACGCGGACCTCCACCGGCAGCCCGGCGAACGCGATCCGGTCGATCAGCGGGCTGAGCCTGCTCAGGCTGGGCTGCGGCGACAGGTCCGCGGTCTCGTCACCGTCGGCGGGCGGGGCGAGCACGCCGAGCAGGTTCCGCAGCTCGGTCATCGTGTCCCGCCCGGCCGCCTCGACCGCTTCCAGCGCCGTCGCGGCCTGCGCGGGTTCGGTCGCGAGCACCCGGCGCGCGGCCCCGGTCTGCACCACCATGACGCTCACGTTGTGGCTGACGATGTCGTGCAGCTCCCGCGCGATCCGCGCCCGCTCGTCGTCCACCGCGCTGCGCGCCGCACTCTCCCGTTCCCGCTCCAGCAGCCAGCCGCGCTCCTCCAGCGCCCTCGCGAACGCCCGCCGCGCGCGCCCGAGCCGGACCGCCAGCACGGCGGCCACCAGGCACGCCAGCGCGGCGACAACCAGTTCCCACACCCGGCAACTGTGTCAGGACCCGGAGCGACGCGCATCCACCGCCGGACTACATCCCCGGGATGACCCGCGCCGGGAGTTACCTCCCCGGACCGATGCCCGCATCGGGCCGCTGCCCGCAGGATGGCCGGCGTGACCAGAGATGACGGCGCAGTCGTGCGGTTGACCGACGTGCGCAAGGAGTACAGCGAATCGGTCGCCCTGGACGGGGTCTCCCTGGAGATCCGGGCCGGGGAGGCGGTCGCCGTAATGGGGCCCTCCGGCAGCGGCAAATCCACGCTGCTGAACATGGTGGCCGGGCTCGACCGCCCGACGTCCGGCTCGGTCGTCGTGCACGGCGAGGACCTGGGGAAGCTGAACGAGACCGGGCTGGCACTGTTCCGCCGTCGCCGGATCGGCATGATCTTCCAGTTCTTCAACCTGCTCGACGACCTGCCCGCGCTGGACAACGTGGCGCTGGCCGCCCAGCTCACCGGCACCCCGGCCGGCCAGGCCCGCAAGCGCGCGCTCGAACTGCTCGGCGAACTCGGCATCGCCGGGCGCCGCAACGTCTACCCGGCCCGGTTGAGCGGCGGCGAGCGGCAGCGCGTCGCGGTCGCGCGGGCGCTGATGAACCGGCCCGCGCTGCTGCTGGCCGACGAGCCGACCGGCGCGCTGGACAGCCGGTCCGGCGAGCAGGTGATGGACCTGCTGCTCGACCTCAACCAGATCGGGCAGACGCTGCTGCTGGTCACGCACGACGAGCGGCTCGCCACCCGGTGCGCGAGCCGCGTGGTCGAGGTCGCCGACGGGCGGGTCGCGCGCGAGACCAGCCTGGAGCGGACGCCGTGAGCGCGGTGTGGCGGGTGGCGCGGGCCGCGGTGGGGCGCCGACGGCTCCAGACCGCGGTGATCGGCCTGGTCGTGACCATCTCCACGGCGACGATCGTGCTGGCGCTCGGGCTGCTGGTGTCGTCGTCGGCCCCGTTCGACCGGGCGCACGAGCAGCAGAGCGGCGCGGACCTGGTCGCGGCGTTCGACCGCACCCAGGTGACCGACGATCAGCTGACCAGGGCCGCCGCGGGCGCCGAGGCGGTGGCCGGGCCGTTCGCCCAGCTGACCCTAGACACCTCGCAGAGCGCGCAACGCGTCGGGCCGTCCCTGACCACCGTGGGGCGCGCGGACCCCGGCGGGCCGGTGGACCGGGTGGACGTGTGGGAGGGCCGGTGGGCGGCCGCGCCGGGCGAGATCGTCCTGAACCTGGTCCCCGGCACCACCCTGGTGCCGCTCGGGAGCCGGATCGAGGTTCCGGGGCAGCGCGCGCTGACCGTCGTCGGGTTCGCCTACTCGGTGAGCGCGTCCGCCGACGCGTGGGTCACCCCCGCCCAGGCGGTGGCGCTGCAGCCCACCGCGAGCCAGGTGCTCTACCGGTTCGCCGCGGCCGCGACCGCCACGGACATCGCCGCCGGGCAAGCGGCGGTGACGGCCGGGCTGCCGCCCGGGGCGCTGCTGGGCGCGCAGTCCTACCTCACGGTGAAGCAGCAGCTCGTCACCGAGGTCGGGGTGTACGTGCCGTTCCTGGTCGTCTTCGGGTTCCTCGGGCTCGCGGTCGCGGTGCTGATCGTCGCCAACGTGGTCGGCGGCGCGGTGGTGGCCGGCTACCGCGACATCGGGATGCTCAAGGCGCTCGGCTTCACCCCGGACCAGGTGATGGGGGTCTACCTGGTGATGGTCCTGGTCCCGTCCGCCGTCGGGTGCGTGCTGGGCACGGTGCTCGGGAACGTGGTCGCGCGGCCGCTGCTGGCCGACGCGTTTCAGGTCTTCGGCGCGGGAGCGGTCGGCATCGACGTCTGGGTGGACGTCGCGGCGTTGCTCGGGATGCCGGCCGTGGTCGCGTTGGCCGCGCTGGTGTCCGCGCTGCGGGCGCGCCGGCTGCCGGCGGCCGCGGCGATCAGCGCGGGCAGCGCGCC
>NZ_AFWY03000061.1:0-47929 GCF_000231075.2 Amycolatopsis sp. ATCC 39116 | reverse complement strand
TGCTTCCTGCCGGAACCCGGACCTGCCCGCTAGGCGGCGACCCCCCGCCGATACCAGGCCGCCCGCCGGGTGTCCCGTGGAGTTCGGTGGTCGCCCTTGGCCGGAGGTGGACACCTCAGCGGACCCGGCCCGCTAGGCGGCGTCGATTCCGCGCAGGCTGGCCGGCCCGGCGGGTGTGCCGCCGAGTTCGACGGTCCCCCTTGGTTGCATGAGGACCCCCGGCGGACCTGCCCCGCTGAGCGGCGCCATGCCGTAGGTGCACTTCGCCGGACCCGGGCCCCGAACCCCCCGCGCTAAGCGGCGACCACCCCGCCGACACCGGTCCGCCCCGCGGGTGTCCCCACCAGTTCCACCGTCACCCCGGCCCGCACGCGCTCCCCGAACACCGCCACGATCGCGTCGGTCACCCCGCCCACCAGCCTGGCCACGATGTCGTCCGCGTCCGGGCGCTCGAACGCCGCTTCCCGGATCCCGAAGAGCACCGACGGCGCGGGCGCGGACGCCGGCTTGCCCCCGATGCCCCACCGGTTCGGCGGCACCCCGACCAGCCGCACGACCGCGATCTCCCGCGCCCATTCCCCGTACACGGCGATCGCCTCGGTCAGGCCTCCGATCAGCTCGGTCTCGCGCCCGGCCAGGTCGCTCTCCAGGACGTGCACGGTCAGATGAGGCATCTCAACTCCCAAAGTAGATTTGCAAACAAAGATAATTCCGGGCGGAGTGGCTGTCAACGGCGGGCGAACCCCTTAGGGTGGAGGGGTGAAGGTCAACTCACCCGAAGAGCTGGCGACGGAGCTGGACCGGGTCGGCTACCTGGCCGACGAGGGCGTCGCCACCGCCGCGTTCCTCGCGTTGCGCATGCAGCGCCCGCTGTTCTGCGAAGGCGAACCGGGCACGGGGAAGACCTCGCTGGCCGTGTCGCTGTCGGAGGCGCTCGACCTGCCGCTGGTGCGGTTGCAGTGCCACGAGGGCATCGACGCGGCGCAGGCGCTGTACGAATGGGACTTCCCGCGCCAGCTGCTGCACCTGCGCGCGCTGGAAGCAGGCCGCGAGCACCTGGACGTCGAAGCCGCGGAGCAGTCGCTGTTCACCGAGCGGTTCCTGCTGGCCCGGCCGTTGCTGCGGGCGCTGAAGGAGTCGCCGTGCGTGCTGCTGGTCGACGAGATCGACCGCGCCGACGACGAGTTCGAGGCGTTCCTGCTGCAACTGCTCGACGAGAACGCCGTGACGATCCCGGAGTTCGGCGAGATCCGGGCCGCGCAGCCGCCGCTGGTGCTGCTGACCTCGAACCGGACGCGCGAGGTGCACGACGCGCTGAAGCGGCGCTGCCTCTACCACTGGCTGGAGCACCCCGACCTGGCCCGCGAGGTCGCCATCCTGCGCCGCAGGCTGCCCGGAGTCGGCGAACGGCTCGCGACGCAGGTGGCCGCGGCCGTCCGCCGGCTGCGCGAGCTGGAGCTGCTGAAACCGCCGGGGATCGCCGAGTCGCTGGACTGGGCGCAGGCGCTGCTGGCGCTCAACCGCAGCGAGCTGGACGCGGAGATCGCCGCCCGGACCCTCGGCGCGGTCCTCAAGTACTCCGAGGACCTCGACCGAGTCCGCGCCAAACTCGACACGGTGCTGGCTTAGCCCACCCGGGCGAGGGCTTCCGCGATCGCCTCCGCCTCCGTGCGCCCGCGCCCGCCGATCCACCCGCGCCCGTCCGGCGCCGCGTACTCCACGAACGCGAGCACCTCACCGGAGGCGGTGGCGCAGGCCGTCCGCTCCAGCACCTCCCCGGACACCGCTGGCGAATCCAGGTACACCTCCCGCAGCAGTTCCCACAGCTCCTTCGCCGTCACTTCCGCGCCGGTCCGGTCGGTGTGCCGCTGGACGTGCCGCGCGAAGTCGATCTGCAGCCGCCGTGGGAGTTCGACGCCGTAACCGGTGCTCAGCAGGTGCGCGATACCGCCCTTGCCGGACTGCGAGTTCACCCGGATGACGGCCTCGTAGGTGCGGCCGAGGTCCGCCGGGTCGACCGGCAGGTACGGCACCCGCCACTCCAGCTCCCGTTGCGGCACACCGGCCGCCGCCGCGCGGACCCGGTGCTCGGCGAGGCCCTTGCGGATCGCGTCCTGGTGCGTGCCCGAAAACGCCGTGTGCACGAGGTCGCCCACATAGGGGTGCCGTTCGTGCACGGGCAGCCGCGTGCAGTGCTCCACCGTCCGCCGGATCCGGTCAATGTCCGAGAAGTCGATCATCGGGTCGATCCCCTGCGCGTGCAGGTTCAGCGCGAGCGTGGCGATGTCGACGTTCCCGGTGCGCTCGCCGTTGCCGAAGATGCAGCCCTCGACGCGCTGCGCCCCGGCGAGGAGGGCCAGCTCGGCGCAGGCGATCCCGGTGCCGCGGTCGTTGTGCGGGTGCACGGACAGGATCACCGAGTCGCGCCGGTCGAGGTTCTTCGACACGTACTCGATCTGGTCCGCGTAGACGTTGGGTGTGGCCACCTCGACGGTGGCGGGGAGGTTGAGGATCACCGGCCGGTCCGGGCTCGCGTCCCACAGCGCGGTCATCGTCGAGCACAGGTCGAGCACGTAGTCGGGCTCGGTCAGGTTGAACACCTCGGGCGAGAACTCGAACCGGACCCGGTCGCCGGCCAGCCGCAGCACGTCCTCGCCCGCGGCCACGATCAGCGCCTTCAACTCGTCCCGGTCGCGGCCGAGGACCACCTCGCGCCAGACCGGCGCGGTCGCCGCGTACAGGTGGATCACCACCGGGTTCGGCATCCCGGCGACGGACTCGACTGTGCGCTCGATGAGGTCGCGCCGGGCCGGGGTGAACACGACGATCGTGACGTCCTCCGGCGCGAGGCCGGTTTCCGCGATGAGGCGGACGAAGTCGTAGTCGGTCTGCGAAGCCGACGGGTAGCCGACCTCGATCTCCTTGTAGCCCATCTCGACCATGAGCTCGAAGAAGCGCCGCTTGCGTTCCGGGTCCATCGGTTCGGCGAGTGCCTGGTTGCCGTCCCGCAGGTCGACCGGGACCCACAGCGGCGCCTGCGTGAGCCGGTTGGCCGGCCAGTCCCGTTCGGACAGTGGCACCGGCACGCGGGCGTACACGTCGCGGTACCGGTGGGAGGGCATCGGGGAGGGGTGCTGGGTGTTCCAGCGGTACATGTTCGCGTTCCTCTGGTCGTGGGGTGACGACCGGCGCAGCACGGCTCCCACGGCGGGGAGCCGGTCCGGTCAGGCCCCGCCGTGGCGGCGAAGGAGGAGAACGCGCGTGATCATGGGCTAGAATCTAACACAACTCCGCAGACAAGTAGAGGAGCTGTCGGTGGAACAGGTGCGGCGGCACCGGCTGGCCGAGCAGGCCGCGGATCTGCTGCTGGCGCGGATCCGGTCGGGCGAGTGGCCACTGGGCGCGAAGCTGCCCGGCGAGACGACGCTCGCGCCGCAGCTCGGCGTGGGCCGGTCGACGGTCCGGGAAGCGATCCGCGAGCTGGCGGCGAAGGGTGTGCTGGAGACGCGTCAGGGCGCGGGCGTGTTCGTCCTCGCCCACGACGTGCGGGAGGACTGGGACGCGGTCCTGCGGCGCGCCGGGATCGTCGCGGTGGTGGAAACCCGCATCGCGATCGAGTCCGAAGCGGCTGCGCTGGCGGCCGCGCGCCGCACGCCCGCGGACCTGCGCCGGATCAGGCGCGCGCTGGCCGGCCGCCTGGATCCGGGGTTCGGGATCGAGGAACTCGTCGACGCGGACACGGCCTTCCACCGCGCCGTCGTCGTGGCCGCGCACAACGAGATCCTGGTGGAACTGTTCGACACCGCCGCGCCCCGCGTCCGCCAGGCGATGGTCGACATGCTGCGGCTGCACCCCGGCGGCCCCGACCACGAGGCGCACGCCGGACTGGTGGACGCCATCGCGGCCGGGGACGCGGCCAGGGCTGCCGTGGTGAGCCGGGCTCACCTGGTGTCGATGAAGGAGGCCCTCAGCGCGGGCGGTGCGCGAGCAGGTACGCCTGCGGAGTCGTCTCGTATTCGAACGCGGGCTCGCGGATCAGCCGCGCGGTCACCAGGAGCCCGGCGTCCGCCAGCAGTTCCGTGATGCGGTCCGGCGGCAGGCGGTAGGCGTCGTAGGAAACCGTGTGCCCGTAAGCCTGTTCGAGGCGCTTGCGCTCGTCGCCGACCTGGAACGCCACCATCAGGTGCCCGCCCGGCGCGAGGACCCGCGCGAACTCCGCGAACACCTCCGGCAGCAGCTCCGGCGGCGTGTGGATGATCGAGTAGAACGCGAGGATCCCGCCCAGGCTGGCGTCCTCCAGCGCCAGGTCGGACATGGAGCCGACCTCGAACCGCAGGTGCGGGTAGCGCCGCCGCGCCTCTGCCAGCATGCCGGGCGACAGGTCGATGCCGAACACCGGAACCCCCAGCGAGTCCAGGTACGTCGTCACCCGCCCCGTGCCGCAGCCGATGTCCGCCACCTGCCCGCCGTCGCGGCGCACGTAGTCGGCGAAGAGCCGCAACATCGCCAGGTCCTCCGGAGTCTGCTCCAGGAGGCCTTCGAGGAGTTTCGCGTAGTCGACCGCCACGGTGTCGTAGGCGGCGCGGGTCATGTCGAGATGGGTCACCCGGCGACCGTATCGAGGGTGGGCGGCCGGGGTGGCCCGACTCGCCGCCGGCGTCGGAGAAATCTTTGTCCCGCAACGGTTTCAGCAATGCGCCGAGGCGCAGGCGGGTCACCAGGTCCGGGTTGGCGAGGAACGTGCGGCCGAGGGAGACGAGGTCTGCGCCCGCCCCGTGCGCCTCGACACCGGCGAAGCCCGCGTCGATCGCGTTGCGGGCGGTGGCCGCGAAATTCGCGAGAGTGGGCTGGTGGCCGTCGCGTGTGAACATGGTGATCGGCGCGGCGCCGGCGTGAGCGAACGTTCCCCGCGGTACTCCGAGAAGCCGGTCACCGATCTGCGCGGCGAGCGCGGGCGGATCAACCGGTTGGCCGGCGATCCGCCGCGCTCGCGCGAGGCGATCGCGGCTTCGCCCCACCGAGGCCGTGCTGCAGCAGGTCGAAGGCCCGGTCGATCACCGCGGGCTGGTCGCGGTGCACGTCGTCGGGATCGTCGCCGTCCAGCATGCGGCTGGTCGCCCGCTCGTAGATCGAGTCGATCGCGGCGGTCAGCAGGTTCGCCGTCAGTCGCGCTTCCACCGGGTCGCCGGTCTCCTCGGTCAGCACGTCCGCCAGCATCGCGGCGATCTCGCGGGACTGCTCGTAAGTGCGCGTGACGAGCGCCGGGCTGGCGCGCAGGATTGACAGGAACCCCACCGTCCCCGGCCGCGTCCCGGACAGCGGATGGCGTTGCCGCACCAGTTCGTGGTGGTACCGCCGCAGCGCGGTCACCACGTCCTGACCGGCGGGCCGCTCCCGGACGACCCGCTCCAGTTCGCGGAGCCGGTCGTCGTGCCGGTCGAGGAACAGGTCCTCCTTGCGCGGGAAGTAGTTGAACACGGTCATCTTCGAGACGCCCGCGGCCTCCGCGACCTCGGCGACGGTCACGTTGTCGAAGCCCTTGACGGCGAACAGGCCGGTCGCGACGTCGGAGATGTGCCGTCGCGTGGCCCGCTTCTTCTCTTCGCGCAGTCCCACAGCAGAATCCTATACCGAACCAAAATTTTGATCGAGTAAAAGTTTGTGGCACGATGGGGCCATGGACTTCGACGTGGTGATCTCCGGGGGCGGGCCGGTCGGCCTGATGCTGGCGGGCGAGTTGCGGCTCGGCGGGGTGGACGTGCTGGTCGTGGAGCGGCGGACCGAGATCGATCCGACCCTCAAGGCGGGCTCGATCAACCTCGCGACGGGTGAGGCGCTCTACCGGCGCGGCCTGCTGGAGCGGCTCGAACACGAGACGCGGCAGGGCATGGCGCAGGTGAAAGCGATGCTGTCGCGGGCGAAATCGGCGCCGCCGCCGATCGCCGGGCACTTCGGCGGGATCATGGTCGGCCTCGACCTGGTCGACTTCGCCGACCCCGCGTTCCGGGACGCGGGTCCGGCCGCCAACCTGCAGCTGGTGGGCCAGCAGACCGTGGAGAAGGTGCTGGCGGAGCACGCGACCGGCCTGGGGGCGGTCGTGCGCCGGGGCGCCGAGGTCACCGGGTTCGATGCGGACGACGACGGCGTGACGGTCTTCGTCGGCGGCGACCGGGTCCGCGCGGGCTGGCTCGTCGGCTGCGACGGTGGCCGCAGCCTGGTGCGCAAGCTGGCCGGGTTCGACTTCCCCGGCACCGATCCGGAGATCACCGGACGCCAGGCGCTGGCCGACCTGGACGGCGCGGACGCGCTCGGATTGGGCTGGCACCGCACGAGCACCGGCGTCTACGTGCACGGCCCGCTGCCGGGACGGATCCTGACCGTCGAGTTCGACGGCCCGCCAGCGGACCGCACGTCGCCGGTCACGGTCGCCGAGCTGCAGGACAGCATCCGCCGGGTGTCCGGAGTGGACGTCACGGTCAGGTCGATCCGCAGCGCCACGCGGTTCACCGACAACGCCCGCCAGGCCACCACCTACCGCCGGGGCCGGGTGCTGCTCGCCGGCGACGCGGCGCACGTCCACTCGCCGTTCGGCGGGCAGGGGCTCAACCTCGGCATCGGCGACGCGGTCAACCTCGGCTGGAAACTCGCCGCGACGGTGCGCGGCGACGCGCCGGACGGGCTGCTCGACACCTACCCGGTCGAACGGCACCCGATCGGCGAGTGGGTGCTGGAGTGGACCCGCGCGCAGATCGCGGCGATGCGGCCCGATCCGCACGCCAAGGCCCTGCGGTCGGTGCTCACCGACCTGCTCGCCACCGGCGACGGGGCGACGTACCTGGCGAAGAAGCTGTCCGGGGTGCTGCACCGCTACCCGGTCGGCAGCGACCACGACCTGGCCGGCAAGAGCGCGCCGGACTTCGAGTTCACCGACGGCAGCCGTCTCGCCGACCACTGCCGCGACGGCCGGGCCGTCCTGATCGGCGCGCGGATCGACGACGAGCGGGTCCGCCCGGCGCCGGGGGAAGTCGTCGGGCGGCCCGATCTCAAGGCCCTGATCAGGCCCGACGGGCACGTCGCGTGGGCAGCAGAGGACGGCGGCACGGCCGGTCTGGAGGAGGCGTTCGCGACCTGGTTCGGCACGCGGAACCCCTCACATCGGATTTTCGCGTAACAATGAACACGTGAGCACCCAGGACCCGCTGGCCGGATTCGTCGGCTTCGCCACCGCGCTGCGCGAAGCCGGCGTCGCCTGCGGGCCGCAGCGGGTGCAGGCCTACCTCGACGCGGTCGAGCGGCTCGACGTCGGCGAGGCGGACCAGCTGTACTGGGCGGGCAGGCTGACGCTGTGCTCGGACCCGGACGACCTGATCCGCTACGACGACGCGTTCGCGCAGTGGTTCGCCGCCGCGCCACCGGAACCGCGGCCGGCCACCGTCCGCCGCGAGCAGCGGTCCCGCATGGCCGCACTGGTGTCGCAGTCCGCGGGCCAGGGCGAGGCCGAGTCGGACGACGAGCAGCTGCGCGTCGCCGCCACGGACGCGGAAGTGCTGCGGGAACGCGACCTCGCGGAGCTGACCAAGGCCGAACGCGAGCACCTGCGGGAGCTGATGGCGGTGCTGCGGCCGCAACCGCCGATGCGGAAGTCCCTGCGCAGCAGGGCCGCGCGCCGCGGCGCGCTCGACCCCGGCCGGACGTTGCGCGCGATGCTGGCGGGCGGTGGCGAACCGGTCCGGCTCGCGCACCGGAACCGGTCCACCCGCCCGCGCCGGGTGGTGCTGCTGCTCGACGTGTCCGGGTCGATGAGCCCGTACGCCGACTCGCTGCTGCGGTTCGCGCACGTGGTCGTGCGCCGCGCGCCGGCCGCCGTCGAGGTGTTCACCCTCGGCACCCGGCTGACCAGGGTGTCCCGGCAGCTGCGGCAGCGCGATCCGGAACGCGCGATGCTCGCCGCGGGCACCGCGGTGCCCGACTTCGCCGGCGGCACCCGGCTCGGCGAGACGTTGCGGATCTTCCTGGACCGGTGGGGGCAGCGCGGGCTCGCGCGCCGCGCCGTCGTCACGGTGTTCTCCGACGGCTGGGAGCGCGGCGACCCCAGCCTCCTCGGCGAGCAGATGGCCCGGATGCGCCGCCTGGCGCACGCGGTGTTCTGGGTGAACCCGCACGCGGGACGCGAAGGCTACGCTCCGGTGCAGTCCGGCATCGCGGCCGCGCTCCCGCACGTCGACCGCTTGCTGGCCGGCCACAGCCTGGCCACCCTGGAACGACTGCTGCTGGAGATCCGCGATGCATGATGTGCTCGACGAGTTGTACAAGCGCTGGCGCGAGGGCGAAGCCGTCGGCGTCGGCACGGTCGTGGCGACCTTCTCCTCGGCGCCCCGCGCGCCGGGCGCCGCGATGCTGGTCACCGAGGACGGCACGGCGGTCGGCAGCGTGTCCGGCGGCTGCGTCGAGGGCGCGGTGTACGAGCTGGCGCAACAGGTGGTCGCCGACCGCGAGCCGGTGCTGCAGCGCTACGGCGTCAGCGACGACGACGCGTTCGCGGTGGGCCTGACCTGCGGCGGGATCATCGACATCTACGTCGAGCGGATCGACAGGGAGACCCTGCCCGAGCTGGGCGACGTCGTCGACTCGGTGCACCGCGGGGAGCCGGTCGCGGTGGTCACCGTGATCGAGCACGAGGACCCGGAGCGGCGCGGGCGGCACATGATCGTGTGGCCGGACCGGACCGCGGGGACGCTCGGCACCGACCGGATCGACGACGCGGTCGCCGACGACGCGCGCGGCCTGCTCGCCAACGGGCGCACCGGAACGCTGCACTACGGGCTCGAGGGCGAGCGGCGCGGCGAGGGCATGGCGGTGTTCGTCAACTCCTTCGAACCGCAGCCGCGGATGCTGGTGTTCGGCGCGATCGACTTCGCGGCCGCGATGGCCCGCATGGGCGCCTACCTCGGTTACCAGGTCACGGTGTGCGACGCGCGTCCGGTTTTCGCCACCGCGTCGCGGTTCCCGGACGCCGACGACGTCGTGGTGGACTGGCCGCACCGCTACCTCAAGGCGGAGGCGGAGGCCGGCCGCATCGACCGGCGGACCGTGATCGCGGTGCTCACCCACGACCCGAAGTTCGACGTGCCGCTGCTGGAGGTCGCCTTGCGGCTGGACGTCGGCTACATCGGGGCGATGGGGTCGCGGCGCACGCACGACGACCGCCTCACCCGCTTGCGGGAGGCGGGATTGACAGAGGCGGAACTGTCGCGATTGGCCTCGCCGATCGGACTCGACCTGGGCGCCCGCACACCGGAGGAGACCGCGGTGTCGATCGCCGCGGAGATCATCGCGTTGCGGTGGGGCGGCGGCGGGAAGCGGCTCACGGAGTTGTCCGGGCGGATCCACGGCTGACCCTGTCGTGCGGCCACGACTGGCCCTTTCGCAGGCCTGCGACTGGTCAATTCGTACGAGCCGTTTCCGCGGTTGCGGTGGTGGAGCCGGGTTTTTCCGTGCAGGTGCGGGAGTCGGGGTGAAGTGTCACCCAACCAGGACTTGTCCGAACGGCACGGAAGTAGCACGCTCGCTTGTGAAGCCGATCACCCAGCTCCCACCACTGGAGGCCTCATGCGCATCACCGTCAACGTGGACGGAACCAGTTACACCGACGAGGTCGAACCCCGCACGTTGCTCGTTCACTACCTGAGGGAGACGCTCGGGAAAGTCGGCACCGTCATCGGGTGCGACACCAGCAACTGCGGTGCCTGCACCGTGCACCTCAACGGCCAGAGCGTGAAGTCCTGCTCGGTTCTCGCCGTGCAGGCCGACGGTGCCGAGGTGACGACCATCGAGGGCCTGGCCCGCGACGGCAAGCTCCACCCGGTCCAGGAAGCGTTCCACGACAACCACGCCCTGCAGTGCGGGTTCTGCACGCCGGGCATGATCATGCAGTCGATCGACCTGCTCGCCGACAACCCGAACCCGGACGAGCACGCCGTGCGCGAGGGGCTCGAGGGCAACCTGTGCCGCTGCACCGGTTACCAGAACATCGTTCGCGCCGTGCGGGACGCGGCGCAGCGGATGAGCCCGGGCGCGGGGCCGGAGGCCGAGCGCGTGTCCGGTGACGACGTCACCCGCGCGCCCAGCGCGTTCGCGGGCGGGGGCGAGTGACATGACGTCGACGATCGAACCCGAGGTCGGCAAGGCGCGCACCCGCAAGGAGGACGCGCGGCTCATCACCGGCCGCACGCGCTGGACCGACAACATCACGCTGCCCGGGATGCTGCACGTGGCGATCCTGCGCAGCCCGTTCGCCCACGCCCGGATCAGTTCCATCGACACGGCCGCGGCGCGGGACATGCCGGGCGTCGTCGCCGTCTACACGGCCCGCGACCTCGACCCGGACAGCGCGATCGGCATGCCGTGCGCGTGGCCGATCACGCCGGACATGAAGCAGCCGCGGCGGCCCGTGCTGGCCGCCGACCGGGTCAACTTCGCCGGCGAGGGCGTCGCGGTGGTCGTGGCCCGCAGCAAGGCCGAGGCCGCCGACGCGCTCGAGGCGATCGACGTGGACTACGAGGAACTGCCCGTGGTCCTCGGCCTGGAGAACGCGATCGCCGACGACGCGCCGCTGGTGCACGAGGAGCTGGGCACCAACAAGCAGGCGACGTGGGTCTTCGACTCGGCCGAGGCCGGCACGGGCGGCAACGTCGAGGAAGCGCTGTCCGGCGGCGAGGTCGTGCTCAAGCGGCGGTTCCGCCAGCAGCGCCTGGTGCCCGCGTTCATGGAGCCGCGCTCGGTCGTGGTCGACCCGACCGGCACCCAGATCACCATGTGGTCGGCCACCCAGGTGCCGCACATCCTCAAGACGATGACGGCGCTGACGCTCGGCATCCCCGAGCACAAGCTGCGTGTCATCGCGCCGGACGTCGGCGGCGGGTTCGGCGGCAAGATCGCCGTGCTGCCCGAGGAGACCATGGCGGTCCTCATCGCGCAGAAGCTCGGCAAGCCGGTCAAGTGGACCGAGACCCGCTCGGAATGCATGCAGACCGCGCACCACGGCCGCGACCAGATCCAGGACATCTCGATCAGCGCGAACCGCGACGGCACGATCACCGGCCTCAAGGTCGAGCTGCTGGCCGACATGGGCGCCTACAACGGGCTCGTCGGGCCGGGCGTGCCGATCCTGGGCGCGTTCATGTTCAACGCGATCTACAAGATCCCGGCCTACCACTTCGCCTGCACGAACGTGTTCACCAACACCACGCTCACCGACGCCTACCGCGGCGCCGGGCGGCCGGAGGCCACGTTCGCGATCGAGCGGATGATGGACGAGCTGGCCGCCGAGCTTGGCATGGACCCGCTGGAGCTGCGCGAGAAGAACTGGATCAAGCACGAGGAGTTCCCGTTCACCACGGTCTGCGGGCTGACCTACGACTCGGGCAACTACGAGGCCGCCACCGAGCGCGCCAAGGAGCTGTTCGACTACGAGGGGCTGCGCCGGGAGCAGCAGGAACGCCGTGAGCGCAAGGATCCGGTGCAGCTGGGCATCGGCATCTCGACGTTCACCGAGATGTGCGGGCTGGCGCCGTCGCGGGTGCTCGGGTCGCTGGACTACGGCGCAGGCGGCTGGGAGCACGCGGCGATCCGCGTGCTGCCGACCGGCAAGGTCGAGGTCGTCACCGGCGCCTCCGCCCACGGGCAGGGGCACGAGACGGCGTGGAGCCAGATCGTGGCCGACCGGCTCGGCGTCGCGTTCGAGGACATCGAGGTCATCCACGGCGACACGCAGTCCTCGCACAAGGGCATGGACACCTACGGTTCGCGGTCGCTGGCCGTCGGGGGCATCGCGGTGGTCAAGGCCGCCGAGAAGGTCGTCGACAAGGCCCGCACGATCGCCGCGCACCTGCTGGAGTGCTCGCCGGACGACCTGGAGTTCGAGGGCGGCAAGTTCACCGTCCGCGGCACGGACACGTCGACGACGATCCAGGACGTCGCGTTCGCGACGTTCGCCGCGCACAACCTGCCCGAGGGCATGGAGCCCACGCTGGACTCCGAGGCCGTGTTCGACCCGGAGAACTTCTCGTTCCCGCACGGCACGCACCTGTGCGCCGCCGAGGTGGACACCGAGACCGGGCGGGTGCGGCTGCGCTCGTACGTGTGCGTGGACGACGTGGGCAAGGTGGTCAACCCGCTGATCGTGGAGGGGCAGGTGCACGGCGGTCTCGCCCAGGGCATCGCGCAGGCCCTCTACGAGGAGGCGGTGTTCGACGAGAGCGGCACGCTGACCACCGGCACGTTCGCCGACTACCTGCTGCCCTCGGCGGCCGACCTGCCGTCGTTCGTCACCGACCGCACCGAGACGGCGGCGACGTCGAACCCGCTCGGCGTCAAGGGCGTCGGCGAGGCGGGCACGATCGCCTCCACCCCGGCGGTGGTCAACGCGGTCGTGGACGCCGTGCGGCAGTTCGGGGTCAACGACATCGAGATGCCGTGTTCGCCCATGCGGGTGTGGTCGGCGATCCACCGCGGTCGTACCGACGCCGGCGGTGTCGGCGCGGAGGCCGGCGGCGGACTGGGTTCCATCGACGCTTCGGGAGGTGCGCAGTGATCCCCGCTGCCTTCGACTACGTCGCGCCGTCCACTGTGGACGAGGCGGTGCAGGCACTGGCCGCGGCCGGTGAGGACGCCAAGGTGCTGGCCGGTGGGCAGAGCCTGCTGCCGGTGCTGCGGATGCGGCTGGCCGCGCCGACGACCCTCATCGATCTCGGCAGGATCACCGAGCTGCGGGGCGTCCGCGACGACGGCGACGCGATCGTGATCGGCGCCATGACCACGCACTACGACGTGCAGCGCGACCAGCTGGTCGCCGAGCACGCCGCGTTGCTGGCCAGGGCGACCGACACGGTGGCCGACCCGCAGGTGCGGCACCGCGGCACGTTCGGCGGTTCGATCGCGCACGCGGACCCGGCAGGCGACCTGCTGGCCCCCGCGCTGGCGATGGACGCCGAGATGGTGATCGCGAGCAGCAGCGGCAGGCGGACCGTGTCCGCGGCGGAGTTCTTCCAGGACTTCTTCACGACGGTGCTGGAGCCGGGCGAGATCCTGGTCGAGATCCGCGTGCCGAAGCACACCGGGTGGAAGGCGCACTACGAGAAGTTCAACCGGGTCGCCCAGGCGTGGTCGATGGTCGCGGTGGCGGCCACGGTCCGCACGGACGGCGACACGATCGCCGAGGCCCGGGTCGCGCTGACGAACATGGCGTCGGTGCCGGTGCGGGCCACCGCGGTCGAGCAGGCCCTGGTGGGCCAGTCGGCGTCCGACGACACGATCCGCGCCGCGGCCGCCCACGCCGCCGAAGGCACCAGCCCCACGGCGGACGGCAACGCGGACGTGGAGTACCGGCAGGAGCTGGCCAAGGTGCTGACGGGCCGCGCGGTCTCGGCAGCGCTGGCCGCCGTGTAGGCCCAGCCCCCGCGGCCGCCCCCGCCCGGGGCGGCCGCGGGCGCAGGCCACCACCTGCGAGGCGGCCGCGGGGAGGTCGTGCCCCCGTCAGCCACCGGCGGCGCGCGCGTGAAGCTCCCGTCGGCGGGCGCTGGCCGTGCGAGTCTCGTGCCCCCGGCCGGGCACCCGGCCGCGCGGGCCTCCTCACTCCCACCGCGCGTGCCTGGCCACCACGCCGACCCCTCACATCTGGAGACCCCCGTTCCACCCGGCTCCCAACCTCGTCCGGCGCCAGGCCCCGAACGCACCAATGTGATCATCCGACCGCCGTTCCCCCACGCGGGGAGCGCCGATCCGGGTCCCTCGAAGTCACGCACACGCCGGTTCCGGCACTAAGGTGGCTGCGAGGGACTTGAAGCTTTCTGGAGAAGGGAGGTCGGCCCGTGCGGCTCGACCATGAATTCACCGTTCCGGCCCCGCCCGCCGAGGTGTGGAAGGCGGTCACCGACCCGGAACGCGTTGCCCCCTGCATGCCGGGTGCGACCCTGACGAAGGTCGAGGGCGAGACGTTCACCGGCACGGTCAAGGTGAAGCTGGGGCCGATCTCCCTGCTGTACAAGGGCTCCGGCGAGTTCCTGGAGACCGACGAGCAGGCCCGCAGGATCGTGATCAAGGCCTCCGGCAAGGACTCGCGAGGAGCAGGCACCGCGGCGGCGACCGTCACGGTGACGCTGTCCGAGGAGAACGGCGGGACGAAGGGTTCCGTGGCGACGGACCTGAACGTGACCGGCCGCCCGGCACAGTTCGGCCGCGGCATGATCTCCGAGGTCGGCGGCAAGATCCTGGACCAGTTCGCGACGAACCTGGCCGACCGCCTCGGCTCGGCGGAGACCCCAGCGACCCCGGCCGAGGAGAAGCCGGCCGAGTCCGGGGTGACCACCGAACCGGCCCCGGAGAAGCCCAAGCTGGAGACGGTGAAGCCCCAGCCGCAGGAAGCCGAGGCGATCGACCTCTTCGAGTACGCGGGCAGCTCCATCGGCAAGCGCCTGGCCCCGGTACTCGCCGGAGTCGCCGCGGTGCTCGGCATCGTGGCGATCGTGCGCCTGATCCGCCGCCGCTGAGGCCCAGCGCCGAGCGGGCGCCCCACCTGCTCGGCGCACCTCCACACGACACCCGGGCACGCCAGCCGCCCACCCGAGTTCACCACGTACGCACTGCCCGCCACGCGGCGCGCCCTGCGGGGCCCCAGATCCAGCCGCCCGGCTGGCGACTGCCTACGCCTTGCGCAGATCCCGCCGCCCCGCCCGGCTGGTTGCCACGCGCCCTCGCGCCAGCCCTTCCGACCGGGCCCCCGCGCGCGCCCGCGTTGCGCCATCACGCCCTCGCGTGCCGCAGCCCCTCCGACTGGGCACTTCCGCGCGCTCGCGCCGGGTTGTGACGCCGCGCCCGGGCTGTGACGCCGCAGCCGCGTTGCGACACCGCGGCCAGGCTGCGACACCGCGCCCTCGCGCCAGCCCCTCCGACCGAGCACCCCCGCGCGCTGGCGCGCCGGCGTTGCGACACCGCGGCCAGGCTGCGACACCACGCCCTCGTGCCAGCCCCCGACCGGGCACCTCCGCGCGCTCGCGCGCCCGTGTTGCGACACTGCGCCCGGGCCGCAACACCGCGCCCGGACTGTGACACCACGCCTGCGCTGCGACACCACACCCGCGCTGCGACATGGCGGCCGCGCTCCGACACCGCGCCCGCGCGCGACAGCGCGGCCCCGGCGTCGCGCCCTACCCCCGGCGCAAGCCCGCTTCGCGCCCCTGGCATCCACCCGGCGCAGCCCGCGCCAGGTCCACTGCACACCACGCGTGCCGGTCCCGCCCGGCGTGCCGCGCGCCACGCTGGGGAAGTGGGCCGTCGCAGGCGATGTTGTACCTGTCGTGCGTACCGAAACCGACGTCGTGGTGATCGGGGCGGGGCAGGCCGGCCTGTCGGCCGCCTACTTCCTCCGGCGGTCCGGCCTGGAGTTCGTCGTCCTCGATCGGGACTCCTCGCCGGGCGGGGCGTGGCAGCATCGGTGGCCCTCCCTGCGGCTGGACAAGGTCCACAAGTTCCACGACCTGCCCGGCATGGCCTTCGACGAGCAGGACGAGCACCGGATGGCGTCGGAGGTCGTCGCGGAGTACTTCGCGCGCTACGAGCGTGCCTTCGAGCTGCCGGTGCGGCGCCCGGTCGAGGTGGTCACCGTCCGGGACGCGGGTGAACGGCTCCTCGTCGAGAGCGCCGGCGGCGACAGCTGGGCCGCCCCCGCCGTGATCAACGCGAGCGGCACCTGGACCCGCCCGTTCTGGCCGCACTACCCCGGCCAGGAGACCTTCACCGGTCGCCAGCTGCACACCGCCGACTACCGCAGCGCTGAGGAGTTCCGCGGGCAGCACGTGCTGGTCGTCGGCGGCGGGACGTCGGCCGTGCAGCTGCTCATCGAGATCGCCGAGTTCGCGAGCGGCACCACCTGGGTGACCCGCCGCCCGCCGGTTTTCAAGGACGTCGAGTTCAGCCCCGAGCTGGGCCGCGAAGCCGTGGCGCAGGTCGAGCGCCGCGTGCGGGCCGGGCTGCCGCCGGGGAGCGTGGTGAGCGTGACCGGCCTGATGCGCACGCCCCAGGTGCGCGACGCCGAGGCCCGCGGGATCCTCGACCGGAAGCCGATGTTCGACCACCTGACCCCGACGGGAGTGGTGTGGCCGGACGGGACCGAGCAGCGAGTCGACGCGATCCTCTGGGCGACCGGTTTCCGCGCCGCGCTGGACCACCTCGCGCCACTGCACCTGCGCGAACCCGGCGGCGGCATCCGGATGGACGGCACCCGCGCAGCCGCCGAACCCCGCCTGCACCTGGTCGGCTACGGCCCATCAGCGAGCACGATCGGCGCGAACCGAGCGGGCCGCGCAGCAGTCCGCGAGATCCGGCAGCTGCTCGAAACCCCCAAGGTGGCCGCGGCGAGCTGAGCGGCTCGCCGGGCGCGGCTGCCCGGGGGCGAGACCGGCACGGGCACACCGGGGGTGGCCGCGATGCGGCTGGTTCCGTGTGGGTGCCGGGGGCTGCACGGGATGGGGTGACTGGACGCGCCGGGGGCGGCGGTGCGGCTGGCTGGGGTGGCTGCCGGGGTAGCCGCGGCGGCGCGGGATGGGCCTACCGGGGAACGGTGCGGGCGCACCGGGGGGCGATGCGGCTGGGTCCGTGTGGGTACCGGGGTTGCACGGGATGGGGTGGCTGGACGCGCCGGTGCGGCTGGCTGGGGCGACTGCCGGGGTAGCCGCGGCGGCGCGGGGTGCGCCCGCAGGGGACAGCGCGGGCGCACCGGAGTGGCCGCGATGCGGCTGGTTCGGAGCGGGTACCGGCGAGCGGGCCTGCACAGACTGAGGGATTGGGACCGTCAGTTCGGCAGCGCGAACTGGGGGATTGGGACCGTCAGTTCGGCAGCGCGAACACCCTCCGCGCGTTCCCACCCAGAAAAGCCTCCCGCGCGGAAACCCCCAGCTCCAGCGCCGGCAGCTGCTTCAGGGCCTGGGCCGGGGTGAGCATCGGGTAGTTGCTGCCGAACATGACGCGCGTCCGGCCGCGGTCGCGCATGTACTCGACCAGCTCGGCGGGCAGCCGGTGCACCGCGTAGGCCGACGTGTCCACGTAGAAGTTCGGGTACTTCGCCGCCAGGGACAGGACCTCCGCCATCCACGGGTAGCCCACGTGACCGCCCACTACGACCAGCTCCGGGAAGTCCAGCAGCACCTCGTCGAGGTAGGGGATCGGCCGCCCGGGCTCCGACGGGCACCGCGGGCCGGTGTGGCCGATCTGCGTGCAGAAGGGCACGTCCTCCTCCACACAGGCCACGTAAACCGGGTAGTAGCGGCGGTCGTTCGGCGGCAGGTTCCACAGCCACGGCGCCACCCGCACCCCGACGAAACCGTTCCGCACGCACCTCCGGATCTCCCGCACCGCCCGCACCGGGTCCGTCAGGTCTACCGTCGCGACCCCCGCGAACCGGTCCGGGTGCGCCGCCATCAGCTCCGCCACCTCGTCGTTCGTGATCAGCGCGCCGCCCGGCCCGTGCCAGGCCGACAGCAGCCCGACCCGCACCCCGGCCTCGTCCATCGCGTCGAGCGTCGCCCTCAGCTGGGGCGCCCTGCGGGACGTGTTCGTCCACCGCACCAGCGTCTCCAGCCACGGCTGGTCCATGAAGCCCTGGTTCGGCTGCTGCATCCACACGTCGACCACGTCAGCCATCGCTCACCCTCCCAGCGGCCCCGGCGAAGATCCGCTTGACAGCATCCCACGCCCACCCCAAGGGTTGTCACATGAACAAGGGCATGCTCACCCTCGACCAGCTCCGCGAACTGGCCGAGGAGGGCACCGTGGACACCGTGCTCGTCGCGATGACCGACATGCAGGGCCGCCTCCAGGGCAAGCGCTGCTCAGCTGAGTACTTCCTCAACGAGGTCGTCACCCACGCCACCGAAGCCTGCAACTACCTCCTCGCCGTCGACGTCGACATGAACACCGTCGACGGCTACGCGATCTCGAGCTGGGAAAGCGGTTACGGCGACTTCGTCCTCCGCCCGGACCTGTCCACGCTCCGCCGCGTGCCCTGGCACGACGGGACCGCCCTCGTGCTTTGCGACGTCGAGCGCGTCGAGGGTGGCGAGGTCACCGCGTCGCCCCGGCAGGTCCTGCGCCGCCAGCTCGACCGGCTCGCCCAGCGTGACCTCGCCGCGTTCGTCGGCACCGAGCTGGAGTTCATCGTCTTCGACGACACCTACGAGCAGGCCTGGCGCGGCGGCTACCGCGACCTGACACCCGCCAACCAGTACAATGTGGACTATTCGATGCTCGGCACCGCCAGGCTGGAGCCGTTGCTGCGCCGCATCCGCAACGACATGGCCGGCGCGGGCATGTACGTCGAGTCCGCCAAGGGCGAGTGCAACCCCGGTCAGCACGAGATCGCGTTCCGCTTCGACGAGGCCCTGCGCACCTGCGACAACCACAGCATCTACAAGACCGGCGCGAAGGAGATCGCCGCGCAGGAGAACCGCAGCCTCACCTTCATGGCCAAGTACAACGAGCGCGAGGGCAACTCCTGCCACATCCACCTCAGCCTGCGCGGCACGGACGGCACCCCGGTGTTCGCGCAGGATCCCGCGCTGATGCGGCACTTCATCGCCGGGCAGCTGGCCTGTCTGCGCGAACTGACCTACTTCCTCGCGCCGAACATCAACTCCTACAAGCGGTTCGTGCCCGGCAGCTTCGCGCCGACCGCTGTCGCCTGGGGCACCGACAACCGCACCTGCGCGCTGCGCGTCGTCGGGCACGGCGAGTCCCTGCGGGTGGAGAACCGGGTGCCCGGCGGCGACGTCAACCCCTACCTCGCCGTCGCCGCGATCATCGCCGCCGGCCTGCACGGCATCGAGAACGAGCTGCCCCTGGACGACGAGTTCACCGGCAACGCCTACCACTCGGACAAGCCGACCGTGCCGACTACGCTGAGGGAGGCGGCGGAGCTGCTGGTCGACAGCAAGGTCGCCCGCGAGGCGTTCGGCGAGGACGTCGTCGAGCACTACCTCAACGCGGCCCGGGTCGAGCTCACCGCCTTCGATGCCGCCGTCACCGACTGGGAGCGCCAGCGTGGGTTCGAACGCCTCTGATAAGCCGCTCATCGGGCTGACCACCTACACGGAAAAAGCGAGCTGGGGCGTCTGGCACACCGGCGCCGCACTCCTCCCGCGTTCCTATGTGGACGCGACAAGCAACGCCGGTGGCATCCCGGTCCTGCTCCCAACGGGGAACACACAGGCACTGTCCGCTGTGGACGCCCTCGTCCTGACCGGCGGAGCGGACGTCGAGCCCGCGCGCTACGGCCAAGAGCCCGAGGACAAGACCGTCACCCGCCCCGAACGCGACGACGCCGAGTTCGCCCTCGCACGCGCCGCCCTCGACCGAGGTCTGCCGGTGCTCGGCGTGTGCCGCGGCATGCAGGTCCTCAACGTCGCCCTCGGCGGCAGCCTGATCCAGCACCTGCCGGACCGCGTCGGCCACACCGGGCACCAGCCGTCGCCGGGCGTCTACGGCCCGACGCACGTCACCCTGGCCGAAGGCAGCCGGATCGCGGGCATCCTCGGCGCCGACGCGAAGTGCCAGTGCTACCACCACCAGGCCGTCGACCGGCTCGGTGACGGCCTGCGCGCCGTCGGCCACGCCGCGGACGGCACGATCGAAGCCGTCGAGCTGCCGGGCGCGGGGTTCGTGGTCGGCGTGCAGTGGCACCCGGAAGAAGACACGCAGGAGACCCGGTTGTTCGCGGCGTTGGTGGAGGCGGCGTGCAGGTGATCGACCCGGCCACCGAGGACGTCATCACCGACGTCCCGCTGGCCACGGAAGAGGAAGCCGACGCCGCGATCGCCAAGGCGCGCAAGGCGTTCCCCGCGTGGCGGGACACCGCCCCCGGCGACCGCGCCCGCCTGCTGCGCCGCTTCGCCGAAGCCGTCGACGGCGACCTGGAGAACCTCGCGCGCCTGGAGGTGCGCAACTCCGGCCACACGATCGGCAACGCCCGCTGGGAGGCCGGCAACGTCCGCGACGTGCTGCACTACTACGCCGCCGCGCCGGAACGCCTGCTCGGGCAGCAGATCCCCGTCGCGGGCGGGCTGGACGTCACCTTCCACGAGCCGCTGGGCGTGGTCGGCCTGATCGTGCCGTGGAACTTCCCGATGCCGATAGCGGGTTGGGGCCTCGCGCCCGCCCTCGCCGCCGGCAACACCGTCGTCCTCAAGCCCGCCGAGCTGACCCCGCTCACCGCGCTCCGCCTCGCCGAGCTGGCCCGCGACGCCGGGATCCCGGAGGGCGTCTTCCAGGTCGTGCCCGGCGCGGGCCCGGTCGTCGGGCAGCGGTTCGTCACCCACCCGGACGTACGCAAGGTGGTCTTCACCGGGTCCACCGCGGTCGGCAAGCAGGTCATGGCAGGCTGCGCCGAGCAGGTCAAGCGCGTGACGCTGGAGCTGGGCGGCAAGAGCGCGAACATCGTCTTCGCCGACGCCGACCTGGAGAAAGCCGCCGCCACCGCGCCCTACGGCGTGTTCGACAACGCGGGCCAGGACTGCTGCGCCCGCTCCCGCATCCTCGTCCAGGACACCGTCTACGACCGGTTCCTGGAGTTGCTGGAGCCCGCCGTGCGGAACCTCGTCGTCGGCGACCCCGGCGACGAGAAGTCCGAGATGGGCCCGCTGATCTCGGCCGCGCACCGCGAAAAGGTCGCCTCCTACCTCGACGACGCCGAGGTCGCCATCCGCGGCAGCGCACCCGACGGCCCGGGCTTCTGGTTCCCGCCCACCGTCGTGACGAAGCCGGGCGAGCGCCTGCTGACCGAGGAGGTCTTCGGCCCGGTCGTCGCGGTGGTGCCGTTCCGTGACGAGGCGGACGCGGTGCGCATCGCCAACGACACCACCTTCGGGTTGTCCGGCTCGATCTGGACCCGCGACGTGGGCCGGGCTCTGCGCGTGTCTCGCGCCGTCGAGGCGGGCAATCTGTCGGTCAACTCGCACTCGTCGGTGCGCTACTGGACGCCCTTCGGCGGCTTCAAGCAGTCCGGTCTCGGCCGCGAGCTGGGCCCGGACGCACTGCACGCGTTCACCGACGTCAAGAACGTCTTCATCAGCACGGAGGAATAGATGCAGCGGTTCGACGGCCGGGTCGTCGTGATCACCGGCGGCGGCAGCGGGATCGGCCTGGCGACCGCCCGCCGCCTGGCGAGCGAGGGCGCGAAGGTGGTGGTCGCCGACATCGACGCCGACGCGGGAAAGAAGGCGGCCGCCGAGGTCGGCGGCGAGTTCGTCCCCACCGACGTGACCAGCGAGGAGCAGGTCGAGGCCCTCTTCCAGACCGCGGTCGACCGCTTCGGCTCCCTCGACGTCGCGTTCAACAACGCCGGCATCTCCCCGCCGGAGGACGACTCGATCCTCACCACCGGTGTCGACGCCTGGCAGAAGGTCCAGCAGGTCAACCTGACCTCGGTGTACCTGTGCTGCAAGTACGCCATCCCGCACATGCGGCGGCAGGGCAAGGGCTCGATCGTCAACACCGCGTCTTTCGTGGCGGTGATGGGCGCCGCGACCTCGCAGATCTCCTACACCGCGTCCAAGGGTGGCGTGCTGGCGATGACCCGCGAGCTGGGCGTCCAGTTCGCCCGCGAGGGCATCCGGGTCAACGCGCTGTGCCCCGGACCGGTGAACACGCCGCTGCTGCGCGAGCTGTTCGCCAAGGACCCGGAGCGGGCCGCGCGCCGCCTGGTGCACGTGCCGCTGGGCCGCTTCGCCGAGCCGGAGGAGATCGCCGCCGCCGTGGCCTTCCTGGCCAGCGACGATGCGTCGTTCATCACGGCGTCGCAGTTCCTGGTGGACGGCGGTATCTCGGGCGCGTACGTTACCCCGCTGTAGACTGAAGCCGGACAACTGAACAGCAGGCCGTCACGAGCCGGAGCGGGAGAGTCCCCAGGTCAGCCCTGGGGCGCCGAAGGAGCAACTTCCCCGCCAATCTCTCAGGTACCAGTTACCGCTCCGCGCCAGGCCACTCTGGAAAGCAGGCGCGCGCCGTCGCGTCTCACCCAAGGTGAAAGCCGCGAGCGCGGTGAAACTCTCAGGTGCCGATGACAGAGGGGGAGTTCCCGCACCCGTAGATGAGGAGCTCCCGATGTCCTTCGCCGATCGCCACATCGGACCTTCCGAGCACGAACAGGCCAAGATGCTCGCCGAGTGCGGGTTCGGGAGCCTGGACGCGCTGGTCGAGGCCGCCGTCCCGGCGTCGATCCGCACCGCGGGCGCGCTCGACCTGCCCCCGGCCTCCGAGCAGGAGGCGACCGCCGAGCTGCGGGCGCTGGCGGCGAAGAACCGCCCGATGACCCAGATGATCGGCCTCGGCTTCAGCGACACCGTCACCCCGCCGGTCATCCGCCGCAACGTGCTGGAGAACCCGGCCTGGTACACCGCGTACACGCCGTACCAGCCGGAGATCTCGCAGGGGCGGCTGGAGGCGCTGCTCAACTTCCAGACGGTGGTGTCGAACCTGGCCGGCCTGGACATCGCCAACGCCTCCCTGCTCGACGAGTCCACCGCGGTCGCCGAGGCCGTCCTGCTCATGCGCCGCGCGTCGAAGGCGAAGTCGTCGCGCGTCGTGCTGGACGCCGAGTGCCTGCCGCAGACCATCGCGGTGGTGCGGACGCGGGCCGAGGCGGTCGGCATCGAGGTCGACGTGCGGGACCTGGGCACCGGGCTGCCGGAGGACTTCTTCGGCGTCATCGTGCAGTACCCGGGCGCGTCCGGCGTGCTGCGCGGCAAGGGCTTCTACGAGGCGATCGGCAAGGTCGCCAAGGACGCCGGCGCGCTCTACACCGTGGCCGCGGACCTGCTGGCGCTGACGCTGGTCACCGCGCCGGGTGAGTTCGGCGCCGACATCGCGGCGGGCACCACCCAGCGGTTCGGCGTGCCGCTCGGCTACGGCGGCCCGCACGCCGGATACCTCGCCGTGCGCAAGGGCCTGGAGCGGTCCCTGCCCGGCCGCCTGGTCGGCGTGTCGGTCGACGCGGACGGCAACACCGCCTACCGGCTCGCGCTGCAGACCCGCGAGCAGCACATCCGCCGCGAGAAGGCGACCTCGAACATCTGCACCGCGCAGGTGCTGCCCGCCGTGCTGGCCGCGATGTACGCCGTCTACCACGGCCCGGAGGGCCTCAAGGAGATCGCGCGGCGCGTCCACGGCCTGGCCGCCGGGCTGGCCGGGGCGCTGCGGTCCGCGGGCGTGGAGGTCGTGCACGAGAGCTTCTTCGACACCGTGCTCACGCGGGTGCCGGGCCGGGCCGCCGCCGTGGTCGCCGCTGCCCGCGAGTCGGGCGTCAACCTCGGCCGCGTCGACGACGACCACGTGCGGATCGCCTGCGACGAAGTGACCACTGTGGACGTCGTGGACCGCGTGCTGCGGGCCTTCGGGGCGGAGCCGGGCATCGCCGACGGCGCCACCGCGCTGCCCGCCGGTCTGGCACGCACCAGCGAGTTCCTGACGCACGAGGTGTTCCACAGCCACCGCTCGGAGACCGCGATGCTGCGGTACCTGCGCCGTCTGTCCGATCAGGACTACGCGTTGGACCGCGGCATGATCCCGCTCGGCTCGTGCACCATGAAGCTCAACGCGACCGCCGAGATGGAGCCGATCAGCTGGCCGGAGTTCGCGGGCCTGCACCCGTTCGCGCCCGCCGAGGACGCGGCGGGCTACCGCGAGCTGATCGACCAGCTCTGCGGCTGGCTCGCCGAGGTCACCGGCTACGACGAGGTGTCCCTGCAGCCCAACGCGGGCAGCCAGGGTGAGCTGGCCGGGCTGCTCGCCATCCGCGCCTACCACCGCGCCAACGGGCAGCCGGAGCGCGACGTGTGCCTGATCCCGTCGTCGGCGCACGGCACCAACGCCGCGTCCGCCGTGCTCGCCGGGATGCGCGTGGTCGTGGTGGCCTGCAACGACAACGGCGACGTCGACCTGGACGACCTGCGCGCCAAGGCGGAGCAGCACCGCGACGCGCTGTCCGCGATCATGGTCACCTACCCGTCCACGCACGGCGTGTACGAGGAGGGCATCGGCGAGATCGCCCGCATCGTGCACGAGGCCGGCGGGCAGGTCTACGTCGACGGCGCGAACCTGAACGCGCTGCTGGGCCTGGCCAAGCCGGGCGAGTTCGGCGGCGACGTGTCGCACCTGAACCTGCACAAGACGTTCTGCATCCCGCACGGTGGTGGCGGCCCCGGCGTCGGCCCGGTCGCGGTGCGCGCGCACCTCGCGCCGTACCTGCCCAACCACCCGCTGTCCGACGGCGCGGGCCCGGACACCGGTGTCGGCCCGATCTCGGCGGCGCCGTTCGGCTCGGCGTCGATCCTGCCGATCTCGTGGGCCTACATCCGCATGATGGGCGGGGCCGGGCTGACCAGCGCCACCAAGGTCGCCGTACTCGCCGCGAACTACGTCGCCGCGCGGCTGTCCCCGCACTACCCGGTGCTCTACACCGGGCGCAACGGGCGGGTGGCGCACGAGTGCATCCTCGACCTGCGCGCGCTGACCAAGCGCACCGGCGTGACGGTCGACGACGTCGCCAAGCGCCTGGTGGACTACGGTTTCCACGCGCCGACGATGTCGTTCCCGGTCGCCGGCACGCTGATGGTCGAGCCGACCGAGAGCGAGGACGTCGCCGAGCTGGACCGGTTCTGCGACGCGATGATCGCCATCCGGCGGGAGATCGAGGAGGTCGCCGAGGGCCGGTGGGCCGTCGAGCAGAGCCCGCTGCGCAACGCGCCGCACACCGCGGAGATGCTGACCGGCGACTGGGACCTGCCGTACGACCGCAAGACCGCGGTCTACCCGGGCGGGGTGTCGCCGAAGAACAAGTACTGGTCCCCGGTCCGCCGCATCGACGGCGCCCACGGCGACCGCAACCTCGTCTGCTCGTGCCCGTCCGTCGAAGCCTACGGGAGCTGACCATGCGCACCGCACTGTATTCCGTCCACAAGGGACTGGGCGCGCTGTTCACCGACTTCGCGGGCTGGGAGATGCCGGTGCGGTACGGCAGCGAGCTGGCCGAGCACCGCGCGGTGCGCGAGGCGGCCGGCCTGTTCGACCTCTCCCACATGGGCGAGATCGAGGTGACCGGCCCGCAGGCCGCCGACGCGCTGGACTACGCGTTCGTCGGCAAGCTGTCCGCGGTCAAGCCGGGCCGCGCCCGCTACACGATGATCTGCGACGCCGACGGCGGCGTGATCGACGACCTCGTGGTGTACCGGCTCGAGGACGAGAAGTACCTGGTGGTCGCGAACGCGGGCAACGCGCCGGCGGTCGCCGCGGAGCTGACCGAGCGCGCGGCCCGGTTCGACGCGCGGGTCACCGACCGGTCGGCGGAGTTCGCGTTGATCGCGGTGCAGGGCCCCAACGCGGTGGACGTGGTCGGCGCGGTCACCGACGCCGACCTGGCCGGCCTGAAGTACTACGCGAGCATGCCCGCCACGGTGAAGGGCCACGAGGTGCTGCTGGCGCGCACCGGCTACACCGGCGAGGACGGCTTCGAGCTGTACGTCCCCGCGGACGAAGCGGCGTCGGTGTGGCACATCCTCACCGAGGCCGGCCAGCCGCACGGGCTGGTGCCCGCCGGGCTCGCCTGCCGCGACACGCTGCGCCTGGAGGCGGGCATGCCGTTGTACGGCAACGAGTTGTCGCGGCAGCGTTCGCCGTTCGAGGCGAACCTGGGCCGCGTGGTCAAGCTCGACAAGCCGGATTTCGTCGGCAAGGCGGCGCTGGCTGGGCGGCAGGAGCCGTCCGAGGTGCTGGTCGGGCTGCGTGGCGCCGGGCGGCGCGCGCCGCGGCACGGGTACCGCGTGCTCTCCGGCGAGGAGCCGGTGGGCGAGGTGACCAGCGGCGCCCTGTCGCCGACGCTGGGCCACCCGGTCGCGATGGCCTACGTGCCGGTGGCGCTGAGCGAGCCGGGCACGGAGCTGTCGGTCGACATCCGCGGCCGGATCGAGCCGGTCGAGGTCGTCGCGCTGCCGTTCTACCAGCGGGGCGCAACGAAGTAACTTCCTGACCGCGTTTGTGGTGTGTGGAGAACAAACGCAGGCGGGTGTGGCGACGGGTCCGGCGGGTCGCGTACGTGCTGGCCGGGCTCGTCGTCGGGGTGCCGGCGATCGCGTTCGCGATCGGCTACCTGGTGTGGGACGTGCGCAGCCCGCAGGAGGTGCTGGCCGACCTCGACAAGACGGTCGTGGTCCAGTACGCCGACGGCACCGAGCTGATGCGGGTCGTGCCGCCGGACGGCGACCGCACCTTCACCCCGTACGAGGAGATCCCGCGCAAGCTGGTCGACGCGATCGTCGCCGTCGAGGACCCGACGTTCTGGACCAACGGCGGGTTCGAGCCGACGGGGATCGCGCGCGCGATGGTGACCGGCGTCGGCGGCGGGTCGGGCATCACGCAGCAGTACATCAAGAACTCCACCGGCGAGGACGACGCGACGCTGTTCCGCAAGTTCAAGGAGCTGGTGCTCGCCACGAAGATCACCGACCGGCAGAGCAAGGAACAGATCTTCGAAAGCTACGTCAACATCATCTCCTTCGGCCGCAACACGCACGGCCCGGCCGCCGCGGCGCAGGCCTACTTCGGCAAGCAGCTGGCCGACATCTCGTGGAGCGAGGCCGCGTTCCTGGCCGGGATGCTGCAGGCGCCGTACGGGCACGACCCGGCGACGGTCGGGCCCGAGCAGGCCGCGCGGCGCTGGGCCTACGCCGCGGACAAGCTGGCCGAGCGCGGGTACGTCTCGGCGGCCGACCGGTCCGGCATGGCGTATCCGCAGGTCCTGGACCCGGACGAGACGCGGGCCGGGCGGACCTCCTACAGCGACTACCACATTCGCCAGCAGGTGCTCACCGAGCTGGAGGCGCGGGGGTGGCCGCTGGAACGGCTGCGCCGCGAGGGCCTGACGGTGCGCCTGACGCTCGACCGCGACGCGCAGAACCGTGCCGAGCGCGCGGTGCGCGATCGGCTCGCGGGCGAACCCGCGGAGCTGCGGGCGGCGGTGGTGTCCGTGCGGCCGGGCGACGGCGGCGTCACCGCGTACGCGGGCGGGAACTGGGGTGTGACGGACTACGCCGTGACCCCGCGGCGCCCGGGCTCGGCGTTCCGGCCGATCGTGCAGCTGGCCGAGTTCCGCGCCCGCGCCGACGACCCGCCCGTGGTGACGGGCCCGAAGATCCGGCAGGCTGCCTACGACGCCGGGATCCCGGAGTTCCTCGACGGCGCCCGGACCCTGACCGCGCCCGACGGGGTGCGGATCGCGTCGACCATCGCCGAGGGCACGTACCGGTTGCGGCCGCTGGACCTGGCCGGCGTGTTCGCGACCTTCGCGAGCCGCGGGCTGCGGGTGGCGCCGCACTTCGTGGCGGAGCTGCGGCGCGGCGACGAGGTGGTGTGGCGCCAGGACACCACGCCGGTGCCCGCGCTGCCTCGCGAGGCGGCCCTGCTGGCCGGCGGCGTGCCGGGCGAGTACGGCACGTCCGACGCGTGGATGGCGGGCGCGAGCACGTCGATGGCCACGCTGGTGTGGGTCGGCGGCGACGAGGAACGCCCGCGCGCCGACCGCAACGGCGTGCCCCTGACCGGCGCCACCCTGCCGTCGGACATCTGGCGCGAGGTGATGTCGCCGGAGCTGTCTACGCGGTGAGCTCCCCGCGGCGGCGCAGCTCCTCGAACACCTGCTGGAACGCGCGGGATCCGCGGTGTCGGTCGGCGTAACCGAGCCAGGCCACCTCCGCGATCTCGGCGGACGGCGTGATCGTGCCCCGGTAATCCGCGGTGTAGCAGGTCATCCGCAGCAGCTGCGCCTGCCCGTCGGCGGGCGCCTCGATCGTCGCGGTGTGCACCGCGGTCGCCGGGTCGATCGACACCGACAGCTCCTCGGCGACCTCGCGCACCAGTGCCGCCACGTCGCTCTCACCGGGCTCGCGCTTGCCACCCGGCAGGTACCAGGCCGACTTGCCGTGCGAGCGCGCCGCCAGCACGCGGCCGGACTCCACCCGCAGCCAGGCGACCTTGTCGATCACTCCGTCACCAGCGCGAGCGTGAACCCGTCGTAGCCCTTCTGGCCGACGGTCTGCACCACGGTGGCCTCCACCCGCGGCTCGGCGGCGATCAGCTCGTGCATCTCGCGGGTCGCGACGATCGCCGGGTCCGTGCTGTCCGCGTCGGCGAGCGCGCCGTCCCGCACCACGTTGTCGACGATGATCACCGAGCCCGGCCGGGACAACCGCAGCGCCCACCGGAAGTACTCCGGGTTGTTCGGCTTGTCGGCGTCGATGAAGATCAGGTCGAACGGCCCCTCGACGGAGGGCAGCGTGTCCAGCGCCTTGCCGACCTTGACCTCGACGACCTCGCCGAACCCGGCCGCGTCGAGGTTGTTCTCCGCCACCTGCGCGTGCTTGCGGTCCGCCTCCAGCGTCACCAGCCTGCCGTCCGGCGGCAGCGCCCGCGCCAGCCAGATCGTGCTGTACGCGCCGAGGGTCCCGATCTCCAGGATCGAGCGGGCGCCGTGCATCCGCGCCAGCAGGTGCAGCAGCTTGCCCTGCGCCGGGGACACCGCGATCGGGGGCAGCCCGGCGTCGGCCGTGGCCGCCCGCACGTCGTCGAGCACCGGGTCCGCTGGGATGAGCGTCCGGCCGACGTAGTCGTCGACCGCGCTCCACACGTCCTGGCTCACAAGAGCCGAAACTACCGGCGCGCCTTCGGGATGACCAACGGAGTTCCGGTCTCCGGGTCCGGGATCACCGAGCACGGCAGGTCGAAGATCTCCTCGACGCGCTCGGCGGTGACGACCTCCTCCGGCGTGCCGGTCGCGAGGACCTCGCCGCCGCGCATGGCGATCAGGTGCGTGGCGTAGCGGGCCGCGTGGTTGAGGTCGTGCAGCACCGCGACCAGCGTGCGGCCCTGCTCCGCGTGCAGCTTCGCGCACAGGTCGAGGATGTCCATCTGGTGCGCGATGTCCAGGAACGTGGTCGGCTCGTCCAGCAGGAGCAGCTCGGTCTCCTGCGCGAGCGCCATCGCCAGCCACACGCGCTGCCGCTGCCCGCCGGACAGCTCGTCGACCATGCGGTCGGCCAGTTCGGACACGCCGGTCGCGGCCATCGACCGCTCGACCACGTCGGCGTCCTCGCGGGACCACTGGCGCAGCAGCCGCTGGTGCGGGTACCGGCCGCGGGACACCAGGTCGGCGACCGTAATGCCGTCCGGCGCGATCGAGCTCTGCGGCAGCAGGCCCAGCTTGCGCGCGACCTGCTTGGCCGGCAGCGACGTGATGACCTCGCCGTCCAGGTAGACCATGCCCTGCCGCGGCTTGAGCAGCCTGCTCAGCGCACGCAGCAGCGTGGACTTGCCGCACGCGTTCGGCCCGACGATGACGGTGAACGACTGGTCCGGGATGGTGACCGAGAGCCCTTCGGCGACGACCCGGCCGTCGTACCCCAACGTCAGGCCGTCACCGTGCAGCCGGGTGCTGGTGGTCGGCTCGGCGACAAGATCCACGGTCTGGGCCATAGAGGTTAGGCTAACCTACAAGTCTGGCGAACGGTACGGATCATGCCTACGTTGACAGGGTGTTCGACGTCACGGATCTGACTCGCGTCACGCCCGTGCTCGACTCGCGGGCGGTCACGTTCGAGAACCCCACCGGGGAGCGCGGCGCCGGCGGCCGCGCCGGAGGCGGCCGCAAGGGCGCTCCCAGCCGGGTGATCGAGGGCGGCGAGCGCGTCACCCTCGCCGACCTCGCCGGGCCTGGGACGATCCGGCACATCTGGATGACGTTCCCGCCCGACCGGCCGGCCCGCATGCGCGCCGTCTACCTCGAAGTCCGCTACGGCGGCCTGTCCTACCCCAGCGTGTCCGTGCCGTGCCTGGACTTCTTCGGCTCGCCGCACGGCCGTCCCGTCGCCTACTCCAGCGCGCTGACCAGCATGCCCGAGGCCCGCGGCTTCAACAGCTACGTGCCGATGGCTTTCGGCGAGCGCATCCACGTGGACCTCGTCAACGGCAACCCGGACCCGATCGTCCTGTACTTCCAGATCGACTACACGCTCGGCGAATCCGCGTCCGGGCGGCTGCACGTGGGCTTCCGCCGGGAGAACCCGACGGTGTCGAAGCGGGACTTCGTGGTGACCGAGGGGCTGCGCGGGCCGGGCCGGTTCCTCGGCTGGGTCGGCGGGGTGCGGCCGATCGACGGCGGCCAGTGGTACGGCGAGGGCGAGGTGAAGGTCTACCGCGACGGGGACCGCGAGTTCCCCACGATCTGCGGGACCGGGCTGGAGGACTACGTCGGCTCGGCGTGGGGGATGGGCCCGCACGCCGGGCTGTACGCGGGCGCGCCGCTGGAGGTGTCCGGGCGCGGGCCGATCCCGAAGTACGTCGGGTTCTACCGCTGGCACGTGCTCGACCCGGTCATGTTCAGCACCGACCTGCAGGTGACGCTGCAGCAGATCGGGGCCGACCGGGGCGGCCTGGTCGAACGCGTCGACGACTACTGCGCCGCCGCGTTCACGGTGTGCGAGCGGGCGCAGCCGGTGCCGCCGGTCGACGTCGCCGCGGCCGTCGCGGACCTGGAGTGACTACTGGGACCGTTCGCCGACCACGACGACGGCATCGCGCAGCGCGGCGCGCAGCCTGCCGACGTCGAGCGGTTCGAGCACCGCGGCTTCGCCCGGCGGCGCCACCAGGACCACACGCCCGCTGCTCACGAACACAGTCAGGTCGCGTCGCCTGCCGGCCAGGTCCCGGCAGCTGATCGACCATTCGTCTCGAGCCGCCACGTCCGTCGCCTTCCTTCGGTGGTCTTGCAGGTGACAGTGGGACGGCCCAGTGGGGCGGGCGTGACGCGGTGGCGCGGAAAAAATGTCCGCAGTAGCGTCGGGTGGCACGGATCACACGGATGAGGAGCGGCCCATGTCCGAGCCCAGGCGGATCGTGATCGTCGGCGCGGGCCTCGCGGGCGCGTCGGCTGCGGCGGCGCTGCGGGAGAACGGTTACGACGGCGAGGTGGTGGTCCTCGGCGCGGAGGCGCACCCGCCCTACGAGCTGCCACCGTTGTCGAAGAAGGTCCTGCTCGGCCAGGGCGACGAGCCCGACTGGGTGCGGGACGCGGACTTCTACGCGCAGCACGGCATCGACCTGCGCTCCGGCACCAGCGCGACGCGGGTCGAGCTGGGCGCGCGGGTGGTGCTGGACGCTCGTGGCGGGCGGCACCCCTACGACCGGCTGCTGCTGGCGACCGGGTCGCAGCCGCGGACGCTGCCGGTGCGCGGGGTGGACCTGCCGGGCGTCTACACGCTGCGGACCCTCGACGACGCGCTCGCCCTGCGGTCGGCGTTCACCGGCTCGCCGCGGGTGGTGGTGATCGGGACGGGCTGGATCGGGACGGAGGCCGCGGCGGCGGCGCGGCACCACGGCGCCGACGTGACGATGGTCGACGTGCTGCCCGGGCCGCTGTGGGTGCTGGGGCCGGAGATCAGCAAGGTGTTCGCCGACCTGCACACCGAGCACGGCGTGCGGTGGCGGCTCGGCAGCGGCATCACCGAGGTGACCGGCGGGCCGGGCGGCGTGGCCGGGGTGCGGCTGGCGGACGGCAGCGAGTTGCCCGCGGACGTGGTGCTGGTCGCGGTCGGCGCGAAGCCTCGGGTGGACCTGGCGCACGCGGCCGGCCTGGACCTGGCCGACGAGGGCGGGGTGGCCGTCGACGCGTCCCTGCGCACGGCGGCGCCGGACGTGTACGCGGCGGGGGACATCGCGGCGCAGTGGCACCCGCGGTACGGGCGCCGCATCCGCGTCGAGCACTGGGCGAACGCGAAGAACCAGGGCACCCACGTGGCGGCGAACCTGGCCGGCGGGCAGGAGCAGTACACCCGCACCCCGTACTTCTTCACGGACCAGTACAACCTGGGTTGCGAGTACCGCGGCATCGCCGACCCGCAGCGGGATGAACTGGTGGTCCGCGGCGACCTGGCCAAACGCGAGTTCACCGCCTTCTGGCTGCGCGATGGCCAGGTGACGGCCGCGATGAACGTGAACATGTGGGACGACGGCGACGCGCTGAAGGCGCTGGTGGACGGCGAGGCGAGGGTGATGGCGGAGCAACTGCGCGAGGGGGACCTGGCCGCGCTCGGGTGAGGAACGCGTTGTCCGCGGCACCGCGGAGAACTAGCGTCGGACGATGCGATTCGTCGTGGCCGGCGGCGGTGTGGCCGGACTCGCGTCAGCACTGGCGGTGGCCAGGGCGGGGCACGACGCGGTCGTCCTGGAGCGGGACGCGCCGGATCCCGCAGGGCCGCCGGAGAGCGCCTTCGCGCTGGAGCGCCGCGGCATCCCGCACTACTTCCAGCCTCACACCTTCCTGCCCCGTGGCCGGAAGCTGTTGGCCGAGCACGCGCCGGACGTCCTCACTTCGCTCGCGGAGGCCGGCGCGAGCGAACAGGACCTCACGGAGAAGCTGCACGGGCCCCCCGAACCGGGCGACGAGGACCTGGTCTACCTGTGGGCGCGCCGCCCGCTCATCGAGTGGGCGCTGCGTCGCGCGGTGGCCGCGGAACCGGCCGTCGACCTGCGGGGCGGCGTGCACGTCGACGGGCTGTCCGAGGACGGCTCGGTGGTTGCCGACGGGCAGCCCGTGCCCGGCGACGTCATCGTGGACGCGCTCGGCCGCTACCGGCGGCCGCCGGGCTGGCCGGAGGCCGCGGGGGAGCCGACCGACTGCGGCGCCGTCTACTACTGCCGGTACTTCCGGCTGCGGCCCGGCGCCGGATACCTGGACGCGCCGCTGCTGAACCCGCGCGGCGACCTGGGCTACCTGGGGTTCAACACCTTCCGCGGCGACAACCGCACGTTCGCGGTGATCATCCTGGTCCCGAGCGAGGACCGCGACCTGCGAGTGCTCCGCTTCGAGCAGGTCTGGCAGGCGGTCTGCGCCACGATCACGCCGCTGGACGTGATGACCTCGCCGGACTTCGCCGAGCCGATCACCGGTGTCATGCCGATGGGCGGCCTGCGCAACGTCGACCACACCCGGTCCACGGCGCTCCTCGCGGTCGGGGACGCCTTCTGCCACACCGACCCGGCCTTCGCCTACGGGTTGTCGTTCGCCCTGGCGCACGCACGCGTCCTGGCCGACGCGGCCGCGGAGGCACCCGGCGACCTCGCGGAGTGCTTCCGCGCGAAGGCTGGCCCGGAGTCCCGCGAACGGCACGCGCTGGCGTGCGGCATCGACGCGGGCCGGTCCGCGCGCTGGCGGGGCGAGCCGGTGGACCTCGCCCGTCCCGACAGCGACTACCCGATGTTCTCGTTCGCCGGCGCGCTGGCCGCGGCCCCGCACGACGACCTGGTGCTGCGCCGGACGGTCCGCCGGATCGGACTGCTGGACCGGGTCGCGGTGTTCGACGAGGACGCCGTCCTGCACGACCGCATCGCGGCGATCCTGGCCGCGCTCGGACCGCCGAAGGCGCCCGGCCCGCCCCGCGACGAGCTGCTGGCGCACCTGCGGGAGAGCCACCTGCTCGGCTGAACCTGCGCCTGCGCGGCACCCGATCGGCGCACCCCGCCAATACCCTCGGTCCTCGTGATCAACCAAGCAGCCCGGCGGGGCCGCGTCGCCAGTTGTCCGGATCCCTCGGGGGGTCCGGTGGCCGCGTTCGCGCACCGGTTGTGGGCCCTCAAGCGCTCTGCGGGCGATCCCTCCTACGACCGCATGCGCACCGAACTCGGCGCGCTCGCTTCGAAGTCCGCCCTCTCGGCCGCCGCGCGGGGGCAGCGCCTGCCGTCCTGGGACACCACCTGGGAGTTCGTGCGCGTGCTGGCCGTCGGGGTGCTCGGCGAGCACGAGGACGAGGTCCGGGCCCGCTGGCGCGCCGACTGGGAACGGGTCCGCGACGGCGTCGCGAACCCGCCGCCCGCCCCGCGCCGCTGGAAGCTTCCGGTGGCCGCCGCGGCCGTCGTGCTCGCGATCGGCGTCGCGGCCGGGGTCGTCCTGCTGCGCGACCCGGACCCAGAGGCGCCCGCCGCGCTCCCGCCGCTGGTCCCCGGCGACGAGTCCGAGTTCGCCGGCGACGTCACCGTCCCGGACGGGACCGTGGTGCCGACCGGGGCGCGGTTCGTCAAGACGTGGGAGTTCCGCAACACCGGCACCGTGCCGTGGGTGGACCGCTCGCTGCGCCGCGAGGGCGGCTTCGGCCCCGGCGACGGCTGCCAGACGCCCGCGGTGGTGCCCGTCCCGGACACGCCGCCCGGCCAGTCCGCGCGCGTCTCGGTCGAGGTGCGCGCCCCGGACGAGCCCGGCTACTGCCAGGTGTACTTCAAGATGACCGACAGCGCGGGCCGGCTGCTCCTGCCCGGCACCCGCGCGGCGTACTTCTACGTCCGGGTGGCCGGCTGATTCGGCCACCCGCCTCGGTGGTCAAAGCCCTGACCTGCGTGGACATCCGGATTTGGCCACCGGACGCGGTGTGGCCGTCGCGAGTCTTCCGCCAGTGGTCCAGACCTCCCTAGCGTCGGCGCCAGTACCACCGACGAAGGAGATCCCGGATGCGGAAATCGATCAGGACACTCGCCGCCGCGCTGCCCCTCGCCGCGGCACTCCCGCTGCTCGTGGCGCCTCAGGCCGCGGCCGCGGAGAAGGTGTGCGCGGGCGGCTCGCTGATGGGCGGCCGCACCACCACCGCCGGGGTGGCCGCCGACCAGGTCATCCACATCAAGGTCCACAACCACGACTACCGCGGCCTCGCGCTGGTGATCCGCGACGTCACCCGCAAGAAGCAGCTGTGGAAGGGCGTCATCGCGCCGGGCAAGGAGCACACCGTCAAGACCGACGTGTTCGGCGAGCCGCCCATCGGCTACGAGATCGCCTTCGACGTCACGTCGAACCTGTCGAACAACTACACCTACGCGATCTCCTCCGCCCGCTGCTACTGAAAGGCCACGACATGCGCACCCTCCTGATCGCGGCCGTCGCCGCGACCGCGGCCGCCCTGCCCGTGCCGGCGTCGGCCACCCCCGCGCCGGTGACGGGCTCGGACATCATCACCACCTGCGGACAGGGCTACTCGGGCTACATCCGCCGCTTCGGCAAGGACGCCCTGTGCCTGCAGCCCGGCACCCGCACCTGGGCCGGCTTCAAGGCGTTCGAGTGCAAGGGCGCCATCACCGTCTACTTCAAGAACGGCACGAAGCTGGAGTGCGGCGGCGGGATCGACTTCCCGGACAACGGCGGGATCGTCAAGACCGTCGCCCGCTGACGCCGACCACCACGCGCGCGGCCAGCGCGGCGACGGCGAGGACGCCGACGCCGATCGAGGGCGCCAGTTCGGCGAAGGTGGGCCGGTGCGCGCCGGTGCCGAGGAACAACACGACCGCGGTGACCACCAGCGCCGCGGTCATCAAGCTCAGCGAGCACGCCCACCGCTGCCGGCGCCGCGCCCGCGCGGTGGGCTGCTCCGGCTGCATGAACCACCACGCCACCAGGAACAGCAGGCCCATCGCGGCGAACACGAACCCGAAGCCGTGCCCGTCGAGCACGAGGCTCCCGCCGAGGGGGACGAACAGCACGCCGAGCAGGAACAACGCGGGGCGCGCCGCCCACGCCGGGGTGCGGGGCGAGACGTAGGGCACGTCAGGCCCGCCGCCGGGTCAGCGTCCCGAACACCACCAGCGCCACCACGGCGAACGCGGCCATCACGACGCCCATCGGCACCGCGCTGGCCTCGCCGCCGATGCTCACCAGTGGCGTCGCGAGCCCGCCGACCACGAACTGCATCACGCCGAGCAGCGCGGACGCCGCCCCGGCGTTGTGCGGGTGCTCGGCCAGCGCCAGTGACGACGCGTTCGGCATGACCAGCCCGATGCTCGACACCATCACCAGCAGCGGCGCCAGCAGCACCCCCAGCGGCAGCCCGGCCAGCGCCGCCGCCAGCACGCCGACACCGCCGGCCGCCGAGGCGGACAGGCCGACCGTCAGCAGTGTCCGCTCCCGCACGCGGCCCACGATCCGCCCGTTGACCTGCCCGGCGATCACGATCCCCAGCCCGTTCGCCCCGAACACGAGGCTGTACTCCTGCGGGCTCAGCCCGTACACGTCCTGCAGCACGAACGAGCTCGCGGAGATGTAGGCGAACAGCCCGGCGAACATCAACCCGGCCGACAGCGCGTACCCGACGAACGACCGGTCCCGCAACAGCACGCCGTACCCACGCAGCGTCGAGCCGATCCGCGCCGGGCGGCGGCGCTCGGCAGGCAGCGTCTCGGGCATCGCCAGCGCCGCGGCCACCAGCAGCACCGCGCCGAACACGGCCAGCACCACGAACACCCCGCGCCACGACGTCAGCCGCAGCACCTGCCCGCCGATCACCGGCGCCAGGATCGGGGCCAGCCCGCTGACCAGCATCAACATCGAGAAGAACTTCGTCATCGCGGTGCCTGCGAACAGGTCCCGCACGCACGCCCGCGCGATCACCATCCCGGCCGCCGCGCCGAGCGCCTGCACCGACCGGCCCACGATCAGTAGTTCCGCCGTCGGGCTCACCGCGCACAGCACCGACGCCACGGCGTACAGCACCAGCCCGGCCAGCAGCGGACGGCGGCGGCCGAGCGAGTCCGACAGCGGCCCGGCGATCAGCTGCCCCAGCGCCAGCCCGATGATGAACGCGGTCAGCGTGAGCTGCAGCGTCGGCGCCGAGCTGCGCAGGTCGTCGGCCATCCGGGGGAGCGCGGGCAGGTACATGTCGATCGAGAGCGGCGCGAACGCCGACAGCCCGCCGAGGATCAGCGCGTACCGCAGGGTTCCGGGTGTCCGCCTGATCTTCGCCGGTGCCGTGACCGCTGTCGTGCTCACTCCGCCTCCACTCGACCAGATCCACCCGGCAACAACGAACACCGGAGATCGCGTTCGCATTCCCCGTTGTGGTGCGGAACACCTGACCGCGATCAGTCCACAGTGGACTCAACTGTCTGGTATACTGGACAAACCGGACCGATGTCGAGGGGAGTGCCGTGCGGCGGAAGCTGGGAACGGAATCCCGGCACCGGTCCGTCCGCGGCCTGCTCGTCCTGGCCCTGCTGCTGCTCAGCCTCATCACGCCGACGACGCCGGAGAGCCACCCGCACCCGCCCGCGCCGGACGGCATCGCAGCCCTCGCGGCGGAGCCGTTGCCGCACGTCACGGCCACCCCGCTGCCGGTCGCGGACCTGCCGCCGGTCGTCGGCGTGGAACCACCGCGCGGCCACGCGGAAGACCGGCCGTCGCCTGCCGGCCCGCCACCTGCCCGTGATCAGGGCACCGCTCTCGGCGCCCGCGCGCCGCCCTCCAGGTAACGCCCCGGACCCCATCCGCACACCGCGCCGACCCGCGGTGCGCTTCGCCATGCCCTGGAGGGACTTCACCACATGCAAACCGGACACGCACTGCTCGCCGTCGGCGGCGCCTTCCTCGCCGCAGGCGTGCTGGCCAGAGCCGGCGCCCGCATCGGGCTGCCCACGATCCCCCTGTTCATGCTGGCCGGGTTCATCTTCGGCCCCAACACCCCCGGCCTGTCGCTGGTGCACGACCCCGGCGAGCTGAGCGTGCTCGCCGGGCTCGGCCTGGTCTTCCTGCTGTTCTACCTGGGCCTGGAGTTCTCGCTCGACGACCTCGCCAAGGGCGGCCGCAAGCTCGCCGTGTCGGGCCTGGTCTACCTCGCGCTCAACATCGGCGGCGGGCTCGCCTTCGGGTTCCTGCTCGGCTGGGGCTCCAGCGAGGCGCTGGTGATCGCGGGCGCGATCGGAATCTCGTCGTCGGCGATCGTGACCAAACTGCTCGTCGAGACCGGTCGCACGCGGCACCCGGAATCACGCCTGATCATGGGCATCATCGTGATCGAGGACCTGTTCCTCGCCCTGTACCTGGCGCTGCTGCAGCCGGTGCTCTCCGGCGCCGACTCGTTCTGGCCCGCGCTCGCCGACTTCGGCAAGGCACTCGGCTTCCTGCTGGCGCTCGCCGCGCTGGCCCGCTGGGGCGGGCGGCTGGTGTCGAAGCTGTTCGGCTCGGCCGACGACGAGCTGCTGACCGTGTGCTTCGTCGGCGTCGCCGTGCTGGGCGCCGCGGTCGCCGAGGAGCTGGGCGTCTCCGACGCGATCGGCGCGTTCATGGTCGGCATGATGCTCGGCGGCTCGAAGGTCGCGCCCCGCATCCACAAGCTGGTCCTGCCGCTGCGGGACGCGTTCGGCGCGTTGTTCTTCTTCATCTTCGGGCTCAGCATCGACCCGGGCGCCGTCGGCACGGTCGTGGTGCCGGTGCTGATCGCCGTGGCGCTGACGCTCGCGCTGAACCTCGCGGCGGGCGCGATCGCGGCGAAGCTGCACTCGTTCGACGGCCAGGCCGGGCTGAACATCGGGCTGACCGTGCTCACCCGCGGCGAGTTCTCGCTGGTGCTGGCCACACTCGCGGCGGCGGCCGGGCTGGACGCCCGCGTCGCGCCGTTCGTGGCGGGCTACGTGCTGCTGCTCGCGATCATCGGCCCGCTGGCGGTGCTGCGGTCGGAGAACCTGGCCCGGCTGTTCCGAGCGCGACGGGCATCACCAGTGTCGTGAACGAGCCCTGGTCGGCCGAGCGGACGCGCGCGACCTGCAGCGGCCCGGCGAACTCCAGCAGCACGTCGGGCCCGACGCCCGCCTCCAGCGCCGCGCCCAGCACGGCGGGGTCGAACCCGATGCGCAGCTCGTCGCCGCAGACGGCGGGCAGCACCGTGCCGCCGACGGCCAGCCGGTCCGGCCCGAGCACCAGCTCGGCCGGGCGGTCGGCGGGCAGCGCGTCCCGGAGCGCGACGCGGTCGACGACGACCCGTTGCGTCGGGACGGGCAGGGCGTCGAGGACCGCGCGGTAGTCCGGGAAGTCCTTCTCCAGCAGCGGCAGCGTGGTGCCGTCGAGGGTCACCTCGTCCTGCCGCGCCAGCCGCGGGCCGAGCGCGGCCAGCTCACCGGCGGACACGACGAACCGGCCGGTGCCGCCGTGCACGGGCTGCAGGACGCGCAGCGCGAGCCGGTAGCGGTCGGTGGCGACGACGCGGACCTCGTCGCCGTCGGCCTCGATCAGCACGAAGTCCAGCGGCGCGCCCGCGGCGGGGGCGACCTGCCGGATCGCGCTCGCCAGGTCGAGGCCGGCGACCCGGACCGGGCCCGGCAGCAGGCGCCCGACCGCCGCCGACGCGGCCCGGAAGTCCTCCCGCAGCCGCCGCCGGTGCGCCTCCAGCACCGCCCGCGCCTCGCTCGACGGTCCGTCGAGCACGCTCGTGACCTGCGCCAGCGGCAGGCCCGCCGCCCGCAGTTCACGCAGCCGGACCGCGCGTTCGACCTGGTCCTCGCGGTAGTAGCGGTAGCCGGTGGCCTCGTCCACGCGCGCGGGCGTGAGCACGCCGCAGTCGTCGTAGAAGCGCAGCGCGCTCGGGGTGAGCCCGGCCAGCCGCGCGAACGCGCTGATGGTCAGCATGCCGCCGATTCTGCGGCTTCCAGTGGCTCGAAGGTCAACAGCGGTTCAGCATGTCGGTCAGCGCCGCCTGCTCCGCGGTGGTGACGCTCAGCCGGTAGTAGTGCTTGACCTCGATCCAGTCGGTGGCGTAGGTGCACCAGAACGACTCCAGCGGCGGCCGCCACTCGTCCGGCGCCTTGTCGCTCTTCGACTGGTTGACGTTGTCGGTGACCGCCCACAGCTGCGGGCGCACCAGGTCGTTCGCGAAGGCCTCACGCTGGTCCTGCGTCCACGCCGACGCGCCGCTGACCCAGCTCTGCGCGAGCGGCACCATGTGGTCGATGTCCACATCGGACGCCTTGGTCCAGGTCGCGCCGTCGTAGGGGCTGACCCAGGTGCCCGAGGTGGGCGAGCAGTCCTTGCCGACGACGACGTTCGTGCCCGAGCGCTTGAGCACCTCCTCGCGGGTGTTGCAGGCGCCCTCGACGGTGTCCCAGTGCGGGTACTTCTCCCGCGAGTAGCCGTTCAGCGTGCCCCGCGGCTTCACCTGCAGCTCGGCGAGCTGCTGCCGCGCCACGCCCGGATCCGTCGCCGGATTCGCCTTCGACGGCGGCACCGGACCCGGCCGCCACACCACCACCAGAACCGCCACCACGACCGCCACCACCAGCGGCACCCACACCCGCGCCTTCACGCCGGTGAGGTTAAGTGATCAAGTACCGGCGGTACGCGGACGCCTCCGGCGTGTCGGAGCAACGTCCGTCGCTTCCACCACCCCTGATCAAGTACCGGCGGTACGCTGCGGTCTCCGGCGTGTCGACGAGGAGGTTCGCGTGGCCGAGCGGTTCGGTGGCTACCAGAACGAGATCTACCTGCACGGGCTCGGCGGGACGAAGCCGCCGTTCACCACCGACCCGGCGCGGCTGGCGGAGTCGGCCCGCGAGGTGATGACCCCGGAGGCCTACGGCTACGTGGCGGGCGGCGCGGGCTCGGGCGCGACGATGGACGCCAACCGCGCGGCGTTCGACCGCTGGAAGCTGGTGCCGCGCATGCTCACCGACGCCACCGCGCGCACCACGTCGGCCACGGTGCTCGGGGCGGAGCTGCCTGCGCCGGTGCTGCTCGCGCCGGTCGGCGTGCAGTCGATCGTGCACCCGGACGCCGAGCTGGCGACGGCGCGGGCCGCGGCGGCGCTGGGCCTGCCGATGATCCTGTCCACCGCGGCGTCGCACACGATCGAGGAGGTCGCCGAGGCCTCCGGCGACGGCCCGCGCTGGTTCCAGCTCTACTGGCCTGCCGACTCGGACGTCACCGCGAGCATCCTGACCCGCGCGAAGAAGGCCGGCTACACCACGCTCGTCGTCACGCTGGACACGTGGACCCTGGCCTGGCGCCCGCGCGACCTCGACTCCGCCTACCTGCCCTTCCTCAAGGGCGAGGGCCTGGCCACGCCGCTGTCCGACCCGGCCTTCCGCGCGCTGCTGGAGAAGGCGCCGGAGGACGACATGCCGTCGGCGATCCTGCGGTGGGTGTCGCTGTTCACCGGCACCGACCACAGCTGGGACCAGCTGCCGTTCCTGCGCGAGCACTGGGACGGCCCGATCGTGCTGAAGGGCATCCAGCACCCCGACGACGCGCGGCGCGCGGTGGACGCCGGGATGGACGGCATCGTGGTGTCCAACCACGGCGGACGGCAGGTCGACGGCGCGATCGGCTCGCTGGAGGCGCTGCCGCCGATCGCGAGCGCGGTCGGGGACCGCATCGAGGTGCTGTTCGACTCCGGCGTGCGGACCGGCGCGGACATCCTGAAGGCGCTGGCGCTGGGCGCGAAGGCGGTCCTCGTCGGGCGGCCCTGGGTGTACGGGCTGGGCCACGCGGGCGAGGACGGCGTGCGGCACGTGCTGCGCAGCCTGCTCGCGGACCTCGACCTCACTCTGGGGCTGACCGGGCACCGCTCGGTCGCGGAGCTGGGGCCGGAGTCGCTGCAGCGGTCCTGAGCACACCGAGCGGCCGCGACGCCAGCGGTTCCTGGGCACCCGGACCGCCGCGCTCCCGGTGACGGCGAGCACTCCGGCCACTCGAGGTGCGGTGCGAACATATTCGCAGGCCGGCCGGATCGCGCGGAGCTATCCTGGAGGCCGTATGTCTACGCGATCCCCCCTCGAAGACCTCCGGGCCCGGCTGCCCGGCTTGATGCTGCGCGACGAGCACCGGTTGCGCCGCCGGCTCGACGGCGCCCGCCGGGCGCGTGACAAGGACCGGGTCGCGCGGGAGATCGCCGCCGACATCGACGCCGCCGAGGCCCGCGTGCAGCGCCGCCGCGCGCCGGAGATCCGCTACCCGGACGAGCTGCCGGTCAGCCAGCGCAAGGACGACATCGCCGCCGCGATCCGCGACCACCAGGTGGTGATCGTCGCGGGCGAGACCGGTTCGGGCAAGACCACGCAGCTGCCGAAGATCTGCCTCGAGCTGGGCCTGGGCGTGCGCGGCCAGATCGGGCACACCCAGCCCCGCCGCCTGGCCGCGCGCACGGTCGCCGAGCGCATCGCCGAGGAGCTGAAGACCGAGCTGGGCAGCACGGTCGGCTACAAGGTGCGCTTCACCGACTCCAGCGGCGACGACACCATGGTCAAGCTGATGACCGACGGCATCCTGCTCGCCGAGATCCAGAGCGACCGGATGCTGCGCCGCTACGACACGCTCATCATCGACGAGGCCCACGAGCGCAGCCTCAACATCGACTTCATCCTCGGCTACCTCAAGCAACTCCTGCCGAAGCGCCCCGACCTCAAGGTGATCATCACCTCGGCGACCATCGACCCGGAGCGGTTCTCCAAGCACTTCGGCGACGCGCCGATCGTGGAGGTCTCCGGCCGCACCTATCCGGTCGAGGTCCGCTACCGCCCGATCGTCGACCCGGACGACCCGGCCTCCGAGGACCGCGACCAGGTCACCGCCATCGCCGACGCGGTCGAGGAGCTGTGCGCCGAGGGCCCCGGCGACATCCTCGTGTTCCTCTCCGGCGAGCGGGAGATCCGCGACACCGCCGACGCGCTGAACAAGATGGACCTCCGCAACACCGAGGTGCTGCCGCTGTACGCGCGCCTGTCCGCGGCGGACCAGCACCGCGTGTTCAGCCGCCACACCGGCCGCCGGATCGTGCTGGCCACCAACGTCGCCGAGACGTCGCTGACCGTGCCGGGCATCAAGTACGTCATCGACCCGGGCACCGCCCGCATCTCCCGCTACAGCCACCGCACCAAGGTGCAGCGGCTGCCGATCGAGCCGGTCTCGCAGGCCTCGGCCAACCAGCGCAAGGGCCGCTGCGGCCGCACCTCCGACGGTATCTGCATCCGGCTCTACAGCGAAGAGGATTTCCTGTCCCGGCCGGAGTTCACCGACCCGGAGATCCTGCGCACCAACCTCGCGTCGGTCATCCTGCAGATGACCTCGCTCGGCCTGGGCGACCTGGCCGCGTTCCCGTTCGTCGACCCACCGGACCGCCGCCAGATCACCGCCGGTGTCCAGCTGCTGCAGGAACTCGGCGCGCTGGAGGAGTCTGCGAAGGAGCGGCGGCTCACCGAGATCGGCCGTCAGCTCGCGCAGCTGCCCGTCGACCCGCGGCTGGGCCGGATGGTGCTGGAGGGCGCGCGCGCCGGCTGCGTCCGCGAGGTCATGATCATCACCGCCGCCCTGTCCATCCAGGACCCGCGCGAGCGTCCCGCGGACAAGCAGGAGGCCGCGGCCCAGCAGCACGCCCGGTTCGCCGACAAGTCGTCGGACTTCGTGGCCTACCTGAACCTGTGGGAGTACCTGCGGGAGCTGCAGAAGACGCTGTCGAACAGCCAGTTCCGCAAGCGCTGCAAGGCGGAGTACCTGAACTACCTGCGCGTGCGGGAGTGGCAGGACATCTACAGCCAGCTGCGGCAGCTCGCCAAACCGCTGGGCGTCACGCTGAACTCCGAGCCTGCCGACCCGCAGCGCGTGCACACCGCGCTGATCGCCGGGCTGCTGTCGCACATCGGGCTCAAGGACCCGGAGAAGGGCGACTACCTCGGCGCGCGCGGCACCCGTTTCGCGATCTTCCCCGGCTCGGCGCTGTTCAAGAAGCAGCCGCGCTGGGTGATGTCGGCGGAGCTGGTCGAGACGTCGAAGCTGTGGGGCCGGGTCAACGCGCGCATCGAGCCGGAGTGGATCGAGCCGCTGGCGCAGCACGTCGTCAAGCGCACCTACTCGGAGCCGCACTGGGAACGCAAGCGCGGCGCGGTGGTGGCCTCCGAGCGGGTGACGCTGTACGGGGTGCCGCTGGTCGTCGGCCGCAAGGTGGACTACGGGCGCATCGATCCGGAAACCTCGCGCGAGCTGTTCATCCGCCACGCGCTCGTGGAGGGCGACTGGGACACCGGCCACAAGTTCTTCAAGGAGAACCGGGCGCTGCTCGACGAGGTCGAGGACCTGGAGAACCGGGCCCGGCGCCGCGACCTGCTGGTCGACGACGAAACCCTGTTCGAGTTCTACGACCAGCGGATCCCCGCGGAAGTGGTGTCCGCGCGGCACTTCGACAGCTGGTGGAAGAAGGTCCGCGGCGCCCAGCCGGACCTGCTGAACTTCGAAAAGGCCATGCTGCTCAACGAGGCCGCGCAGCAGGTGTCCGAATCGGACTACCCGGACACCTGGACGCAGGGCTCGCTGCGGTTCCCGCTGACCTACCAGTTCGAGCCGGGCGCCGACGCCGACGGTGTCACCGTGCACATCCCGGTCGCGGTGCTCAACCAGGTCACGCCCGACGGGTTCGACTGGCAGGTGCCGGGGTTGCGCGAGGAGCTGGTCACGGCGCTGATCAAGTCGCTGCCGAAGCAGCTGCGGCGCAACTTCGTGCCCGCCCCGGACACCGCCGCGCACGTGCTGTCCAGGGTCGGCCCCGAGGACGGCCCGCTGCTCGACGTGCTGGCCCGCGAGCTGGAGGCGCTGCGCGGCGTCGCGGTGCCGCCGGACGCGTGGCAGCTCGACGCAGTGCCGCACCACCTGCGGATGACGTTCCGGGTGGTGAACGACAAGCGCCGCAAGCTCGCCGAGGGCAAGGACCTGGCGGTCCTCAAGGAGGAGCTGAGCGGCGAGGTGCGGGCGACGATCTCGGCGGCCGCGGACAGCATCGAGCGGGCCGGCCTGACCACGCCCGCCTTCGGCGAGCTGCCGCGGGTGTTCGCCGGGAAGCGGCGCGGGCACCAGGTGAAGGCGTACCCGGCGCTGGTCGACGAGGGCGACACGGTGGCCGTGCGCATGCTGGACACGCCGGTGCAGCAGCGGCAGCGGATGTGGCAGGGCACGCGGAAGCTGTTGCGGCTCAACATGCCCTCGCCGATGAAGTTCATCAACAGGGCGTTGACCAACCAGGCGAAGCTGACGCTGAGCCGGAACCCGCACGGCGGTGTCGCGGCGCTGCTGGAGGACTGCGTCGACTGCGCGGTGGACAAGCTGATGGCCGACAACGGCGGCCCGGTGTGGGACGAGGCCGGGTTCGCGGTGCTGCTGGAGAAGGTGCGCGGTGCGCTGAACCCGGTGGTGCTGGACGTGCTCACCGAGGTCGAGAAGGTCCTGAAGGCGGCCAACGAGGCCGAGGTGGCGCTGGAGGGCGCGCGTGGGCCGGCGGAGTCGCTGGCGGACATGCGGCAGCAGCTGTCGCGTCTGGTGTACCCCGGTTTCGTCACGGCGACCGGGTTCGACCGGCTGCCGCACCTGGTCCGGTACCTGCGTGGGATCGGGCGGCGGGTGGAGAAGCTGCCGTCGACGGGCGCGAAGGACGTCGAGCTGCTGCGTGACGTCGAGTGGGTGACGGGCGAGTACGAGGCGGCTGTCGCCGCGCTCCCGCCAGGGGTGACGCCGGGGCCGGAGCTGCTCGAGGTGCGGTGGATGATCGAGGAGCTGCGGGTGAGTTTCTTCGCGCAGACCCTCGGCACGGCGCACCCGGTGTCGTTGAAGCGGGTGATCCGGGCGCTGGACAAGGCCGCCGCTTAGCTATTTGGCGTCGGCGTAGGTGTCGACGGTGACCGGTTGCATGGGGAAGTGCACGGGGCAGGCGGCGCCGAACGTGAGCGCGGCGGCTTCGGGCACGGACTCGCCGATGGCGGCTTCGACGGCGGGCGCGAGTTCCTCGGGCGTGTGCACGATGACCTCGTCGTGCTGGAAGAACACCAGGTGGGCGGGCTCGGGCAGCTTGCGGCGCAGGGTGGCGAGCAGCACCGCGGTGAAGTCGGCCGCGCTGGCCTGCACGACGAAGTTGCGGGTGAAGCGGCCCCAGTTGCGGGCGGCTTGGCGGGCGCGGGTCTCGTCCTCGTTCGCGCCGCCGGTGAGGGCGCGCCACGCTTCGCTCGGCGCGGGGGAGACGCGCCCGAGCCGGGAGCGGACGCGCTCACCGCGTTCCCCGGCTTGCGCGGCACGCTCCACATAGGACACGGCGTCCGGGAAGCGCTGCCGCAGCAGGGCGAGCAGCGACGCGGCCTCGCCGGCCGTGCCGCCGTACATCGCGGACAGCATGGCGATCTTCGCGCGGGGCCGTCCGGCTTCGGGGGTCATCGTGCCGGCGAACATGGCTTCGGACAGGCGGGCGTACAGGTCCGTGGAGGCGGAGGCTTCGGCAAGGCGGCGGTCGCCGGAGAGGGCGGCCAGCACGCGGGGTTCGAGCTGGGCGGCGTCGGCCACGACGAGTTTCCAGCCGGGGTCGGCTTTCACGCAGACGCGCAGGGTCTTGGGGATCTGGAGTGCGCCGCCGCCGCTGCTGGCCCACCGGCCGGACACCACGCCGCCGACGACCCACTCGGGCCGGAACCGCCCGTCGGTGACCCATTCGTCGAGCCATGCCCAGCCGTTGGCCGAGTGCAGCCGGGAGAGTTCGCGGTACTCGATGAGCAGTGGGACGGCCGGGTGGTCGACGTCACGCAGGACGTGTGCCCTGGCGGAGGGGATGGAGATGCCCTCGCGGCCGAACGCGCGCACGATGGTCTGCGGGCTGTCCGGGTTCACCGGTTTGCCGCCGAAGGCCTCGGTGATGCGCGCCGCCAGCTCGACGAGTTTCTTGGGCCGGTGGCCGGCCGGCACGCGGGGCCCGAGCAGTTCGGTCAGGAGGGCGTCGTGCACGTCGGCCCGCCACGGCAACCCGTCGGCTCGCATCTCCTCGGCGACGAGCGCGCTGGCCGATTCGGCTGCGACGAGCAACCGGAAGCGCTCCGGGTGCTCGACGTGCCTCATGCGGCGCTCCTGGTCGGCGAGCACAGCGGCAGCCGCCTCGGCGACGCTCGTGCCGGGCGGGAGGCCGGAGCCGCGGGTCTCGAAGAGGGCCGGCTGGGCGTCCGCGTGGCCGGGCGCGTCCGGCGGTGGTTCCTGACCGTGGAGCCGAGCCCAGGCCGCGGGCAGTGCCTTGGGCTGACCGGCTTTGTCTTCTGCGGCGAGCAGGAGACCTTCGGTGAGGGCGAGGTCGTGGCAGCGCCGCAGGCGGAGGTTGGAGCGCAGGAGGAGGGGGTAGAGCTGTGGGACCGAGGGGAAGACCCAGCGGGGGTTTTCGGTCCGCTCCAGGTTCTCGAGGTGTTTAGCCAGGTGGTGCTCGGGTAGGTGCAGTTGCTCGGTGGGGGTGGATACGAGGAAGTCGCCGTCCTCCTCTCGCGTGACGATGACCTGCACCTGTTCATTGTGCGCTGGGGGTACGACAGTTTTCGGGCGCGTCGCCCTGCCGGGCTTTGAAGATCAAGGGATAGTCCTCGCCGGACGGGCAGGCTCCGGGATGATGGGGGACCGTTGTCGTCTCGCCCTGGGTGGGTGGCTGGGTGGTCATCCCGTCGCCTTCCGGTTTGGGCATATCACCTTGAGCCAGGGCCGCAAGGTTGGCATGTTCGGCCGCGGGTTGGCGGCTGGGTTGCGGCCCTGGCTCAAGGTGATCGTCCAGTGTCAGGCGACGGGATGACCACCCAGCTGGGTTGGGTTCAGGGCATGCGCTGCGCGCTCGCTGGCCCGCCGCAGCTCGCGCTTCGGCTGCGCTTGACGCTCGCGCTGCCGCGTTTTGGCTGCGCTTGGCGCTGGCGCTGCCGTGTTTTTCGGCGATTGACGCTTGGCGCTTTGGACGACTGGCGCTAACTGCGCGTCTTGCCGCGCCCGCGCTACGCCCGGCGCTGATGCGCCCCGCGCTAACTGCGCGCTCTGCCGCGCCTCTCGCGCGCTGCCGCGCCCTGGCGGCGGCTCTCGCGCTGCGATGCCTCGGGCGCTTCGGGCCCGTACCGCTCTGGCTGCCGCACTGTCGCGGTGTCGGCACGTTTCCCGGGCTGCCCGCGCCCCCGCGCATGCCCGCGTTGCCCGCTTCGTGCGGCGCCCGCCCGGCGCGGCCGCGCGTCGCCGTGCCCCGCCACCCCCTGCCACCCGCGCTGTCGCGCGCGCTTCGCTCGTGCTGTC
>NZ_AFWY03000062.1:0-46602 GCF_000231075.2 Amycolatopsis sp. ATCC 39116 | reverse complement strand
GCCGCCCCTCAGCGCCGCCGACTCGCTGGCTCGGCACTGTAGCCGCCCCCTCAGCGCCACCGCCTCCGTGCCACCGGCCCGCCGCCGACCCGCCGACTCGGCGCTGTGGCCGCCGCCTCAGCGCGCCGCTTCAGCGCCGCCAGCCGTGCGCCTGCGCGCTACCTCAGCGGCGCAGCGATTCGAGCAGCTTCCTCGCCACCGCGGCCAGCTTCGTGTTCGTCCGCTGGGACTCCTCGACCAGCCGGGCGAACGCCTCGTCCGCGCTGCACCCGTGGATCGCCATCAGCACGCCCTTCGCCTGGTCGATCTCGGCCCGCGAGGTCAGCGCCGTCTCCAGCTGGGCGATCTTGCGTTGCGTCGCGGCCCAGCGGCGGGCGTTCGTGAACGCCTCGCACGCCGCCGTGGTGAACAGGCGCATCACCTGCTCGTCGTAGTCGTCGAAGGCCTGGGCGGTGAAGCTGTACAAGTCCAGCCCGCCCACGACCTCGTCCTCGCCACCCGGCTCGCCCGGCAGCAGCACTGGCACGGACAGGTACGTGTTGATACCGGCCGCCTTCGCCGAGGCGGTGAACTCCGGCCACTCCTGCTCGTGCTCGCCGACGATCGCGCGCACCGGGTGCCGCTGGGTCGCCGCCTCGACGCACGGGCCGCGGCGCGTCTTGTACTGGCACTCGTCGATCCCGACGATTCCCTCGTCCGTGGCAGCCAGGGTGTACAGGTGACCGTCCTCGGCGATCGCGGTGATCGTCGCGGAGTCGGCGTCGGGCAGCGTCGCCACGGCGCTCTCGGCGATGCCCCGCGCGACCTCCTCCAGCGGCTGGGTGGCCGCCTGACCGCGCAGGTCCTCCAGCGCGGCCGCGACGTGGTCGAGGCGGACCAGCGGATCCGCGCGGCTCTCGGTCATGCGTCGCGAGTACCCGGGGCCGTGGAGGCGTAATCGGGCGCCTTCCGCAGCCAGATGTTCCCGCCGGGGTTGCGCGCCATGTCCGGGACGGCCGCCGTCAGCAGCTCGCGGTGCCGCGCCCACAGGTACTGCTGGAACCAGCGGACCTCGAAGCGCGGGTTGTAGGCCAGGAACGCGCGCAGCAGGTAGACCTCCTGCCAGGCGCGGCCCTCGGTCACCCACTCCAGCGGGTACTCGAACGGGAAGAACACGTCGTGCACGTGGATCCACACCCCGTCGGCGAGGCGGGGCAGCACCTCGAAGAAGAGGTGGTTGACGTCGGAGCCCGCCTTGACCACGTGAGTGGAGTCGATGAACAGCACGTCACCGGCCTCCAGGGCGAGGAACGTCTCCAGCGGCACGTCCTGCACCGGCTGCTCACGCACGGTCACCCGCTGTTCGTCGCCCGGGCGCAGCAACGTCCGCAGCAGCTCCGGGTGGGGTTCGACGAACGTCAGCTCGACCGCGCCGTCCAGCCAGTGCTCGACGGTGTCCAGCGTCATCGCCGACGAGTAGCCGGATCCGATCTCGATCAGCCGCCGTGGGCGCAGGTGACGCAGCATGCCGTGCAGGACCAGCGCGTCGGACCAGGAGTACTCCGGGTTGCCGAAGAAGTAGCGGTACTCCGGCGACCGGTGCTCGGGGAACGGGTGCTCCTTCAGCAGCTCGGTGAGGACGGGCAGCAGCGCGAGCTGGTCGTCCTCGCGCAGGTCGAGGCCGGCGGGATCGGCGGCGGTGTCGAACAGCGCGCCGGCGCGGGCGAGGACCTGCGCGGGGTCCGGCTGCGGCGAGTAGAAGTGCCCCGGCGGCACCCAGGTGCGGTAGGTGGCGGCGAGCTGATCCCGCTCGGCCTCCGCCGCGGCGCACCGGGCGAGGAGGTCCTCGTGCGTCCGCCGCGAGACCGCGTATCGCCTGGCCAGGCTGCGCAACCGCGTACCGATCAAGGACATCGCCGCAGTTTAGACTTCCGCGGCGCCTACCCTGGTGGGGTGTTCGTGAAGATCTGCGGCCTGCGCACCGAGGCCGACGTCGACTGCGCGGTGACCGCCGGGGCCGACGCCGTCGGGTTCGTCCTGACGCCGAGCCCTCGGCAGGTGACCGTGGAGGAGGCCACCCGCCTGGTGGCCGCCGTGCCCCCGGAGGTCCTCAGCGTGGGGGTGTTCCTGGGGATGCCGGTCGCCGACGTCCGGGACATCGCTGTCAAGACCGGGCTGGGCGCGGTCCAGCTGCACGGCGACGGCTACACGGCCGGCGACTTCGCCGAGCTCGCCGGCCTGGGGGTGCGGCTGGTGCGTGCCACCTCCACCGCTGGTGAGCGAGTCGAGGTCGGCGCGTTCGGCGAGGAGATGCTCATCCTCGACTCGCCGCGGGCCGGGTCGGGTGAGCAGTGGGGCTGGTCGGCGCTGCGCGGCCAGACCGGGCGGTGGCTGCTGGCGGGCGGACTGCGGCCGGGCAACGTGGGGGAGGCGATCGAGACCGTGCGGCCGTGGGGCGTCGACGTCTCCAGCGGGGTGGAGTCCACCCGCGGCACGAAGGACCATGGGCTGATCCGGGAATTCCTCGCCGCCGCGCGTCCCTGATCGCGGGTCCCGTTCGTCGGTGTGGTGAGAACAGGACCGGCGAGGAGGACTGCGATGCAGTACATGCTGTTGATCTGCGGGGGCCCCGAGGCCGCCGAGCACGCCGAGGACGGCTGCGGCGGCTGGAGCGAGGAGATGGCCGGGCGGGGCGTCCTGCGTGGCGGGGCCGGGCTGCGGCCGCCGCACGAGGCGACCATCGAGGTCCGCCCGATCTGGCAGCCATGACCGACGTCCACACCGCCCTCGTCCGCGCGTTTCGCGACGAGTGGGGGCAGGTGGTCGCGACCCTGATCCGGCTCACCGGCGACTGGGACCTCGCCGAGGAGTGCGCGCAGGACGCGTTCACCCAGGCAGTCGGGGCGTGGGCCCGGGACGGCGTGCCGCGCCGGCCCGGGGCCTGGCTCACCACCGCCGCCCGCAACCGCGCTCTCGACCGGCTGCGCCGGGACGCGGTGGGGGCGGCCAAGCTGCGGGAGGTCGCGGCGATGCCCGAACCCGAACCGTTCGAAGACGACAGCGGCGTGCCCGACGACCGGCTGCGCCTGATGTTCACCTGCTGCCACCCCGCGCTGTCCTTGGACGCGCAGGTGGCACTGACCCTGCGCACGCTCGCGGGGCTGACGCCGGCCGAAATCGCGCGGGCGCTGCTGGTCGCCGAGCCCGCGTTGCGGAAACGGCTGGTGCGGGCGAAGCAGAAGATCCGGCACGCCGGCATCCCGTACCGGGTGCCGCCGGCGCATCTGCTGCCCGAGCGGACGCCTGCCGTGCTGGCGGTCCTGTACCTGCTGTTCAACGAGGGCTACTCGGCGACGGCGGGTGCGGACCTGCTGCGCCGCGAGCTGTCCGCGGAGGCGATCCGGCTGGCGCGCGTGCTGCACGAGCTGATGCCGGACGAGCCGGAGGCCACCGGGCTGCTCGCGCTCCTGCTGCTGCAGGACTCGCGGCGGGACGCGCGGGTGGACGAGCGCGGGGACCTGGTGCTGCTGGCCGACCAGGACCGCGACCGGTGGGACCACGCCCAGATCGCCGAGGGGGTGGCGCTGCTGGAGGGCGCCCTGCGGCGCGGGACGCCCGGGCCGTACCAGGTGCAGGCGGCGATCGCGGCGTGCCACGGCAAGGCGGCGCGGGCGGCGGACACGGACTGGCCGCAGATCGCCGCGCTGTACGGCGAACTGGCGGCGATGACCCGGTCGCCGGTGGTGGAGCTGAACCGGGCCGTGGCGGTGGGGATGGCCGAGGGGCCGGCGGAGGGGTTGCGCCTTCTGTCCGATGTGGACCTGCCGGGGTATCACCTGCTGCCCGCGACGCGTGCGGAGTTTCTCCGTCGCCTGGGCCGGCGTGGCGAGGCGGCGGCGGAGTACCGGGAGGCGCTGCGGCTGGTCACGACGGATGCGGAGCGGCGCTTCCTGACGCGGCGGCTGGCGGAGGTGGGGTAGTAGGAGGGGCGGCTGGTGGCTGCAGGCACCCCTCACGGGTCGAGGTGCGGCTCGGTTTGAGTGGCGGTTGCCTTGCGCAGGTGGCGGCTCGTGCTGCTCGAGGAGACGGCCGGTGCGGTGCTGGGTGGAGGTGGGGTAGCTGGATGCTGCCGTGCGATTGGGCAGTGGTGGCGTGGCGGCGGGCGGCTGTGCCCGGTGGTGGGCGGAGGTGCGGCGTGGCTGCGCGCCGTGGCCCCCAGGGGTGTGCGGCCCGGGGAGTGCGAGGCGGCCGGTGCGCCCCCGGAAGGCACCGGCCGCCTCGGGGTCAGCTGCTGACCCGCACCCGCCGCGTGGGGGATGGTGCGCCGCCCGCCGCGGCGGTGTACAGCCACGCGAACAGGATCCACATGCCGCCGAACACCAGGCCCACCACCACGTACGCCACGGTCCACAGCACCAGCGGCGTGTCCGTCTTGCGTTCGCGCTGCAGGAACTCGATCTCCGACATGAAGGGGCGCGGCCCGGACGTCGCGGAGATCTCCCCGGCGTTCGCGGCCGGGTCGGCGGGCGCGTAGATCGGCGCCAGCGCCATCACCCGCGAGCCGTAGTGCACGCGGATTCCGGTCTTCCACTGCCCGAACACCGGCAGCGGCTGCGTCGTGCGGTACGTGCCCTCCGCCGTCCGCTCCAGCGGCGCGCTGTAGAAGTCCCCGCCCTGCCACGAGAAACCGTTGAGCCACACCGGATCCGACACCAGGTCCGCCCGGTTGATCGTCACCGTCGCGGTCACCCACCTCGGCTGCCCGCCGCCGTGCGGGTTCGAGATCGGCAGGCTCTCCGCGGTGTCGGTCAGGTGGATGTTCGCCACCAGGCCCGCGGGCGGGTCGGCGGGCGGGATCACCGCCGCCGACAAGCCGACCGCCAGCAGCGCGCCGACGAGCCCGCCCAGGTGCCGCGTCCGGAACCGCACCGCGGGCTCGCCCGACGGCGCCGGGTCCGACGGGCGCCGCGCGGCCACCGCCTCGACCCGCTGGTACTGCCACACCCCGATCAGCGCGCCGGCCACCGACGCCGCCGCGCCCCACAGCACGAAGGTGTCCATGTGGGACAGTGGCCACGGGTCCGGCATCAGCCACTGCGAGAACGCCCACTCGCCGAACATGCCGAACACCCCGCTGGCCAGCCCGGCCACCACGGCGAACGCGTACCCCTGCCGCCCGCGCAGCAGGACCGCCACCACCTCGATCACCACGGCCTCGGCGGCGTACGGCAGCGGCAGTGCCACGTGCAGGTCGTTGACCAGCGGCAGCACCGCGAACACCGCCCTGGTCACCAGCACCACGGCCACCACGAGCAGCGCCCCGCCCGGCCCGCCGGCCAGGCGTCCGTAGACCAGCGTCCAGCTGCCGATCAGCCCGACCAGCACCACCTGGGCGAGCATCGGGAACTGCGGCACCCCGAGGTCGAACTCCATGAGGAACGCCGACGCGCCCATCAGCCAGGCGCCCGCGAGCAGCGGCCCGAGCAGGCGCACCACCGGCCCGGTCGCGCCGACCTGCCGCGCCTCGCCGAGCAGCAGCTGCAGGCCGATCACCACGCCGACCCCGCCGCCGATCATCAGCACGTGCGTCGGCCCCCACTCGGTGACGTCCTGGCCGAACAGCCGGTGCCACACGTCGTCCAGCGGGAACCCGGCGATGCCGACCAGGCCGGTCGCCATCATCTGGATGCTGCCCATCGGCGCGCGCCAGTGCGGCCCGATCGGGAACGTGCGCACCGGCAGCTTCCCCTTCGCCAGCGCGGCGCTGAGTACCCCGCTGGCGAAGATGCCCATCAGTCCGAAGTAGATCGGGTAGTGCGACGGGTTGGCCAGCGGCCCCTCGTCGCGGCCGAGTTCCATGTGGATCGGCACGTCCCAGTACACGCCGATCAACGCGGCCATCCCGGACAGGAACGCGACGAACATCGGCAGCGCGGCCCACCGGGGAAGCCCGCTCAGCCCGGCCGACCAGTCCGCCAGCCTGCCGACCAGCGTGGTGCGCCCGGCGCGCTCCCGGATGACGAACACGGCGAGCGGCAGGAAGATCACGAAGAACATCAGGCCCGCGATGACGATCTGGCCGAGCGCGGCCCCGCCCGCCGGCGGGCTGGACTCCTGGGCGACGAGCACGGTGGACCTTCCTCGATGAAGCCGGGCATGCGTGCTACCCGAAGTAACTGTTACCGTTGGTCACATACTTTACGGGCTCCCGGACGCAACGGGCAAACCGGGGCGGAGGAAGGACGGAGAATGCGCAGGTTCGTCGTGGCGGTGCTGGCGACGTTGCTGGTGACCACCGGGTGCGGGAGCACGGCGCCGCAGCAGCAGCCGGACGCCGCGCCGGAGGTGGCGGTGTTCACCGTGACCGGCGGGAAGCGGACGGCCGGGCCGGACCGGGTCGAGGTCGCGGCGGGCCGGACCGTGACCATCCAGGTCACCACCGACGCCCCTGACGAGCTGCACGTGCACGGCTACGACCGCAAGGCGGACGTGGTGGCCGGGCAGCCCGCCTCCGTCACGTTCACCGCGGACGTCCCCGGGGTGTTCGAGGTCGAGCTGCACCACAGCGGGGCCGCGCTCACCGAGCTCCGGGTCACGGCGTGATCCTCGCCCACGGTCTCGGCGGGCGCTCCGACCTGCCGGTCCCGCTGTGGCTCGCGCTTTACGCCGGCGCGGCCGCGGTGCTGGTGTCGTTCTTCGCGCTCACCGCGCTGTGGAAGCGGCCGAAGCTGCGTGGCGCGGAAGCCGGGCGCGCGTGGCCGCGGGCGCTCGAGCGGATCGCCGACGCCCGCGCCACGCGGATCGCGCTGCGCCTGCTCGGGCTGGCGCTGTTCGCGGTGTTCCTGGTGTTCGCCTGGACCGGCGCGGACGACTCGGCGAAGAACCCCGCGGGCGCCTGGTTCTACGTGTGGTTCTGGGTCGGGCTCGTGCCGCTTTCCGTGCTGTGCGGACCGGTCTGGCGGCTGGTCAATCCACTGCGGACACTCGCCGCGATCTTCCCCGGCCGTCTGCCCTTGCCGCGCTGGGGGTTCGTCCCGGCCATCGCGGGCCTGGTCGCCTTCCTGTGGCTGGAACTGGTGTACCCGCACTCCGATTCGCCGCGGGCGATCGCGGTGTTCGTCACCGCCTACGCGGTGGTGCACGTCGTCGCGGGTGCGGTGTTCGGGCCGCGCTGGTTCGACCGCGGCGACGGGTTCGAGGTCTACTCGGTGCTGATCGCCGCGCTGTCGCCGTGGGGCCGCCGCGCGGACGGCCGCCTGGTGCTGCGCAACCCGCTGGACGGCCTGCGCACGCTCGAACGCGAGCGCGGCCTGACCCCATTCGTGCTCGTCGTGCTGGGCTCCACGGCGTTCGACGGGCTGACCCGGCTGCCGGTCTGGGGCGATCTGACCCGCGACGGCGACCGCGTCCTCCTCGGCACCGCGGGGCTCGCGGCGGCGATCGGGCTCACCGCGCTGGCCTACGCCGGCGCGATCCGCCTGACCCGGCCGTACCTGCGGCGCTCGGTCACCGGCCCCTACGACGCCTTCGCGCCGTCGCTGGTGCCGATCATGGCCGGGTACACCGTCGCGCACTACTTCTCGTTCGCCGTGTTCGAGGGGCAGCGCGGGTTCGGCGGCGGCGTGGACTACACGGTGGTCTCCCCGGCGGCGATCGCGTTCACGCAGATCGCCGGGATCGTGGCCGGGCACGTCCTCGCGGTCGCCTCGGCGCACGACCGCGCGCTCGGCGTGCTGCGGGACGGTTATGCGAAGGTGGGGCAGTACCCGATGCTCGCCGTGATGGTCTGCTACACCGCGGTCGGCATCGCACTGGTCTCGGGAGCGTGAATGCGTGAGCGGATGATCCTGGCCCACCAGGGCGGGTGGGACGAGACCCTGATCATCGTCGGGCCCATCGCGATCATCGTGGTGCTCATCGTGGTCGCCCGCCGCCAGGCCCCTCCACCGGAGGAGCCCGACGAGGACGACGCGCCGTCAGCGGAGCAGACGGGCGATGAGGCCGGTGACGACGAGCCAGAAGACCGCCGCCAGACCGTAGTTGACCAGCACGTTGAGCTGCCCGTTCGCGATGGGGAAGAGCCCGGGGAAGAACAGCGCCAGCGGCTGGGCGATCGAATCGATGAAACGGTAGAAGGCGTTCGCCGTGTTGGCGCCCGCCAGGACCAGGACGATGTAGATCGCCTCGACGAGCGCGAACAGCGCCCCGATCCCGGTGACCACTCGCACGGCGGTGCCGCGTCCACGGTAGATTCCCGTTCTGGCCATGCGAAGGAGTAACCCCCTCCGTGAATTTCAAACCCGATCGGGTGATGCGGGTCAGCGCCTCTCGTTCGGAATGAAGATCCACAGACCCAGGTAGATCAGGAACTGCGGGCCGGGGAGCAGGCAGGACAGCACGAACAGCAGGCGCATCGTGCGGGGTTTCCAGCCGAGGCGGTGGGCCAGGCCGGCGCACACCCCGGCGATCACCCGGTTGTCGCGGGACCTCGTCAGTCGCATCGTTGTCGTCGTCATGCCACCACGATGCCCGTGCCCGCGGCCGCGCGCATCGGTGGAAACCCCCGAATCATCCCGGGGGTCAGCCCCAGTGCGCCGTCCGGGCGAAGTCCGCGAAGTCGCGGGGCGGACGGCCCAGCACTTGCTGCACGCCGTCGGTCACGGATTCGTTGCGGCCGTCCAGCACCTCGGCCAGCAGCTCGCTCAACGGCCCCGCGAACTCCGGCTCCACACCGGCCGCGACGAGGCCGGCCGCGAACTCCGCGGCGCTCACCGGCACGTACCGCACCGCACGGCCGAGCGCCGCCGAGATCTCCGCGGCGGCCTCGGCGAACGTGAGCAGCCGCGGCCCGGTGATCTCGTGCACCAGCCCCGCGTGCCCGTCCTCGGTGAGCGCCTTCGTCGCCACGTCCGCGATGTCGTCGGCGTCGATGAACGGCTCCGACACCTCGCCAGCCGGGAACGCGAATTCGCCGGCCACCACCGACTCGGCGAGGAAGTCCTCGCTGAAGTTCTGTGCGAAGAAGCTCGCCCGCACGACCGTCCACTCCGGACCCGCATCCTGGATCGCCTCCTCGCTGCGCCGCGCGCCGTCTTCGCCGCGGCCGGTCAGCAGCACCAGCCGCCGCAGGCCCTGCTCGCCGGCCTGGCGGGCCAGCGCGCCGATCTTCGGCGCCGCGTCGGGGAAACCGGCATCCGGCGCGTAGGTCACGTACGCCGTCGTGACGTCCTTCAGCGCCGGTTCCCACGTGCCCGGCTCGTCCCAGTCGAAGCCGGTGGACCGCGCCGCGATCCGCACCTGCTCGCCGCGCGCCCGCAACCGGTCCGCGACCCGTCGTCCCGTCTTGCCCGTTCCGCCGATCACCAGGAAATTCGTCATGCCCCAAGGAAACCGGCCGTCAGACGGGCGGACCATGCTGAGCGCGCTCGTCCGCATGCGCGTTCGTCTACGCTGGGCCCGTGGACGAGCTGGCAGGCCTCCTGGACGGGCCCCGCGCCCGCGGCGCCTTCCTCCTCCGCGCCCAGCTGGCGCCGCCGTGGTCGATGCGGATCCAGGACGAGGCGCCGCTGACGCTCGTCGCCGTACTGCGCGGCAGCGCGTGGGTGTGCTTCGACGACGGCTCCACGCGCAAGCTCACCGCAGGTGACGTGGCGGTGCTGCGCGGCCCCGACCCCTACACCTTCTGCGACCACCCGGACACCACGCCACAGGTCGTCGTCGGCCCCGAGCAGGTCTGCACCACCCCGGCCGGGCAGGAGGTCGTGATGACCGGCCTCGGCCTGCGCACCTGGGGCAACGACCCGCACGGCCCGACCACACTGCTCGTCGGCACCTACCAGCTCCGCGGCGAGGTCAGCCGCCGCCTGCTCGGCGCGCTGCCCGTCCTGGTCGTCGTGGCCGTGCCGGACTCACCGGTGATGACCCTGCTCGCCGCCGAGATCTCCCGCGACGAGCCGGGCCAGGAGGCCGTCCTCGACCGGCTGCTCGACCTGCTGCTCATCGACGTGCTGCGGAAGTGGTTCGCCGGCCCCGAATCCGGCCCGTGGTACCGCGCCTACGCCGATCCGGTCGTCGGCCGGGCGCTGCGCCTGCTGCAGCACCGCCCGGAACACCCGTGGACGGTCGCCACGCTCGCCGCCGCGACCGGCGTGTCCCGCGCCGCGCTGGCCCGCCGGTTCACCGAACTGGTCGGCGAGCCGCCGATGGCCTACCTCACCGGCTGGCGGCTCGCGCTCGCCGCGGACCTGCTGCGGGACCCGGACACCACCCTCGCTGCCGTCGCCCGCCGCGTCGGCTACTCCAGCCCGTTCGCGCTCAGCGCCGCGTTCAAACGAGCTCACGGGGTGAGCCCGCAGCGGCACCGGCAGGGAGCGGCTGCTCGTCCGGGGTGACGCCCTCCCCGGCAGGCTCCGGCGGCGCCTGCGCCATCAGCACGGCGCAGACCGGCACCGCCAGCGCGATCGCGGCCAGCACGAACACCGGGAACAGGAACGAGAACACCTCGGCGCCGGACGGGTCGGGCGCGCTGACGTCGAGGCGCACCCGGACCGCCGCCATGCCGGTGTAGTGCATGCCGGTGACCGCCGCGCCCATGACGAGACCGGCGAGCAGCCGCCACTGCAGCTTGTCCAGCGCGGCGGTGAACCACAGCGCCGCCGTCGCCGCGACCACCGCGATCACGATCGACAGCGCGACCAGGCCGCCCTGGTAGCCGATGGTGCCCTTGATCTGCACCGCCCACATGCCGGTGTAGTGCATGAGGTTCACCGCGAGCCCGGTGATCAGCCCGGCCGCGAGCAGCCGCCACCACCGGAACCGCTCGCGCACCCCGAACACCAGCAGCCCGGCGAACACCGACACGACGGCGAGCACCGCGGACAGGATCGTGCGCGGGATGTCGTAGCGCACCGGCATCCCGGGCGTGGCGAACCCGAGCATCGCGACGAAGTGCATGACCCAGATGCCGACACCGCCGATCGACACGGCGGCCAGCACCAGCCACGCGATGCGCGCCCGCGGGCTGACCGCGGTGCGGGCCTGCAGCGTGCAGGCCAGGCCGAGCGCGCAGCCCGCCACCGACGTCAAATACGCCAGCACCATCACCCAGGCGCCCATTTCGAAGTGGTGGACGTGATCCATCGCCAAGCTCCTCGTCTACCGGCGGCGCAGCCGGGCCCGCATCTGCGCCATCGCGTGCTCGCTGGTGGTGATCAGGGTCTGCTTCGTCGAGTCGGCGGACCGGGCGTCGCAGGTGATGACCGGGACATCGGGCGCGACGGAAAGCGCTTCCCGCACCGCGTCGACCGAGTGCCGCCGCGCGCCGGGGAACTGGTTGAGCGCCACCACGAACGGCAGGCGGCGGGTCTCGAAGAAGTCGATCGCGGGGAAGCAGTCCGCCAGGCGCCGCGTGTCCACCAGCACCACCGCGCCGATCGCGCCGCGCACCAGGTCGTCCCACATGAACCAGAACCGGTGCTGTCCCGGCGTGCCGAACAGGTACAGCACCAGGTCGTGCGCGAGCGTGATGCGGCCGAAGTCCATGGCCACCGTCGTCGCCGCCTTGCCGGGGATCGCGCCGACCTCGTCGACGCCGACCGACGCCTCGGTCATCGCCGCTTCCGTCCGCAGCGGGATGATCTCCGAGATCGACCCGACGAACGTCGTCTTGCCGACACCGAACCCGCCGGCCACCACGATCTTGGCCGAGGTGATGCGGTTCAGCGTCTCAGAGCGTGCGTAGTCCACTCAGGACCCTTTCCAGGAGGTCGTGGCGTTCGTCCCAGGTGGCGTTGTCGCCGAGGGTGTCCCGCACGGTCACCAGCCCGGCGCCGAGCAGGTCGCTCACGATCACCTTCGCCACACCGAGCGGGATGTTCAGGTGCGCCGCGATCTCGGCGACCGAGCGGGGCCGCAGGCACAGCTGCGTCACCACCGACGGCGCGCTCGCGCGGTTGTAGGGCAGGGTCTGGCCTTCGGTCGTGGTCTGGACCAGCGCTTCGATGGCCAGCTCGACCGCGGGCTGCGTGCGGCCCTCGGTCCAGGCGTACGGGCGAGCCAGGGACGGCGAGCGGGAGTTCGGCCTGCGGTCCCCGAAGCTGTCGGGCTCACTCACGGCCTTGCCCGGTACGCGACCTGGCGCGCCGGCGTCTCGACCATGCGGCCGACGCGGTCGACCAGGAGCGTCATCTCGTACCCGACCAGCCCGATGTCGCAACCCGGGCTCGCGAGCACGACGAGGTTCGACCCGTCCCCGACGCTCATCAGCAGCAGGAACCCGTCCTCCATCTCGATCACCGACTGCACGACGCGGCCCGCGGTGAACAGCTCCGCCGTGCCGACGGCGAGGCTCGCGAGCCCGGACGCGATCGCCGAGAGCTGGTCCGCCCGGTCCTTGGGCAGGCTCTCGTTCGCCGCCACAAGCAGGCCGTCCGCGGACACCAGCGCGGCGTGCGCGACCCCGGCCACCTCCTGGGTGAACGCCGACACCAGCCAGCCCGGGCCGTGCTCTTCGGTCATCGTGGTTCCGCCTTCCCCTGTGGTGCCTGCCCGTTCCCGTTCCCCGTGCGGGCGCGAGCGGCGCGCATTCCGTTGTAGTGCCTGGCCAGGTTGTTCCGCACCGCGTTCGGGTCGCGGAAACCGGCCGGATCGGGTGCCGCGGCCTGCCGCGGCATGGCCGTGCCCGGCGCGAGCTGTGCACCGGGGCGGCGCGTCGGCAGCCCGGCGCTGGTGACCTGAGCCGCGACCGGCTGCTCGGTCGCGATCTCCGCGGCGCGCCAGCTCTCGTCGGCCGGGCTGCTGAAGTCCGGCCCCGGCTGCTCGGCGAACCACCCGGACACGACTCCGTCGAAGATCGGGGTGCGCACGGGCGTGGCGGCGGGGCGGGCCTGCGCGGGCACCGGCTCGCGGCGCGCGGGCGCCGGGTCGGGCGCGGCGAGGCCGTCGGCGAGGACCAGTGCGCCCGGGACGTGCACGCTGGCCGTGATGCCGCCGTGCTTCGCGCCCGGGTGCGTCGGCCGCAGGCGCACCGTGACCCCGAGCGGGGCGGCCAGCCGCCCCACCACGAACAGGCCCATCCGCCGGGTGGTCTCCGGGCTGACCGTGTCGCCGGAGGCCAGCCGCTGGTTGGCCGAGGCCAGGTCGTCCGGCTGCATGCCCAGTCCGCTGTCGACCACCTCGACGAGCAGCCCGCCGTCGGCGCCGCGGTCGGCGGTGAGCAACACCTTGTGCTCGGGCGGGGAGAACCGGATCGCGTTCTCCAGCAGCTCGGCGAGGATGTGCACGACATCGCTGGCGGCGTGCGAGCGCAGCGCGCCGTTGGGGGCGTTGACGATGGTGACCCGCCGGTAGTCCTTCACCTCGGAGGTCGCGGCGCGCAGCAGCTCGGCGGTGGAGACCGGGCCGTGGTCGCGCCGCGCCGGGCTGCCGCCCGCGAGGACCTGGAGGTTTTCGCCGTTGCGGCGCAGCCGGGTCGCCATGTGGTCGAGGCGGAACAGCTCCTCCAGGCGCTGCGGGTTGCGCTCGTCGGCTTCCAGGTCCTCGATGAGGGTGAGCTGCTGCTCGACCAGCGACTGGTTGCGGCGGGCCAGCGTCATGAACATCTCGCTGACCTGGCGGCGCAGCTCGGCCTGGTCGGCGGCCAGGCGCACGGCCTGCCGGTGCATGTCGCCGAAGGCCTGCGCCAGCTGCCCGATCTCCTCGTCCCCGTCCACCGGGACCGGCTCGATCGACTCCCAGGACACCGATTCGCCTGCCCGGACCTTCTCGATCGTCTCCGGCAGCTCGCGGCGCGCGGCGTTCAGCGCGGCCGCGTGCAGGCGGCGCACCGGCGTCACCAGCGAGCGTGCGACGAGCAACGCGATGGCCAGCGCCCCCAGCAGCGCGCCCAGCACGAGCGCCGTGTCGCGCAGGGCGCTGGAGCGGGCCTCGTTGGTGCGCTCGCCGACCGTGGCCGCCAGGTCGCGCACCTGTCCCGCCAGCAGGTCGGACAGCGCCGCCGATTCGGTCGACAGCGCGGTGAGCAGGCCGGGCAGCCTGCTCCCGTCGCCGGTCGTGAGCGCGTCCAGCAGGACGGCCTGGCGGTTGCTGTTGCTGCCCGTGATGGACCGGAACCGCCCGATCACCTCCTGCGGCAGGCCGCGCTCGACCTGGCTCGCCAGCACGCCCTCCTCGGCCGCCGCGCGGGCGGCGGCGGCCAGCAGGGTGTCGTTGACCGGGCCGGTGACCGACGCGCGGATCAGCGCCGCCTCGACGGCGCGGGTGGTGCGCAGCTGCATCAGCGCGCCCGCGGTCGCCGCCGTGGTGTCCATCGCGGAGCTGCCCGCGGCGGCGATGGACTCCGGCAGGATCCGGCTCAGGTCCACCGCGACGTCGTGGTAGCCGGCGGTCATCGCCACCGTGGCCGAACCCGTCGCGGCGCCTGCCATCCGCAGCCCGGCCAGCCGCCCGACCGCGGTGTCCAGCGTCCGCGCGGTGTCCGCGGGCAGCTCCGCGAACTCGGCCTGCTTCTGCACGGCGGCGGTCTTCGCGTCGACGGTGGAGATCTGCCTGCCCAGCTCGCTGCTGCCGGGCGAGGCGACGGCCAGCACCATCTCGTCCTCGACGAGCGCGGTGAGGTCCAGGGTCGACTGCAGCGCGGGCAGCTGGTCGCGCACCGCGCTGAGCTTGCTCGCCTCGGCGAGCTCGGCCCGCACCCGGGCCCCGGCCAGCGCCAGCGCGACCACGACCGGCAGCAGCAACACGACCGAGATCTTCGTGCGCAGGCTCCAGCCGCGCGGATGCCATGCCCCAGGGCCGGAGCCCGCAGTATCCATTTCTCCCAGCCCGCCCGATTCGTGTCCATGCCCCGTTCCGCGCGGGATCGCGGCGAAAGCGGAACGCGGTGATTGGCTTCCCCAGGTGATCGGTGTCAGGAGAAAACCGCAGCCGGGCGACCTTGTCAACCCTGCGCGTCACACCTGGTGAACGATGTTCGGCCAAATGTCGCAATGGCCCCTCTGTGGTGGTCCGCGGGCTGTTCCCGAACGGTCACCGAGAGTTCTCCGGTTAATGGCGGGTGAATGGTCAATGGGGCACCGTGGGTAAAACGACCGGCATTGCCGGGTGAAAACCGAATTGCGGTATTGGTCGGTGAGACATTTTCCGGCGGCGCCGAATCCACATGCGATCGCCGGTTCCGCACCGTCTAGGCTGCACCGGTGACGACGAAACCGGTGGCCACCCGACCGTGACGCGCCTGCTCCTGCTCCTCGCCGTCGTCCTGGCCGCCTGCGCGGCGCCCGCGCCCGCCCCGCCGGACGTCGTGTCCCTCGCCGCCGGACAGGTCCGCGGCACGGTGACCGACGGACACCGGCTGTTCCAAGGCATCCCGTACGCCACCGCGGCGCGCTGGCAGCCGCCCGCGCCCGGTCCGGTGTGGACGGGCGTGCGGGACGCCACCGCGCCCGGCGCGCGCTGCCCCCAGCCGGGTGAGGCGGGCAGCGAGGACTGCCTGTTCCTGAACGTGACCACCCCCGCGGGTGAGCCCGGCCGGCTGCCGGTGCTGGTCTGGATCCACGGCGGCGCGTTCGTCGGTGGCAACGGCGACTCCTACGACGCGCGGGACCTGGCCGCGCGCGGGCTGGTGGTCGTCACCGTCAACTACCGGCTCGGCGCGCTCGGCTGGCTCGCGCACCCGGCGCTCGCGCACGACGGCGGCACCGGCAACTTCGGCCTGCTCGACCAGCAGGCGGCGCTGCGGTGGGTGCGGGACAACATCGCCGCGTTCGGCGGCGACCCGGCGCGGGTCACCCTCGCCGGCGAGTCCGCGGGGGCGATGTCGGTGTGCGACCACCTGGTCTCGCCGGGCTCGGCCGGGCTCTTCCACGCCGCGATCGTCCAAAGCGGACCGTGCCAGGCGCATTCCCCGGCCGCGGCGGCGGAAGCGGCGAGCGTCGAGTACGCGGCGAAGCTCGGCTGCAGTGATCCGGCCAGCGTCGCCGCGTGCCTGCGTGCCCTGCCGCCGTCCCGGCTGCTCACCCCGCCGCGCTACTACGACCTCGCCGGTGTCCCGGTCGCGGGCCCGGTGACCGGCGGTGGCGCGCTGCCCGTCAACCCGGTCGACGCGATGCGCGACGGCGACGCGGCCAGGGTGCCGGTGCTCGTCGGCGTGACGCGGGACGAGTTCACCCTGTTCCTGGCGCAGCAGTACGCGGCGACCGGGAAGACGGTCACCGCCGACGGCTACCCGGCCGCGCTGACGCGCGTGTTCGGGGCGGACGCCGCGGCCGTGGCCGCCGAGTACCCGCTCACCGCCCACGGCGGCTCGGCTCCGCGGGCGCTGGCAGCGGCGCTCACCGACGCCGCGTTCGCGTGCCCGGCACGGGACATGGCGGGAGCGCTGTCCCGCACCGGCCCGGTCTACGCCTACGAGTTCGGTGACTCGCGGGCCCCGGTCCCGGACACCTTGTCGCGCACGCCGTTCCCGCTCGGCGCCGCGCACAGCCTGGAGCTGTCCTACCTGTTCGGCGGCGGCGCGTCGTTCGACGACGGGCAGCGGCGGTTGTCGGCGCGGATGGTCGCCGACTGGGCGTCGTTCGTGCGCACCGGCGCGCCCGGCCCGGACTGGCCGCGCTACGACCCGGCGCACGAGCAGGTGCGCACGCTAGCGCCGGACGGCCCTCACACGACCGGGGACTTCGCCGCGGCGCACCACTGCGGGTTCTGGCGGGACCGCTAGGTTCGCCGTCATGCGGTTCGGGGTTTTCGTCCTCGCCGGGCGGTTTCCGGGACAGGACGACGGGGAGGCGCTCGCGCGGTCGCTGGACGTGGTCGAGCGGGCGGAGGCGGCCGGGTTCGACGACGCGTGGATCGCCGAGCACCACTTCATGTCCTACGGGGTGTGCCCGTCGGCGGTGACGTTCGCCGCGCACGCGCTGGGCCGGACGCGGCGGATCACGGTGGGGACGGCGGTGAGCGTGCTGTCGAGCGCCCACCCCGTCGCGCTGGCCGAGCAGGCCGCGATGCTGGACCGGGTGTCCGGCGGGCGGTTCCGGCTCGGGGTCGGGCGCGGCGGGCCGTGGCTGGACCTCGAGGTCTTCGGCACCGGGCTGGACCGGTACGAGCGGGGGTTCGCCGAGGGCCTGGATCTGCTGGTGCAAGCGCTTTCCTCGGCTGCGGTGGGCGCCGCGGGCGAGTTCTTCGCGTTCCGCGAGGTGCCGGTCGTGCCGCGGCCGGTGTCGCTGCCGCCGGTGACCGTGGCGTGCACGTCACGGGAGACGGTGGAGCTGGCGGCCGCGCGCGGGCTGCCGATGCTGCTGGGGATGCACATCGGCGACGAGGAGAAGGCCGCGATGGTGGCGCACTACGGGAAGGCGGCGGCCGCGGCCGGACAGGACCCGTCGGCGCCGCACGTCTCGGCGGTGCTGGCGCAGGTGAGCGACTCCCGCGCGGCCGCCGAGGCCGAGCTGCGCGCGTCGATGCCGGGCTGGCTGCGGGAGGGGCTGGCCGGGTACGTGCCCGTGGACGGCCGACCGTACCGCCCGCGTGACGCGGCGGAGTACACGGAGCTGCTGTGCCGGCTGCACCCGGTCGGCAGTCCCCGCGCGTGCGCCGACCGGCTGGCCGCGGCGGCGGAGCGGACGGGCATCGCGCACACGATCCTGTTCGTCGAGGGCGCCGGCGCGCGGGAGCGAGTGCTGACCAACGTGACACGGCTCGGCGCGGAGGTCCTGCCGCTGCTCCGCTGAGCCCGCCGGCAACCGTACCGCGGCCGCAGAAGCCCCGTACCGGCCTTCATCCTGGCCGCGCGCGCCCGACGACGTCGTGCGTCGAGTACGACGGCGACGTGGTGTACGTCAAGGATGGATCGGCCGGCGGGTACTCGTCGTTCGGCAAGGTCTCGTCCACCTCCGGCACCGCCTACCGGTTCTGCCGCAACCAGCACGGCGCGGGTACCTGGGCCAAGTGCGACTTCGGCTGGTCGGAGGCCGCCGACAAGCAGGTCTACGGCGGTGTGAAGCTGAGCTACACCAACTACAACGACCAGTACCTGTTCGGCTTCACCAACGTGTGAACGCACGGCGGGCGCGTCCCCTCGGGGGAGAGGACGCGCCCGTTTCCGTCAGCGGGTCAGGACTCCTTGGGGGACAGGGTGACGTCGATCGTGTTGCCGGGGCCGGTCGCCAGCGGGCTGATCAGCCCGGTCAGCGGACCGCAGTTCTCCAGCGGCGCGATCTCGTAGGTGCCGCTGAGGTCACCGCCCGCCAGCGGGTCGAACCCGGGGCCGGAGGTGAGGTTGATCTCCGACGGCTCCGAGCTCTGGCACTTCGGCGACTTGCTGATCGGGAAGCCGAAGACCTTCACGCTGGGCAGCTTGATGGTGGTGTGGCTGGTGGAGTTCAGCACACCGCCCGCCAGCGTCCCGGTCGTCTTGCCCTCCTGTTCGAAGGCCACCTTCGCGGTGATCGGGATGAAGTGGAACAGCGTGGCCTTCAGCTTCGACGGCTCCAGCGACAGGTCGGCCGTGAAGTTCCCGGTCGCCAGGTCGAGGTTCGCGTCGATACTGCCGGACAGCGGCACCGTGGCGTTGAGCTTCTTGACCACCGAATCGCCTTCGAGCGCGTAGCTGTAGTCGATCCCGGTCGGCGGGTTGCTGGTGGTGGTCGTCGGCTCGGTGGTGCTGGGCTCGGTGGTCGTGGGCTCGGTCGTGGTCGGTTCGGTGGTCGTGGGCTCTGTCGTTGTGGGCTCGGTGGTGGTGGGTTCCGTGGTGGTCGGTTCCGTCGTCGTCGGCTCGGTGGTGGTCGGCTCGGTCGTCGTGCCGCCGTTGATCGTGATGGTGGCGAGCGTGTTGTTCTGGCCGGCCACCTGCGTGCACTGCGAGTCGAAGACGCCCAGCCCGGTGTCGGTGCCGTCGGCGCGCTTCGGGTGCAGGGTCAGCAGGATGTCGCCGACGGTGATCGTCGCCTGCCCGGCCTGGGTGAAGGTCAGGGACGGCGCGTCACCGGTGGCCACCGTGTCGAACGAGCCCGACGCGGGCACCGGGGTCACCGGGATCGTCGCCGGCACGGTCACCGGGATGGTGGCCTCCGGCGCCGTCACAGTCGAGCTCGCCTGTGCGGAGCCCTCGACCGTGGCCGCCCCGACGAGGGTCAGGCCCTGCGTCGCGGTCGGCGGGACGGTCGCGACGGCGGTGACCGTGAAGGCCGGGGTCGGCTCACCCACGTTCACGGTCGTCGGGATGTCCGCGCTGATCACGATCTGCAGGGTCTGGGTACCGATCAGCGGGAACGGGCAGCTGTAGTTCAGGGTCAGCGAGACCGGATCGGCCGCACTGGTCCCGGCTCCGGCCAGCACGGCCGTGAGCGCCGCGCCGGTCGCGACGGTCGCCGACGCGGCCGCCGCGACCATCCTTCTCATTCTGGTTCTAGTTCGCACACCTATCCTCCGGTGTATCGGCAGTGATACGAAAACCACGCGACAGCAAGGAAAACGGCCGCCGTGGTCATCGGAATTGGTTGCTACCGATGGGTAAACTAGTTTCGCGGCGTCGGCATTGGCAATATGTGCGCGAACAAAGTCGTTGCGGGCCAAGGAAGTTGTCACCGGCCGATGTGGCGGCGCCGGTCCGACCCGCACGGCGTGGACAATGTTCGGCAGTCGCCGGCGGAAGCGCTCACGGAGATGACAAAAAACGGCTGTCCGGCCCGCGCGGGAGTGCCAAGGACGTGTGGCCGGCCTTGACCGGGAGGGGGGCCAGGCTTACTTTCCGCGGATGCCCGACTGCGTCACGTTCGACCTGTTCTCCGACCAGCCGCGGGCGGCGCTGTGGCCGCTGATCGGCTCGCCGGAACTGTACCCCCGCTTCTTCCGGGGCGTCGGGTCGGTCGAGCGGACGGGCACCACCGGACGCCACCCGCGCTACCGGATCCGGCTGACGCTGAGCGGACGGCCGGTCGAGCACGACATGCGGGTGCTGCTGAGCCGCCGCGAGGAACAGCTGGTGCTGGAAACGGTGCCGGACACGGGCGGCTGCCTGTCGGTGCGCCTGTTCGAGGATCCCCGGGGCACCCGGCTCAAGGTCATCTACTTCCGCCCGGGCGTGCCCAGCCCAGGCCGCGCGCCCGCGCCGGCCGACGTGCGGTCCTGGGCGCAGGACGGTCTCGAACGGATCGACCGCCACCTCCGGGGAACCGCGGACCCGTGGCCGCCGGACCGCGCCCCGTCGACCCGGCAGGTCGCCAACACGCTGATCGCGGCGGGAATCCTGGCGCCGGCCCGGCCGGACCGCCTGATCCGGCAGCTGCGTGCGCTGGTCCAGTGGGGCGCCACCCTTGCCGGCGGCTACACCGCGGCCGCCGCCCGCTCGCCCCGCGGTGTCGCGGTGATCGACGAGGACGGCGCCCGCACCACGTTCGCCGCGCTCAGCGCCGAAGCGAACCGGCTCGCCGCCGCGCTGCAAGCGGTCGGCGTCGGCCCGCACGGCACCGTGGCGATCATGGCGCGCAACCACAGCGCGATGGTGAAGACGTTGCTGGCGTGCGGACGGCTCGGCGCGAGCACCGTGCTGCTCAACACCGGCCTCGCCCGGCCGCAGGTCGCCCACGCGGTGGACCGGCACGACGTGCGCGTGCTGGTGGCCGACGGCGAGTTCGCGCCGCTGGTCGCCGGGCTGCCGCTCACCGCGGTCCTGCTCACCGGAGCCGACGACGGCCCGCCGGGGCAGCCGACGCTGACCGAGGTCATCGCCGACACCCCGGACGCCGAGTTCGCCCCGCCGGAGCGGCCGGCGCCGATCGTCGTCCTCACCTCGGGCACCACCGGCACGCCGAAGGGCGCGCGGCGCCCCACGCCGAAGGGCCTCGGCGCCGCGGTGGCGCTGCTGTCGCGGATCCCGTTGCGGGCGGGGGAGCGGATCCTGATGGCCGCGCCGCTGTTCCACAGCTGGGGCCTGTCCGCGCTGCAGGTCGGCATGCCGCTGCGCGCGACGCTGGTGATGCAGCGCCGGTTCGACCCGGAGGCGTGCCTGCGGGCGATCCAGGAGCAGCGGTGCACCGCGATGTTCGCCGTTCCGGTGATGCTGCAGCGCATCATGGCGCTGCCCGAGGAGGTGCGAGCGCGGTACGACACCAGCAGCCTGCGGATCGTGGCCAGCAGCGGGTCGGCACTGCCCGCCTCGCTCGTCACCGCGTTCCAGGACGCCTTCGGCGACGTGCTCTACAACTTCTACGGCTCGACCGAGGTGTCCGCGGCCTCCGTCGCCACCCCGGCCGACCTGCGTGCCGCCCCCGCAACCGCGGGGTACCCGCCGCTCGGCACGCGACTGGCGGTGCTCGGCCCGGCGGGCGAACCGGTGCCGCCCGGCACGGTCGGCGCCATCTTCGTGGGCAACGACCTGCTCTTCGACGGCTACACCGACGGCACCAGCCGGACCACCCGCCGCGAGCTGATGGACACCGGCGACCGCGGCTACCTCGACGCCGACGGCCGGTTGTTCGTCGCGGGCCGGGACGACGACATGATCGTCTCCGGCGGGGAGAACGTGTTCCCGCGCCCGGTGGAGGAGGCGCTCACCGAGCTGCCCGGCGTCGCCGACGCGGCCGTGGTCGGCGTGCCCGACGACGAGTTCGGGCAGCGGCTGGTGGCGTTCGTGACCGTGCGGCCGGGCGCCCGGCTCGACGAGGACATCGTGCGCGCGTACCTGCGCCGCCGGGTGGCGCGGTTCGCGATCCCGCGGGAGGTCGTGTTCGTCGACGAGCTGCCGCGCACCCCGACCGGCAAGGTGCTCAAACGGCTGCTGCTGGAGGAGGAGTGGGCGCCGGCCGCCGGGAACACCCACTTCCGGTAGGCCCACCAGCGGAACACCGCGCCCAGCAAGGTGCCGACGACCATGCCGCTGACGAAGTCGGCGGCCTCCTGGGTCACGAGCGGCACCTCCGGCACCCGCAGGTCCAGCGCGTACCGGGAAACCAGCGGTGGCACCAGGTTCAGCCCGACCGCGAGCGCGTTCACGAGGAAGAACAACGCGGCCTCGGCGGATTTGTTGCGGCCGCCGCGCGTGTCGAACGACCATTCCCGGGACAGGACATAGGAAACGGCGGTGGTCACGACCGTCGCGATCGCGAGCGCGGTCACCGGTTTGCCCGTCAGCACGGTCAGTTTCAGCGCGTAGTTGAGCGCGGCGGTCAGGACGAAGGCGGCGGCGCCGACGGTGGCGAACCGGAACAGCTGCCGCCGTCGCATCGCCACCTCCTCGTCGCGGGATGGCGAAACGCTAGTCCACCAACCGGTTTCCGCCCACCCCGAACCGGTTCTGTCGCCGGGGGGTGACAGGCGGCGGAGCGGTATTTCGTAGCCCGGTGACAAGAAAAGCGGCCGGCGCGGAAGATCGAACGGGAAGCGTTGTGGCGCTGGTTGACCCGCCGGTAACGTCCTCGCGGTCCGCTACCGGAGGGTTCGATGACGCAAACCCGGTCACGTCGCGCCGCTGTCGCCGCGCTGGGACTGGCTCTCGTGGCCGCCGCGCTGGCGCCCGCCACGACGGCCGTCGCCACCGCGGCGACCCGCGGCGGCACGAGCACGTGCCAGGCCGGCGGGCCGGTCGAAGTGCCGGTGTCCTTCAGCGCCACGTTCGCCGAAACCGTTGCGCAGGGCGCGAACGTGCCGGTGTCCGACGCCGCCGTGACGCTCGTCGTGCCCGCGGCGGCCGTTGACGCGCTGCGCGACTCGGGCGGCACCTCGGTGGACGCGTCCGCCGCGGTGGAGCTGAGCGTCGCCCAGCAGGCGGGCACCCAGGAACTGACCGTCACCGGACTGTCCACATCGGAGATCCCGCTCCCTGCCGACGGCGAGCTGCGGATCACGCTGCCGGGCCGGGTTCCGCCGATCGCGGCCGGCGCCGGTCCGGTGACGGTCTCCCTCACCTCGCTGGCTCCTCGGCTGGTCGTGCACGGCGAGACGTTGAACGCCGACCTGGCTTGCACCGCTGATCCGGCGGCCAATGGGGAGTTGGCGCGGGTGGCGGTGACGGCCGCGGAGGTGCCGGTGGTGCCCGAGGTCGCGGCGGCGGTGGCGGAGGCGCCGTTGCTGACGGCGAAGTTCCTCGTCGACGGCACCTCGCACATCGCGAAGATGGGCTCGGACCTGGTGCTGGAGCAGGGCACGTTCGACGCGGGCCTGTTCACCGGCGACATGCCGAACACGATTCGCATCGAGGGCGACCTGAACCTGCCGAAGTCGAGCAGCTACTTCGTGGCGTTCCGGTTCATGCCGGTGACCAGCGACGTCGAGCTGCCGCAGGACGGCAAGGCGACGGGCACCGCGGACATCAGCGGCGGCCTGTTCACGCCGACGATCGACATGACGATCCGCGTGAACCTGGTGGTGAGCAACGTGAAGCAGGACGGCGTGCCGATCGCGGTGGGGCCGGGCTGCCGCACGGTGTCGCCGCTGGTGATCCCGATGAAGGGGCAGACGTCGCTGCTGCCCGGCAGCAAGTCGACGATGGAGTCCACTTTCGACATCCCGGCGTTCTCGGGCTGCGGCGTGAGCGAGGACCTGGACCCGCTCCTGACGGGCCTGATCTCCGGCCCGGGCAACAAGATGACCACGACGCTGACCGCGCAGGGGGTGGGCTGAGATGACCGCCCGCCCGAGCCTGGCCCCTGTGGGAGCGTCGGCCCCGGCGACTCCTGGCCCCCGCCGCGCGGTGGCTAGCGCAGGGCCGGGTGGCGCGGATACGGGGCGCGCGTTGCGCAAGTGGTGGTCTCTCGCGACCGCCCGCCCGAGCCCGGCCCCTGTGGGAGCGTCCGCCCCGGCGACTCCCGGCGCGGCCCGCAGCGGCCGGCGCACCGCCGACTGGCGCGAACACCGGGCTGCCCGCGCGCACTGGGCGCGTGTCGGGCAGGGGTGGTCTCCCACGGCCACCGGCACGAGCCTGGCCGCGCCGGCGCCAGCGGCCGCCCCGGTAAGGGTGACTGCTGGCCGCCGGCCCGCAACTGCCGGCGCGCCGCCGCGTGGTGTGAACATCGGGCGCGCATGTCGCGCAGGGGGTGGCCTCTCGTGACTGCCCGCATGTGTCTGGCCCCGCCCGTGCGGGCCGCCGCCCGGCGACTCCCCGGCTCGCGCCGCGCGGCGGCCAGCGCACCTCACGCAGGGGGTGGCCTGACATGACCGCCCCCGTCACCGCCGCCCGCAATGCCGTCGGCGAGTTCGGCAAGCTCTTCGGCCTCGCGCTGGACATCGTCGTCGCGATGTTCAAGCGGCCCTTCCAGGTCCGCGAGTTCGTGCAGCAGTTCTGGTTCGTCGCCAGCGTGTCGATCCTGCCCGCCGCCCTGGTCAGCATTCCGTTCGGCGCGGTCATCACGCTCCAGCTCGGCGGCCTCACCAGCCAGCTCGGCGCCGAGTCGTTCAACGGCGCCGCCAGCGTCCTCGCCGTCATCCAGCAGGCCAGCCCGATCGTCACCACCCTCGTCGTCGCCGGGGCCGGCGGCTCCGCCATCTGCGCGGAGCTCGGCTCCCGCACCATCCGCGAGGAGATCGACGCCATGGAGGTCCTCGGCGTCTCCCCGATCCAGCGGCTCGTCGTCCCCCGGGTGCTCGCCGCGATGGCCGTCGCCGTCCTGTTGAACGGCATGGTCAGCTTCGTCGGCGTCACCGGCGGCTACGTGTTCAACGTGCTGCTGCAGGGCGGCACCCCGGGCGCGTTCCTCGCCAGCTTCTCCGCGCTGGCGCAACTGCCCGACCTGTGGGTGGGCGAAGTGAAGGCGGTGATCTTCGGGTTCCTCGCCGGGCTCGTCGCCTCATACCGCGGCCTCAACCCGAAGGGCGGCGCCAAGGGCGTCGGCGACGTCGTCAACCAGTCCGTCGTCATCACGTTCCTGCTGCTGTTCTTCGTGAACTTCGTGATCAGCGTGATCTACCTGCGCGTCGTGCCCGCGAAGGGAGCCTGAGCCAGTGACCCACCGGTTGCTGAACCCCGAGCGCCCGATGAACGGCCTGGTGCGCCTCGGCGACCAGCTCGCGTTCTACCTGCGCGCACTCGCCTGGACGCCGCGCACCCTCACCCGCTACGGCCGCGAGGTGGTCCGCCTGCTCGCCGAGGTCGCGTTCGGCAGCGGCGCGCTCGCCGTCATCGGCGGCACCATCGGCGTGATGGTCGGCATGTGCGTGTTCACCGGCACCGTCGTCGGCCTGCAGGGTTTCTCCGCGCTCGACCAGCTGGGCACGTCGGCGTTCGCCGGGTTCCTCTCGGCCTACTTCAACACCCGCGAGATCGCCCCGCTGGTCGCCGCGCTCGCGTTGTCCTCCACCGTCGGCTCCGGGTTCACCGCCCAGCTCGGCGCGATGCGCATCTCCGAGGAGATCGACGCGCTCGAGGTGATGGCCGTGCGCAGCATGCCCTACCTGGTGACGACCCGGATCATCGCCGGGTTCATCGCGATCATCCCGCTGTACGTGATCGGTCTGCTGACCTCCTACCTGGCGGCCCGCACGATCACCGTCACCGTCTACGGCCAGTCGGGTGGCACCTACGACCACTACTTCAGCCTGTTCCTGCCGCCCGAGGACGTGCTCTGGTCGTTCGCGAAGGTGATGGTGTTCAGCGTCGCGATCATCCTCACCCACTGCTTCTACGGCTACCGCGCCGGCGGCGGCCCGGCCGGGGTCGGCGTCGCGGTGGGACGGTCGGTGCGCACCTCGATCGTCGTGGTCAGCGTGCTCGACTTCTTCCTCAGCCTGGCGATCTGGGGCGCCACCACGACCGTGCGGGTGGCGGGATGAGCGAGCAGCGCAGGCGCCTGGTGTTCGGCGCGCTCGGCCTGGTGTTCATCGCGCTGCTCGGCGCCATGGGCTGGTTCGCGGTCGCCGTCTACGGCAAGGCGTTCAGCTCCGCGGTCCCGGTGGTGTTGCGCGCCGAGCGGGCGGGCACCCAGCTGAAGGAGAACGCCGACGTCAAGGTCCGCGGGGTGCTCGTCGGGTCGGTGCGCTCGATCGACGTCAAACCCGGCTGGGTCGACGTGGAGCTGGCGATGGACCCGGACCGGATCGGGGACATCCCGGCGAACGTGTCCGCCCGGTTGCTGCCGAAGACGTTGTTCGGCCAGCGGTACGTCAGCCTGGTGATCCCGCCCGCGCCCGCGCCGCGCGCCTTGTCGGCCGGTGCGGTGATCCAGGAGGACCGCAGCAGCCAGGCGGTCGAGGTCGAGCAGGCGCTGCGCGACCTGCTGCCGGTGCTGCAGGCCGTGCAGCCGCAGAAGCTCGCGAGCACCCTCGGCGCGGTGTCGCAGGCGTTGGAGGGCCGCGGCCCCGAGCTGGGCACGACCCTGGTGTCGCTCGGCGACTACCTGGGCCGGCTCAACCCGGAGGTGCCGGAGCTGCGCACCGCGATCACCAAGCTCGCCGACACGGTGAACACCTACTCCACCGCCGCGCCGGACCTGGTGGACGCGATGGCCGACCTGCGCACCACCGCGACCACCCTGACCCGGCAGCAGCAGGACCTCGCCGCGTTGTTCACCACCGTGACCGCGGCCGGCGACGACGCGCACGGCTTCCTCGACGCCAACGACGACACACTGGTCGACCTGTCCGCGGACAGCAGGCCGGTGCTCGACCTGCTCGCCGAATACAGCCCGGAGATCCCGTGCGTGGCCGACGCGGCCGCCCGGTTGAAACCGGTCGTCGAGCGGGCCCTGGGGGTGGGCACGGCCGAACCCGGCCTGCACGTGGACCTCACGGTGCGGCCGCCGAAACCGGGCGGCGCCCCGCCGCCCGCGGCGGGCGGACCGCGGTGTCCCACGGCCGGGTCGGCCGCGCCGGGGGCGGACACCCCGGCGGCGCAGCGGTTCCTGGCCGAACTGCTCGCCCCCGTGCTGGGGGAGCGGCCGTCCGAGATCCCCGGCTGGAGCGGACTGCTGGTGAACCCGCTGCTGCGTGGCGCGGAGGTGACGCTGAAATGATCCGACCGCTGATCAAGGGCCTGGTCTTCGCGGTCGTCACGGTGCTCGCGACCGGGCTGCTGGCCGTCACGATCGCCAACCGCGGCGACGGCGACACCGTCACTTATCGCGCCTGGTTCAGCGACGTCACCTCGCTCAACTCCGGCGACGACGTCCGGATGTCCGGCGTGCGCATCGGGCAGGTCACCGGTATCGAGATCGTCGACCGCCGCATCGCCGAGGTGTCCTTCGAGGTCGACAAGGACCGCGCGCTCAGCTCGACGGTCACCGCGGCCGTGAAGTACCGCAATCTCATCGGCCAGCGCTACATCACGCTCGACCAGGGCGCGGGCACCGGACGGCTGGACCCGGGCGGGTTGATCCCGCTCGAACGCACCCGGCCCGCGCTGGACCTGACCGCGGTGTTCAACGGGTTCAAGCCGTTGTTCCAGGCGTTGTCCCCGCAGGACGTCAACCAGCTCGCCGGCGAGATCGTGCAGGTGCTGCAGGGCGAGGGCGGCACGGTCGCGGACCTCTTGCGGCACACCGCATCGCTGACGTCCTCGCTCGCCGACCAGGACCAGGTGATCGGCCAGGTGATCACGAACCTCAACGAGGTCCTCGACCGCGTCAACGCCCGCGACGGCCAGCTCGCGCAGCTGCTCGACGCCACCCAGCAGCTGGTGTCCGGGCTCGCCGCGAACTCCGGGCCGATCGGCGAGGCGATCGACGGCATCGGCGACCTCACCACCGCCACCGCCGGGCTCGTGCGGGACGCGCGGGACCCGCTGCGGGGCGACATCGACGCGCTGGAGGAGCTGGCGAGGACCTTGGGCGACAACACACCGGAGTTCGAGAGGTTCCTGAACAACCTGCCCGTCAAGTACGAGTCGATCGGCCGCATCGCCTCCTACGGCTCGTGGCTGAACTTCTACCTGTGCTCGGTGCACTCCGACGCCGCCCCGGCGCCCGGCGGCGGCCCGGTCGGGGTGCCCGTGACCGAGGCGAGGTGCCGCCGGTGAAGTCGTTCCGGTCACGCAACTCCTTCCGCCTCGGCATCGCCGGGCTGGCCCTGATGCTCGTGCTGGGCGGGCTCACCCTGTTCTGGGACCGGCTGCCCGCGCTGGGCGGCACCACCTACACCGCGGAGTTCACCGAGGCCGCCGGCCTCAAGAGCGGGGACGAGGTGCGCGTCGCGGGCGCGAAGGTCGGCGAGGTCACCGGCGTCGCGCTGGACGGCGACCACGTCAAGGTCACCTTCCGGGTCACCGACACGTGGGTCGGCGACGAGAGCACCGTGTCGGTGCGGATCAAAACCTTGCTGGGGGCCAAGAACCTCGCGCTCGACCCGCGCGGCGAGCGCGAACAGGACCCGGACCAGCCGATCCCGCGCAACCGCGCGGTCACGCCGTACGACGTCAACGACGCCTTCGCCGACCTCGCCCGCACCACCGGCGAACTGGACACCGACCAGCTGGCGGCGAGCTTCCGCACCCTCGCGCAGACCTTCGACGCCGCCACCCCGCAGGACGTCCGGTCCGCTTTGGACGGTCTGGCCGCGTTGTCGCAGACGATTTCCTCGCGCGACACCCAGCTGAAGCAGTTGCTCAGCGGCACCGCGGAGCTGAGCGGCACGGTCGCCGAGCGCACCGACCAGCTCGCCCGCCTGATCACCGACGGGAACGTGCTGCTGACCGAGTTCGACCAGCGCCGGTCCGCGCTCGACCAGCTGCTGCACGGCACCCGCGACCTCTCGCAGCAGGTGCGCGGGCTGATCGACGAGAACAACGCGCAGCTGCAACCCGCGCTGGAACAGCTCGACCGCGTGACGGACGTGCTGCAGCGCAACCAGAACACGCTCGACCGCAGCCTGAGCCTGTCCGGCCCGTTCTACCGGCTGCTCGGCGACGCGATCGGCAACGGCAACTGGATCGACACCTACCTCTGCGGGCTGATCCTCCCCGCGGACGGCGGTCCGTGCATGCCACCGAAACCGGGAGGAGGCGGCTGATGGCGGTGTCCCGCCTGGGCAGGTGGCTGCGCTGGGGCGCGCTCGTCGTGATCATCGCGACGCTGGCCACCGCGATCGTGATCGTCGTGCGCGACAGCGGGCGCGGCAAGCACCTCACCGCGTACTTCACCGCGGCCGTCGGCATCTACCCCGGCTCGGAGGTGCGGATCCTCGGCGTGCCGGTCGGCACGGTCGACACCGTCGAGCCGCAGGGGCAGCAGGTGAAGGTCGGGTTCACGGTGGACCGCGGCATCCGGGTGCCCGCCGACGCGGCCGCCCTGGTCGTGACGCCGAGCCTGGTCAGCGACCGGTACGTGCAGCTCGCGCCGGTCTACCGCGGCGGCCCGGAGATCGCCGACGGCACGGTGATCCCGGTGGCACGCACCGCCGTGCCGGTCGAGCTGGACCAGCTGTTCGCGAGCCTGGACCGCCTGACCACCGCGCTCGGCCCGCAGGGCGCCAACGGCGACGGCGCGCTGTCGGCCCTGCTCAGCAGCGCGGCGGAGGACCTCACCGGCAACGGCGCGCAGCTCGGCGAGATGATCCGGCAGCTCGGCCAGGCCGCCACCACCCTGAGCGGTTCGCGGGACGACCTGTTCGCCACCGTCGACAACCTGCAGCGGTTCACCACGATGCTCGCCGACAACGACGACCAGGTGGGCAGGCTGGCCGACCTGCTCGCGCGGGTGTCGGCGTTCCTCGCCTCGGAACGCGACGTCTTCGGCGCGTCGCTGGACGAGCTGGCCGGCGCGCTCGGGCAGATCCTGCAGTTCGTGCGGGACAACCGCGGCCGGATCAAGTCCAACGTGGACAAGCTGATGGGCACGGCCCAGGTGCTGGCGAACCAGCGTGCGTCGCTGTCCGAAGCGCTGACCACGGCGCCGGACGCGTTGAACCGGCTGCTCGCCGCCTACGACCCGGCGAACTCGACGATCTACAGCCGGGCCGACCTCAACGAGTTCAGCATGGGCCCGGTCCTGCCGCTCGGAGGCGGCCGATGAAGCGCACCCCACTGGCCGCGGCCCTGCTGGCCGCGCTGGCGCTGCTGACCGGCTGCTCGTTCGGCGGCCTCTACGACACGCCGCTGCCCGGCGGAGCGGACCTCGGTGATCACCCGTACCGGGTCGTCGTCGGCTTCCGGGACGTGCTCGACCTGGTGCCCCAGTCCGCGGTCCAGGTCGACGACGTGCCGGTCGGCCGGGTCGAGCGGATCGACCTGTCCGCCGACGGCCGCACCGCGCAGGTCACGCTCGTGGTGAACGGCTCGGTGCGGCTGCCGGCGAACGCGGAGGCGTGGCTGCGGCAGAGCAGCCTGCTCGGCGAGAAGTTCGTCGAGCTGGGGCCGCCCGCGGCCGGCGAACCGCAGGGCGCCCTCGCCGATGGCGCCCGCATCCCGGTCGAGCGCACCAACCGCAACCCGCAGGTCGAGGAGGTGCTCGGCGCACTGTCGATGCTGCTCAACGGCGGCGGCGTCGGCCAGGTGCAGCAGATCAGCCGCGAGCTGAACGCCGCGCTGGGCGGCAACGAGGCGGAGATCCGCGACCTGCTGACCGAGGTGAACACCTTCGTCGCCGGGCTGGACCAGCACCGCGGCGAGATCACCAGGGCGCTGAACGGGATCGAGCGGCTGTCCGCGTCGCTGTCCGCCCGCAAGGACCAGATCACCGGGGTGCTGGACGACCTCACGCCCGGCATCGACGTGCTGGCCCGGCAGCGCGAGCAGCTGGTCACCATGCTCACCTCGCTGGACCACCTGTCCGGCGTCGCGGTCGACACCGTGAACCGCAGCAAGGACGACCTGATCGCGGACCTGCGGGCGCTGGAGCCGACGCTGCGGCAGCTGACCGTGGCAGGGCAGCAGCTGCCGGAGGCGATGGAGATGCTGCTGACGTTCCCGTTCCCGGACGCCGCGCTCGACGCGATCAAGGGCGACTACCTCAACCTGTTCCTGGACTTCGACGCCCAAACCTCAGGCAACCAGACTTCGGGCACGAGCCCGCAGTCCGCGCCGCTCCCGCTGGGTGGTGGTTCCTAGATGCTGACCCGCAAGGTGCGTGTGCAGGTCATCGTGTTCGCGTTGATCGCGCTGGCCGGGATCACCTACGTCGGCGCCCGCTACGCCGGGCTGGACCGGCTCTTCGGCGGCGGCGGGTACGTGGTGCGCGTCGAGCTGGCCGACTCCGGCGGCATCTTCACCAACGCCGAGGTCACCTACAACGGCGTGCCGATCGGCCGCGTCGGCGAGCTGCGGCTCACCGACTCCGGGCTGGAGGCCGACCTGCGGATCGACGACGGCGCCCCGCCGGTGCCCGCGGACGTCGAGGCGGTGGTGACGAACCGGTCGGCGGTGGGGGAGCAGTACGTCGACCTGCGGCCACGCAGCTCCGGCGGCCCGGTGCTGGCCGAGGGCTCGGTGATCGCGTTGTCCCGCACGCGGTTGCCCTTGCCGAACGAGCAGCTGGTGCTGAACCTGGACCGGCTGGTCGCGTCGGTGCCGCGGGACGCGCTGCGGTCGGTGGTGGACGAGCTGTACGACGCGACGCTGGACACCGGCCCGAGCCTGCAGGCGCTGCTCGACGCGACGTCCGCGTTCACGCAGTCCGCCGCGGAGCACCTGCCGCAGACGATCCAGCTCATCACCGACGCCGACACCGTGCTGACCACGCAGATCGAGAACTCCGGCGCGATCACCGCGTTCGGCGCGGACGCCAAGCGCATCGCCGCGATGCTGCGCGACTCCGACGCGGACCTGTCGACGATCCTGTCCACCGCGCCGCCCGCCGCCGGGCAGATCAGCGGGTTGCTGCGGGAGACCGGCCCGAACCTGACCACCCTGTTGACGAACCTGCTCACGACCTCCCAGGTGCTGCTCGCCCACCGCGACGGGGTCGAGCAGCTGCTGGTGGCCGCGCCGACGGCGATCGAGGCGGGCAGCACGGTCATCGCGGGCGACTCCGCGGGCTTCGGCCTGGCCACGACGTTCTTCGATCCGCTGCCGTGCACCGCCGGGTACGAAGGCACCCGGTACCGCAACGGCCTCGACACCACACCCGCGCCGCTGAACACGGCGGCCGGGTGCCGACGCTGAGGAGATGGTTCTGGTGAGAGCTGTGTTGGTCGCCGGCGCGCTGGCCGGTCTGGCGGTGCTCGCCGGCTGCGGGCAGGACAAGGCCGCGCCGGAGGAGAACGCCGCCGCGATCACCTGGTCCGACCACGTGTGCGCGGTCGTCCGCGACGGCGGCACCAAGCTGTCGCAGCTGCCCGGCGTGGACGCCTCCGACGTGACCAAGGCGCGGGAGGGCCTGGTCACCTACCTGGCGTCGCTGTCGCAGGCGCTGACCGACCTGGGCGACGGCATCACCCGCGAGGGCCCGCCCCCGGTGACCGACGGCCAGGCCACCGTGCAGCGCGCGATGGAAACCCTGAACACGACGAAGGCCTCGGTCGACGAGGCCCGCGCGGCGCTGGCGTCCGCCCCGGTCAGCGACCAGGCGACGTTCGAGCAAGCGGTCCGCGGCGCCAGCGACGCCTTCGCCAAACTGGGCAACACCACCGAAGGCCCGACCAAGGACCTCACCGACAACCCGGAACTGGCCAAGGCCTTCCAGAAGGCGCCGACCTGCCAGGCACTCGAAGGCGCGTGACCCGGCGGCCCCGGGTGTCCGCCGCGACGGGCACCCGGGCTACTTGTCCAGCAACTGGGCGGCCCGCAGGGCGATCTCCAGGTCCGACCGGCTCTCCGGATCGTTGAGTCGCTCCCCGAACAACTCCTCCAGCTGCCGCATCCGGTACCGCACGGTCTGCGGGTGCACACCCAGCCGGTCCGCCATGTCCGGCGCGGTTCCGCTGGACTGCAGCCAGGCGAGCAGCGTCTGGCCCAGCCGGGTCCGCTGCTTGTCGGTCAGCCCGGCCAGCGGCGCGAGGCACCGCCGGATCAGCTCCTTCACCAGGAACTCGTCCGACAGCAGCCACAACGTCGCCAGGTGGTCGGTCGCGCGCGCGAGCGGCGGCGCGTCGATCACGCCGCGGCGCGCCAGGTCCACCGTGCGGCGCGCCCAGCGCAGCGACATCGCCGCGTCGCCCAGCTTCACCTCGGGCCCGATCACCGCGCGCCACCCGGCCAGCGCCGGCTCCAGCGACCCGGCCGTGACCAGCTGCGGGTCGGCCAGCAGGCACGGCTGCGGCCCCTCCAGGTCCATGAGCACCTCGCTGTCCAGCGACGGCGGCTCGCGGTGGTGCTGGTCGGCGCGGGGTTCCAGGGCCACCGCCACCACCCGTTCCGGCAGCCGCCACCCGGCCGTAGCGGCCAGGCGGGCGATCGCCGTCGGCGACGCGGGCGGGTCGGCCAGGATCAGCTCCAGCAACTGCCGCCGCTGCCGCGCCCGGGTGCCCGCGGCCCGCTTCTGCGCGGCCGCGTACCCCTGCAGCGACAGCGCCGAGATCTCGTCGACGTAGGCGAAGATCGCCTCCGCCCCCACGCACAGGAAATCCGTCGACAGGCCCAGCGACTGGCTCACCGACGCGACATACCGCCACGCCACCCGCCCGCCGACGCGGTAGGCGGTCTGCAGCTGGTCCAGCGTCCGGCCCTCGCTGAACTCGACCTTGCCCAGGTGCCGGAACACGCCGATCCACGCCTCCTGCGGCGCGGCCGGGTTGCCCAGGTTGTCCATGCAGTGCCGGACCGCCTGCTGGATGCTGCGCACGATGGTGCGCCCGAACGGGCCTTCCAGCGGCCGCGCGTACTCGGGCACCGCGAGCTGGATCTCCCGCAGGATCTCGGCCGTCATGGCGTCGGCGTGCGGCCGGAACGCCTTCGCCAGCTCACGGGGCAGCGAGGCCCACAGCCTGCTGGCGCGCCCGATGCCGGCGGTGACGTCCGGCGCGTTCTGGCGCTGGCGCGGGGGGAGTCCCGGCGCGCGGGGCGGTCTTCGGGAGGCGTTCTTCCGCACGGTGTTCCCGTGCCGGTAACCGGCATCGGTCGTCATGATTACCTCTGATCGCAACGAAAATTGGCGGCGCTGCCCTCGCAGCCGATCGATTCGGTCGTCCGGGTAACCTCGATTTCACTTGTCGGGAGGAACAACATCGCACCACGCCCGGTGCTTGGCAAGGATCTCTTGCGTGAGCGGAGCAACCGGACCGCGCGATCGGACCAGCGCACCTCGCCCCGGTGAGTGCCCGCCTTCCGGTTTTCCTCACCCACGTGACAAATCCGCACGCTCACGACGGCTCACCCCGCGCGGCGAGCCGTTGCGCGCGCAACGCCAGGTGCATGCTGAACCGGTCCTCGCTGTCGTCCAGCCGGTCGCCGAACAGCTCCCGCAACTGGTGCAGCCGCGCCCGCACGGTCTGCGGGTGCACCTGCAGCCGCTTGGCGATTTCCGGTGCGCCGCCACGGGTTTCCAGCCACGCGAGCAGTGTCTCGCCGAGACGGTCGCGTTGCTTGCCGCCCAGTTCGTCCAGCGGCCGCAACGCCTGCCGCGCCACCTCGGCGGCGAGGAAGTCCTCGCCGAGCAACCACAACGCGGACAGCCGGTCGACGCACCAGGTGATCGGATCGTCGGCCGAGCACGCGGGCAGCAGCGCGAGCGCGCGCCGGGCGGTGCGGTGCGCGGCAGGCGCGTCGGCGAGCGGGACCGTTGGCGAAACCGCCGCGCGCCAGCCGTTCCAACGCCCGGTCAGCGGGAACAGGTGCCGCTTCGGCCGGGTCGTCAGCAGGCACGGCTGCGTGCTCTCCAGGTCCACCAGCACCTCGTCGTCCAGCAGCTCGACGGGGAAGTCGGCGGTGCCCTCGGCGCGTTCCAGCGCGACGATCGCGGCCTTGTCCGGCAGCGCCCAGCCCGCGCCCTTCGACATGTTCGCCAGCGTTTCCGGCCCAGCCGGGCGGCCGGACAGGATCAGCTCCAGCAACTGCCGCCGCCGCCGCTCGATGGTGCCGCCGGAACTGGACTGCGCCTCGTGGAACCCGTCCAGCGCGATGGCCGACAGGTCCTCCACGTAGGCGAAGATGATCTCCGCCGCGTGCGCCAGCACCTGCGGCGACGCGCCCGCCTTGCGCAGCACCGGCGCGACGTACTGCCACGCCACACGCGCGCCGATGCGGGCCGCGGCCTGCAGGGCGTCGAGACTGCGGCCGTCGGCGAACTCCCGCCTGCCCTGCTCGCGGAACAGCTCGATCCAGTCGTGGTGCTTGATCGCCGGGTTGCCGATGCTCTCGATGACGTGCCGGACCGCCTGCTCGACGCCCTCGGTGAACGCCCGGCCGAACGTCCCGGTGAGCGGACGCGCGTAGGCCGGCACCGACCGCCGGACCTCCTGCATGATCGCGGCCGCGATCCGCCCGGCGTGCGGGCGCAGTTCGACGGCGACCCAGCGCGGCCCGGAGGCGAGCAGCTCCGCGTTCCGGTTCTCTACCAGGACGAACGACCCCCTTCGTGACGTCGGGCAGTCGTTCATGTTACGGCCGATCACGGCAAGCGGAAGGAGCCGAACGTCATTCGGTCCGCGCGGCACGATATTTGTCACGCTGCGACGAAGTCCGGCGGCGGATAGGTTTTCCCCCGTGCGAAAGCGGATTCTGATCACCGGCGCCAGCGCCGGCCTCGGCGAGGAGATGGCGCGGCAGTTCGGGGCGCTCGGCCGGGATCTCGCCCTGTGCGCCCGGCGGGTCGAGCGGCTCGAAGCCCTGCGCGGGGAAGTGACGTCGGCGCATCCCGGTGTCACAGTAGCGGTTCGCGGTCTGGACGTCACCGACCACGACGCGGTGTTCCGGGTGTTCCGCGAACTGCGCGACGAACTCGGCGGGCTGGACCGGATCGTGGTCAACGCCGGGCTCGGCAAGGGGCAGCCGCTGGGCACCGGGTACTTCGCCGCGAACCGGCAGACCGCGGAGGTGAACTTCGTCGCCGCGCTCGCCCAGTGCGAGGCCGCGATGGAGATCTTCCGCGAGCAGGGGTCCGGGCACCTGGTGGTGATCTCGTCGATGAGCGCGATGCGCGGGTTGCCACGCAACCTCACCACCTACGCGGCGAGCAAGGCCGGGGTGGCCGCGCTGGCCGAGGGCATCCGCGCCGACACGCTCGGCACCGGTATCCGGGTCACCACGATCTTCCCCGGCTACATCCGGTCCGAGATGAACGCGCGGGTGCGCAAGACGCCGCTGCTGGTCGACACCAAGCCCGGCGTGGCGTCCATGGTGAAGGCGATCGAGCGGGAACGGGCCGAGGCGTACACGCCGGCCTGGCCGTGGGCCCCGCTGCGCTTCGCCATGCGGCACCTGCCGCTGGGCTGGGTCGCGAAGCTGTCCTGAGTGGCCGGGACCCGGAGCGGATCCCGGCCGTTTCTCAGCGCGTCAGGAACTGGTCCGGCCGCAGCGCGCGCGACACGATGCGCGTGTCACCCAGCCAGCCGTAGTAGCCCTGGCCGTACTTCTCGGCGAACTGCGTCCCGCCGATCGCGAACGGCTTGCCCAGCGTGGTGATGCCCTTGGAGTCCTCGGCGGCGTTGCGCGCGATGCGGGAGCCGTCGACGTAGGTCACCGTGCGGCGCCCGTCGTTGACCACCGCGACGTGCGTCCACCGGCCCACCGGCAGCGCGTGGCTCCACGACGTCGGGTCGGCGTCCCGGTCGACCGGGTACACCACGAACTGCAGAAAGCGCTCTCCGGACAGGTTGAGGCTGCAGGTCGGCTCGTCCTGCGACCACCCGCTGGTCTTGCCCGCGTCGCCGCTGCGGCCCTCCCAGCTCAGGATGCCCATGAACGCGTGGTCGCCGACGAACGGGTCGGGCAGCTTGATGAACGTCTCGATGGTGTAGCCGTTCTCGAACCGCGCGCGGGCCAGCGGCGCGCTCGCGCTGGTCCGCAGCACCGCGCCGCGGTCCGGGTTCTGCCCGCCGTCGAAGCGCAGGCTCCCGTGGCCTGGCGCGGCGCGGTGGTGGTCGGCGGAGAAGGTGAGCACGTCGGCGGGCCCGTCGTGCAGGCGGGTGACGGTGAGGTCGTTGCCGTTGCCGGACAGGTCCCGCGCCACCGCGCCGGCCGCGACCGGGCTGCCGTCCGCGCCGGTGAGCCCTTCGCGGTCGAAGCGCCAGTACGCGACCGTGCCGGGGATGACGACCTTCGCGGCGGGCCGGGCGGGCAACGGCGCGGGCGGGAACCGGCGGTCGAAGTCGACCTCGACGGTGAACCGGTCGGTGTCGCCGGTCAGCTCGTGGGTCTCGGCTTCGAGTGCGGTCGGGTCGCGCCGCGCCTGCAGCCAGGGGGAGAAGGTGCTGACGTCGATCACGCCGCGGGCCAGGTCGAAGGCGTAGTACCGCAGCATGCCCGCGCCGCCGTAGTAGCGGTCCTGGTAGTTGGTGATGTGCAGGTCCACGGGGTTGCCGTGGTCGTTGGTCAGCGTCGTGCGGCCGGTGGGCCAGTAGTGCCCGCCCATCGCCAGGAAGATCTGGTCGTAGCGGCGGATGACCTGGTCCCACAGCCGCTGCCCGTGGTCGGACAGGTGCGCGCCGCCGCCGTCGGTGGGGTAGACGAGGTCGTGGGTGGTGAGGATCGTCGGCAGGCCCCGGTTCGCGTCGAGAACGCTCTTCGTCCAGGCGATGCCCGCGTCCGAGACGCGCCAGTCCAGCGCGAGCAGCAGCCACTGCCGGCCGGCGGCGCGGAAGATGTGGAAGCTGTTGTACCCGTCGGGCGAGGAACCCCGGTAGGTGGCGGAGCGGGTGAAGCGGCGCGGGCCGAACGTCCGCAGGTAGGGCGTGTCGCCGCGCTGGTCGTCGCCGGAGACGTCGTGGTTGCCGCCGAGGACGCTGTAGGGCATGCGGCCGTCGATCGTGCGGAAGACGTCGTCGGCGAGGCGCATCTCGGTCGTCGTGCCGTGCTCGGTCACGTCGCCGAGGTGCGCGAGGAAGACGATGCCGTCCTCCCGGCGCCGGTCGATGACGTGGCGGAAGGTCGCGCGGACCGGCTCGGGGTCCGAGCCGCCCTCGTCGAAGAGGTACTGGGTGTCGGGCACGACCGCGAGGGTGAACCGCGGGCTCTCGGCGTCGGCCGGGCCGCCCGCGGCCTCCGCGGCCTGAGCGGGCTGCGCGCCGAGCACGGCCGCCGCCGCGACGGGGGTGCCCACCGCGGCCTGCAGCAGGGTCCGGCGAGCGAGACCGGGGGATGGGGATCTGTCGGACATACCGCCTCCTGGGCTGAAAAGTCGCGCCCAGCCTGGTGATCACGTCTGACGTCCCGATGTCCCCTCGTGGAACGATCCCCACCCGCGCGGTGAACCTTCCCGCGCCCGAGCGGGCAATTGCCCGGAAGGCTCGCGCCACCTGCCCGCGAGTCCCACGCTCACGCCGGTGAGCCCCTATGCGCGGGCACCTGCCGAGAAGCCTCCGCGGCACCTGCCCCCGAGCCCCGCTCGACTGTTCCCGCTCAGTTGTCCGTGCCGCGGCCGGTCTTCTCCTGCAGCCGGTCGATGAGCTGCGACGCCTCGGCCTTGGTCAGGTCCTCCGGCAGCTCCTCACCGGCCTCGCGGGCCAGTGTCTGCAGGTACGAGCGCTGCGGGCCGGTCATCTGCTCCTCGCCCGTGGTCCACTCCTGCGGGTCCTTCTCCGGGTTCTGCGGTCCGGTCACCCCTGCCTCCGTTCGCCGGTGTGTTCGAAACCGGCTTACCCCGGGCGGGCCCGGCTTATGCCCCCGACGCCTCCTGGATCAGCCACGCCGCCACGTCCCGCAGCTTGACGTTCGCGTGCTGGGAGGCCTCGACGAGCATGCCGAACGCCCGCTCCCCGTCGACGTGGTGGCGCTCCATCAGGATGCCCTTCGCCATGCCGATGGTGTCCCGCGTGTCCAGCGCGGTCACGAGCTGGGCCTGCTTGCGCGCCCTGGAGAGGGCGACGGCCGCGTGCGCGGCGAACACCTCCGCCACCGTCTCCGACGCGGCGTCGAACGCTTCCGGCTGCCCGGAGTACATGTTCAGCGCCCCGAGCACCGTCCGCTCGGTGTAGAGCCGCACCGCCAGCATCGAGACCACGCCCAGCTCGGTGGCCGCCACGGTGAACGCGGGCCACCGGTCGTCGCGTTTGAGGTCGCCGCTGCGGTACAGGTCGCCCTCGAACGCGGCGTCCGTGCACGGCCCCTGGCACAGCTCGTGCTGGGCCTGGTCGAGCTTGGCCACCCGCTCGCTGGTCGGCCCGATCGAGCGCACCTGGTCCCGCTCGAGCAGCGAGATGCCCGCGTCCTCCGCGCCCGGAACCGTCGCGATCGCGGCTTCGACCAGCCTGGACACGGTGCGGTCCAGGTCCGGTTCCGGCTCCAGCCGCCGGGCGACCGCGGCGAAGACGCCGGCGAGATCCTGCGTGGTCATCCCCCCAGCGTCCCCGCCGGTCGCCCGGCCGTCCACTCAACCGCGGATTTCGTTCAGGTAGTTGTAGATGGTGTAGCGGGTGACCTCCAGCTCACCGGCGAGGAAGTCCACCGCGTCCTTGATCAGGAAGAACCCGGCCTCGTCCAGCTCCCGCACCACCGCGGCCTTGTGCTTCTTCTTCATCAGCCCCACCGGGATTCCGGCCTGGGCGACCGCCCGGTCGACCAGGAACCGCTGCAGGCTGTCCACGTCGGGCGGGAAGCTCTCCGACCGCACCTCGCTCGCCGGCCCCTGCGTGACCTCGCTGTTCACGCACAGGCAGCCGATCGCCACGCCGTCCGGATCGCGCAGGAAGATCGTCGATGAGCGGATCGGCCTGCCGTCCGGGCCGTGGGTCTCGTAGTTGGTCAGGTCGTGCGTGGTGCCGCGGCGGACCAGCCCGAGCAGCAGGTCCGTCATCGGTCCGCCGGGTTCGCGGCCGGTGATCCCGCCCGCGATGGCGACGATCGAGTCGGGCAGCTTGGACAGGTCGTGCAGCACGACCTCGTTGCCGGGACCGAGCATCGCGGCCAGCCCGCTCACCGCCGGGACCAGTGCGGACAGCACCGAATCGGTGGCGGCCGCGGACGGCACCCGGCTGGCACGCAGCGGGCGGGACAGGTGCTCCAGCGCGGTGCGGACGGCTTCGACGGCCGACACCGGTGTGGACGCGTGCGGGGACAGCCGCACGTGCTCGGTGCGCACGGTCGCCGCGATGCCCTCCGCGGCCAGCACCGCCCCGACCCGCTCCGCCGGGTGCCCGGGCAGGCTGAACGCGAGGATCCCGGCGCGCCGGTCGGTCGCCGACACGATCTCCGCGCCGAGCGAGCGCAGCATCTCCTCCAGCTCGCCCACCCGCTCGCCGATGCGCGACTCGATCGCCGCGACCCCGGCCTCCTCGACCAGTTCCAGCGCCGCGGCGAACGCGCCCGACGTCACCGGGCTCAGGTTGCTCACCGACCACGACGCCGCGAACTCCGCGGGCGGGTGGATCTCGTCGTCGAACAGGCCGGCGTCGTGCGCGCCGGTCCAGCCCGACAGCACCGGCCGCATCCGCTCCAGCGCCCGGTCCGACAGCACCGCGAACCCGGTGCCCCAGCCCGCGCGCAGCCACTTCTGTCCGCCGACGACCAGCACGTCCGCCGCGTCCCACGGTGCCTCGACCACTCCGAAGCCCTGGATGCCGTCGACCACGAGCAGCCGGTCGCCCACGGTTTCCCGCAGCGCGGCGAGGTCCGCGCGGTAGCCGGTGCGGAAGTCGACGGCGCTGACCGACACCACCGCCGTGTCCGGGCCCAGCTCCTTCGCGACCACCTCCGGGGTCACGTGACGGCAGCGCATTCGCCGCAGCGTGATCCGCCCGACCTCCTCGGCGCGCGCCCATGGGTAGGTGTTGGCCGGGAACTCCGCGGCCGACACCAGAACCTCGCCCGCCGGGGCGTTGAACGCGGCCTGGAACAGGCCCTGGCTGGTGTTGGGCAGCAGGACGACGTGGTCGGTGTCGGTGCCGCACAACCGCGCCACGGCCGCCTTCGCGCGGATCTCCTGCCGCATCAGGTCGTCCACTGTGGACGGCCCGGCCTTGGCCGAGGAGTCCAGCAGTCGCGCGGTGGTGTCCACGACGGCGTGCGAGGGCGGGCCGTAGCGGGCGAAGTCCAGGTAACCGGCGGGCTCGTCGAACTGGAGCAGGTAGCTTGGCGAGATCCTGGCCATCAGAGGATGCGCGCCAGGAACTGACGGGTGCGCTCGTGCTCCGGCGCGCCGAGGACCTGCGCGGGCGGCCCGGTCTCCACGACCGCGCCGTCGGCCATGAAGACGACCTCGTCGGCCACCTCCCGCGCGAACCCCATTTCGTGTGTCACGACGACCATTGTCATCCCTTCGGCCGCGAGCGAGGTCATCACCTCCAGGACCTCGCCGACCAGTTCCGGGTCCAGCGCCGAGGTCGGCTCGTCGAACAGCATCAGCTTCGGTTTCATGGCCAGCGCCCGCGCGATCGCGACCCGCTGCTGCTGGCCGCCGGAGAGCTGGTCGGGGTGGGCGTCGGCGCGGTGCGCGAGGCCGACCCGGTCCAGCAGCTCCAGCGCGGTGCGGCGGGCCTCCGCGGGGGACACGCCACGCACGCGGACCGGGCCCTCGGTGACGTTCTGCAGCACGGTGCGGTGCGCGAACAGGTTGAACCGCTGGAACACCATGCCGATGTCCCGCCGCTGCCGGGCGACATCGCGCTCGCGCAGCTCGTGCAGCTTCCCGCCGCGCAGCCGGAACCCGACGGGCTCGCCGTCCACCCACACCTGACCACCGTCGATGGTCTCCAGGTGGTTGACGCAGCGCAGGAACGTGCTCTTGCCAGCGCCGGACGGGCCGAGCAGGCACACCACCTGTCCCTTGTGGACGGACAGGTCGATCCCGCGCAGCACCTCCGTGCCCGCGAAGTGCTTGCGCACGCCGACCGCGCGCAGCAGGGGTTCGGTCATGTCAAGCCCTCCGCAGCGTGGTCAGGGCGCGGCCGACGCGCGACCACGGCCGCGCGGCCCGCTGGTCGCCCGCGAACGCGCGTTCCAGGTAGTGCTGGCCGACGCTGGCGACGGTGACCACGACCATGTACCAGATCGCGGCCGCCAGCAGCGTCTCCATGACCAGCAGGTTGTTGGACGAGATGTTGTTGGCGGCGTGGATCAGCTCGGTCACGCCGATCACCGACGCCATCGAGGTGCCCTTGAGCATGTTGATGAAGTCATTGCCGGTCGGCGGGATGATCACCCGCATAGCCTGCGGCAGCACGATCCGCCGCAGCGTCATCGCCGGGGTCATGCCGATCGACTTCGCCGCCTCGGTCTGCCCGCGGTCGACGCTGTTCAGCCCGGCGCGCACGATCTCGGCCATGTAGGCGCTTTCGTTGAGCGCGAGGCCGAGCAGCGCGGCGACGAACGCGCTGACGATGACGTTCGTCGGCTCGTGCACCAGGTAGCCGCCGCCGAATGGCAGCGGGATCGAGACGAACTCGAACACCAGCGCCAGGTTGAACCAGATCAGGATCTGCAGCAGCACCGGCAGCCCGCGGAACAGCCAGATGTAGACCGCGGCGACGACGCGCGCGACCGGGTTGGCCGACCGGCGCATCAACGCGATCACCACGCCGATGACGATCGCCACCGCCTGTGCGATCACCGCGAGCAGGACGGTGTTGACGAGGCCCACCAGCATCACGTGGTACCACAGGAACTCCGGCACCGTGTCGTACTGGATCTGCGCCTGCGCCAGCACCACACCGAGCCCGGCGAGCAGGGCGACGATGACCACCGCCGAGATCCAGCGGCCCCAGTGCCGCAGGCGCACGATGGGCAGTTCGGCCTGCGGCGCCCGGGTGGTCAGGTCAGCTTCCGGCATTGACGGTCACCTTCGTGATCGCGCCCTGCTTGACCCCCCACGCGTCGAGGATCCGGCCGTACGTGCCGTCGTCGACGAGCGCGGTCAGTGCGCCGGCGACGGCGTCGCGCAGCTGCGGGTTGGCCTTGTTGACGCCGATGCCGTACGGCCCGCCGTTGATCGGCTCGCCCGGCACGACTTCGAAGAACTGGCCGCCGCCCGCGTTCTTGCTGACGTAGGCGGCGGTCGGCAGGTCGTTGAGGATGGCGGCGACGCGGCCGGTGCGCAGCTGGTTCTGGTTCTGCGAGTCGCTGTCGGTGGCGGTGGTGGTGACCTCCGGCTTGCCTGCTTGGACGCACTTGGCGCTCTGCTCGGCGGCGAAGGTCTGGTGGCTGGTGCCCTGCACGACCGCGACGGTCTTGCCGCACAGCGAGTCCGGGCCGGTGATGCCGTCCGGGTTGCCCTTGCGGACCATGATCGTGATGCCGGAGGTGAAGTAGTCCACGAAGTCGATCTGCTGCTGGCGGGCCTGCGTGTCGTTCATTCCGGCCATGGTCAGGTCGAGCCTGCCGGACTGCAGGCTGGTGATCAGCGAGCCGAACGGCATGTCGGTGTGCTGGACGGTCAGGCCCAGCTTGGCCGCGACGGCCTTGGCGATGTCCACCTCGAACCCGACCGGCGTCTTGCCGTCGGCGGAGTAGAAGTTGTTCGGCGCGGACTGCATGTTCGAGCCGATGTTGAGCTTGCCCGCCTGCGTGACCGGAGCCGGCAGGCCCGCCGCCAGCTGCGCGTCCTTCGTGACGCCCTGCAGGATCACCGCGGTGTCGGGCACGTCCGATCCGGTGGCGGGGGCGCTCCCGGCGCCGTCGGAACCGCCACCGCAGGCTGCCGTGAGCAGCAGGCAGCCGACGACCACCGCGCCCCAGCGCGTCACCCGTGACCTCGCAGACATCGCATCTCCTCACCCGATCGAACGATGAGCAGGGACGCTACAACTGCGTGTTGAAGACGTCAACTGTGAGTTGAAATCCGGTTGGTCAGGTGGCCGGGAAGTCGAACTGGTAGCCCTGCGAGACCAGCCAGGGAAGCAGTTCGGCGAGGGCCGCGACGGTCTGCCGCCGCTGTCCGCCGCCGTCGTGGAGCAGGATCACCGCGCCGGGGTGCACGGCCTGCCGCACCGTCGCCACGATCGCGGGCGTCCCCGGGAGCGTCCAATCCCGGGAATCGACCGACCAGCCCAATGACGTCATCCCTTCGCGGGAAGCGATCGCGGTGATCGTTTCCGACCAGTTGCCGCCGGGTGCGCGGAAATAGGGAACCGGAACGTCGCCGTCGGCCGCGAGACGCAGATCCGCGAGCGCTCCGGTGATGTCCGCGGAAATGCGCGCTTCGTTGCGTTTCGCGAGTTCTTCGTCGTGGCTGACGGTGTGATCGCACAGGCGCATTCCGCGGCGCACGACCAGTTCCACCAGTTCCGGGTGGCGGCGCACCTGGGTGCCGACCATGCAGAAGGTGGCGACCGCGCCGTGCTGGGCGAGGAGGTCGAGGATCTGCGGTGTGTAGGCGGGATCGGGGCCGTCGTCGAAGGTCAGCGCGACGAACCGGCCGGGTCTGGCGGTGGTGCGGACGGGGGCGCCGGGCGCGGGTGGTGGGGTGGCGGTGGCGCGGACCGGTTGCCCGGTTTCGGGCCGGGGTGCGGCGGGGGTGCCTTCGGCGCCGGACCAGGACAGCGAAATGATCAGCGAGATCGTCACGAGCACCACGGAGATCAGGACGGCCCAGCGGTAGCAGTACGGCGGGCGCAGCACCTGATAACGCATGGGCACCTCCACGAATCGCGGCGTCGCCCGCGCACAATAGAGTGAAAAGTGCCTCGATCGGGGGAATTCCGGGCGTGTCCGAAAAGGCGGATCAGTAGAAGTGGCGTAGTTGCGGCCACAGCTCCGACCACGGCCGGGTCAGCACGCCGCAGACCGTGACGACGGTGCCCTGTTCGTCGTTGTCGAGGCCGAGCCCGTTGTCGTGTTCCGCGGCGACGCGGCAGTCGTCGACGCCCGCCATGGTGGTCGCGCCGACCAGGACGACCGGCCCGGTGTGGCTGTCCGGCGGTGGGCCCCAGTCGGCGTAGGACATGTGGCCGGAGTAGGGCCGCGGCAGCCCGTGGTCCGGGCCGTAGCGCTCGATGGCGCCGGCCTGGCCGTAGTTGCGCGTCAGGATCACCGCCGTGGCCCGCTGCGGCTCCGGGAGCTGTCGCCAGACCCCGGCGACCGTCGCGGTGAACTCCGGCCAGCCGACCTGCTCGCCCTGTTCCTTGTTCATCGCCAGCACCGGGTTCAGCCCGTCCGGCGGCAGCACCGGCAGCGCCACGACGAGCGACATCGCGGCCCCGAGCACCACGAGGGCGCCGGCGAGGGCCCGCCGGGCCGCGCGGCGTCCGCGGGCGAGCCAGCGCACGGTGGGTTCGGCGCCCGCGGCCATCAGCAGCACCAGCAGCGGGATCGAGTAGTACGGCTTGCCACCGAGGACGAGCAGTTCCACGCACACCACGAAGTAGGCCACGACGAGCGCGCGGGCCCAGCGGAGCCGCGGGTCGCGCCAGAGCCGCACCATGCCGGCGATCCACACCGGCACCAGCACCGGCGACAGGTAGACCAGCTGGAGCGGGACGAACAGGATGCGGTTCTCGGCGCCGTCGTCCTCGCTGATGCCGCCCGCGACGGTGAGCAGGGGCCAGCCGTGGGTGGCCTGCCACCACACGACGGGCGCGGCGAGCGCGGTGGCGATGAGGACGCCCGCGGGCAGCCACGCGGTGCGGAAGACGTGCCGCGGCCCGGTGACGAGCACGGCGAGGCCGAGCGCGGACAGGAGCAGCAGGACCAGCCACTTGTTGGCCAGGCCCACGCCGGCGACCGCGCCGATCGCGAGCCACCACCGGCCGTCGTCGGTGCGCAGCAGTCGTAGCGCCAGCAGCCCGATCGCCACCCACACCAGCAGGTCGAAGGTCGCGGTGCCGAGCATGTGACCCACGACGAGCACGAACGAGGACAGCGCCGCCGCGCCCGCGGCGAGGGTCTGGGCACTGCGCCCGCCACCTAGTTCCCGGGCGACGAGCGCGACGAGGAGGACTGTGGCGAGTGCGGCGACGGTAGCCAGCGCGCGGACACCGGCGGGACTGTCGCCGAACATGGCGGTGCCGGCCCTGGCGAGCAGCGGGGTGATCGGCGGCTGGTCGACATATCCCCAGTCGAGCCGCTTCCCCGCGGCGAGGAAGTACAGCTCGTCGCGGTGGAACCCGTACCGCCCGGACAAGAGACTGAGCACGAGAGCCTGCAGCGCGAGCACGACGCCGACCGGCCCGGCGGCGAACTGGGGAAGCGGATGGATGGCCGGAGCGGCGGCCCGCGCCGCGGTGCCCGTCATCGCGCGACCCGCGTGGGTGCGTGGGGTGGGCGCGCGGCGGTGCCGCCCCCGGCCGCAGGTGCCAGGGGAGTGGACGCCGGGTGGCTGCGGGCCGGCCGCGCCGCGCCGCGGCGCCGCTGTGCGTCGGTGCCGAGCGGGTGTGTGGGGGTGCGGGGCGGCTGCGCCGCGGCGCCGCCCCAGTCAGGAGGAGTGCGCGGCGGGTCGCCGCCGGAGGGGACGATCGGCAGTGGCCGCTCCAGAATTCCGCCCATCACAGGCAAGTCGCCCGGCAGGTCCAACCCTCCGCTTAGAAGAGCCCGCCGTACCGGGAGCGCTCCCACCACTCTGCCGAACCCGCTCGCTGCCTCGGTCATGCCGCACTCCCGCCCCCGGCGGGCACCCGCCCGCAAGCCCCCACCGTGGCCCCCCGTCCGGGGCCGCGCAAGGCTCCAAACGGTCGTACCTGCCGCTCCGCCGCACCCCCCGCCATGCCCCAACACTCAACCGCCGGGCCATGCCCTCCGCCGCCAGCCTCCGGGCA
>NZ_AFWY03000063.1:0-44725 GCF_000231075.2 Amycolatopsis sp. ATCC 39116 | reverse complement strand
GCCCGCGCCCGCGGCCATCCGGCTGGCGGCCCTGCGCTCGCTCGTGGTCGTCGCGGTCCCCGCCGACCTGCGCCGCCAGGCGGCCCGTGCCCTGCGCGGCACCGGTGACCTGATCGGTGAGCACGCCGACCACGTCGTCGTCCTGACCGCGGGCGAGGACCCGGCCGCCGCGGCGCGGACCGTCCACGCCGCCGTCGCCCGGTCGCTGGCCGCCCCGGTGCTGGCCGTCGGCGCCGTCGCCGGGGACGACCTGCGTGAACCCGTCGAACAGGCCGCCGCGTGCGTGCGCGTCCTGCCCGCGCTCGGCCTGTCCGACGCGGCCGTCACCACCGACGAGTACCTGCCCTACACGGCGCTGTTCGGCCCCGGCGAGGAGCGCGTCGCCGCGTTCGTGCGCCGGGTCCTCGGTCCGGTACTGGACTGGGACGCCGAGCACGCCGGCACCCTGTTGCCCACTCTCGCCGCCTACCTGGACAACCGGATGAGCCCGGTCGCCACCGGCCGCGCCCTGCACGTGCACAAGAACACCGTGCTGCAGCGGCTGGAACGCGCCGGCGAGCTGCTGGGGGAGGGCTGGCAGGAGCCCGACCGGCTGTTCCGGCTCACCGTCGCCGTCCGGCTCGCCCGCCTTGCCGAACGCCCATAGCCGGGCCGCGCGGAGTGGACGATCGGTCCATTCCCGCTGCCCGGACGCGGAGCTAGCGTCCTGGGTCGTCACGCAGCCACACGGAAGTGGAAGGGGCGCTATGGCGCGCACCAGTCGTATCCAGGGACTCCGGGACCTCCCCGTCGAGGCCCGGCGCAAGTCCGTCGCCGAGGCGGCCGGGCTCGACCCGGCGCGGATCGCGGCGTTCGACCCCGCGCGGGGGCTCGACGCGAGCGCGGCCGACCACATGATCGAGAACGTCGTCGGCATCCTCGGCGTGCCGCTGGGGGTGGCGACGAACTTCGTGGTCAACGGCGCCGAGGTGCTGGTCCCGATGGCGACCGAGGAGGCCTCGGTGGTCGCCGCCGCCAGTAACGCCGCCAAGATCGCCCGCGTGCACGGCGGGTTCCGGACCTCCTCGACCGCGCCGATCATGCAGGCGCAGGTGCAGATCGTCGGCGTCGCCGACCCCGAGGCCGGCCGCGTCCGCCTGCTGGAGGCCCGCGACGAGCTGGTCGAACTGGCCAACGCGCAGGACGAGAAGCTGGTCGAGTTCGGCGGCGGCGTCCGGGACGTCGCGGTGCGGCTGGTGCACTCCCGCGCCGGCACCTACGTCGTCGCGCACCTGCAGGTCGACGTCCGCGACGCGATGGGCGCCAATGCCGTGAACACCATGGCCGAGGCGGTCGCCGCACGCGCCGGGGAGATCGCCGGCGGCCGTCCGCTGCTGCGGATCCTGACCAACAAGGCCGATCTGCGGCTGTCCCGGGCCCGCGCGGTGTTCGACGCCGAAACCCTCGGCGGGCCCGCGGTGGTGGACGACATCGTGCACGCCGCCGCGCTCGCCGAAGCCGATCCCTACCGCGCCGCGACCCACAACAAGGGGATCATGAACGGCATCAGCGCGGTCGTGCTCGCCACCGGCAACGACACCCGCGCGGTCGAGGCGGGCGCCCACTCACACGCCGTCTCCGCGTCCGGGCAGTACACCTCGTTGTCCCGCTTCGAAAAGGACGCCGACGGCAACGTGGTCGGCACGCTGGAACTGCCGATGCCGGTCGGGCTCGTCGGCGGCGCCACGCGCGTGCACCCGGTGGCGCAGGCCGCGGTCGCCCTGCTCGGCGTGCGGACCGCCGCCGAGCTGGCCGAGATCATCACCGCGGTCGGGCTCGCGCAGAACTTCGCCGCGGTGCGGGCGCTGGCCACCGAGGGCATCCAGCGCGGGCACATGTCGCTGCACGCCCGCAACATCGCCACGACCGTCGGCGCCACGGCCGCGGAGGTGCCCGCTGTCGTCGCGCGGCTGGTCGCCGACCGCAAGGTCCGTGCCGACCACGCCGAGAAGGTCCTCGCCGAGCTGCGGGCGAAGAGCCGGTCATGACCGTCGACCGGCTGCCCGGGCTGCCGTCCGCGGTGACGATCTGGGAGGTGGGCCCGCGCGACGGGCTGCAGAACGAGCCCGCGCTCGTGCCCGCCGCGGTGAAGGTCGAGCTGGTGGAACGGCTCGCCGACGCCGGGCACACCGTCATCGAGACCACCAGCCTGGTCCGCCCGGACCGGGTGCCGCAGCTGGCGGACGCCGAGGAGGTCCTGCGCCGCCTGGACCGCCGTCCCGGCGTGCGCTACCCGGTGCTGGTGCCCAACCAGCGCGGCCTGGCGCGGGCACTGGACCTCGGCGTCACCGACATCGCGGTGTTCGCCTCGGCCACCGAAGGCTTCGCCAGGGCCAACCTCAACCGGTCCGTCGGCGAGTCGCTGGAGGTGTTCGCGCCGGTCGTGGCCCGTGCTCGCGAGGCCGGGCTGAACGTGCGCGGCTACCTGTCGATGTGCTGGGGCGACCCGTGGCAGGGCGAAGTCCCGCTGCCCCAGGTGATCGCGGTCGCCACCCGGCTGTTCAACCTGGGCTGCACCGAGCTCAGCCTCGGCGACACGATCGGCGTCGCCACGCCCGGCCGGGTCGTCGCGCTGCTCGACGGGCTCGTCGCCGCGGGCGTCCCGCTCGACCGGATCGCGGTGCACTTCCACGACACCTACGGGCAGGCGCTGGCGAACACCCTCGCCGCCCTGCAGCGCGGCGTCACCACTGTCGACGCCTCGGCGGGCGGCCTCGGCGGCTGCCCGTTCGCCAAGAGTGCCACCGGCAACCTCGCCACCGAGGACCTGCTGTGGCAGCTCGACGGGCTCGGCATCCACACCGGTGTCGACCTGACCAAACTCGCCGAAACCAGCGCCTGGCTCGCCGGGCACCTGGGCCGGCCCAGCCCGTCCCGCACCCTGCGCGCGCTCACCGGCGCCTGACCCAACGGAGAAAGCCTTGGCACTCAACGACGAGAAGCCCTACGTCGTCGTCTGGAACGACGCCGTCGACCTGCGGCACCTGGCCGCGTCCATCGTGATCTGCGTGGCCGCCGGCCTGCCGGTCTTCCTCGGCGCGAAGGCGTTGTTCGGCGCACTGGTCGACACGCCGTCGCTGGCCGGCGGTTACGCGCTGCTGGCCGGGCTGGCCGCGTGCGTGCTCGGCGCGGCCGTGTGCGCCCGGCTGTTCCGCCCGAAGCGGACGTTCGGCGCCGAGCAGGCCGCGGACCGGGAAGCCGCCATCGCCGAGCTGGAGCGCATGGGCGGCACCGCCGAGTCCTTCGCCGGGCTGCCGCCGCGCGTGCGGGCCGAAATGACCGAGCTCGGCCTGGTCCGGGAGACCGCGCAGGAGGTGCGGGCATGACCCCGGACCTGTTGTGGGCCCTGGGCATGGGCCTGCTCGGCGCCGTCGTCTTCGCGGCGATCGGACTGGTCTCCGGCACCGACGAGACTTCCACTCTCGCGCCGGTCACGCTGCTCGTCGTGCTGCTCGGCGTGCCGCCGGCCGGGGTGCTGACGTTTTTCATCGCCGGAGCGGTCAGCAAGCACATGACCCACGCGATCCCCACCACGCTGCTGGGCATCCCTGGCGACACGACCGCGGTGCCGCTGCTCGACGACGCGACCGCCTTGCGCCGCCTCGGCGCCCCGCACATCGCGCTGCGCAAGGCACTGGCGGGCGGGCTCGTCGCCGCCCTGATCGCGGTGCCGGTCGCGGTCGGCGTGGCGTCCCTGCTCGCCCCGCTGGCCGGCCCGATCAAGACGGTGGCGCCGTTCGTGTTCGGCGCGGCCGCGATCTTCGTCGGCTACTTCTCGCCGGGCCGGTGGGCCAGCGTCGCCGCGATCGTGCCGTTCGCGCTGCTGGTGACCGGGCTCAACACGGTCGCCACCGACCAGCTCGACAAGAGCCTGTCGATCAGCTTCTTCCTCGGCATCGCGATCGGGCCGCTCGTGGTGGACCTGCTGATCGCGTCGTCCCGCAGCGGGCGGCGCACCCTGGAACGCACCGGGCCGCGCCCGTTCTGGCTCGCTCCGGACGGCGGCACCGGACGGCGGTGGATCCCCAACCCGCTGCGGATCCTGGACGGCAGGCAGACGGCGGCGACGGCCGCCGCGGCCGGGGTCACCTCGACCACGTTCATGCTCAGCCCGGTCGCCGCGACCGTGCTCGCCGGCGAGATCACCGGGTCCCGAATCAAGCACCCGTACCGCAGGCTGACCACGCTGATGGCGGTCAAGAACGGCACCACGGAGTCGACCTACCTGGCCGAGACGCTCATCCCGCTCGTCGCGTTCGGCCTGCCGCTGAGCCCGGTCGCCGCGGGTCCCGCGGCCGCGTTGTTCAACGCGCCGCCGGTCTACACGGTCAAGGGGCCGGACGGGGGCGTGCACAACCTGCACACCCTGCTCAGCTCGTGGCAGTTCCTGGTGTTCAGCCTGATCGGCGTGGTCATCGCCGGGCTGGTCGTGTACCCGTTCGCGATGCGCTACGCGCGGGCCGCCAGCGGCTGGGTCGCGCGGCGGATCAGCCACGAGGCGCTGATCGGCGCGTTCGTGGCGCTGATCGCCGTGGTGGCCTGGTACGAGGGCGGGCCGCTCGCGCTCGCGGTGAGCCTGACGGTCGGCGCGGTCGGCGGGCTGGCGAACCGGATGCTCGGCATGACCTCCGGCGTGCAGTTCATGGCCTACTACGTCGCCGTGCTGCTGGTGCCGATCGTGCTCGGCTGAGACGTGAAGTGCCCCGCCGCAGGGGCGGCGGGGCTCAGGAAGAGATCGCGGATGTTCCGGGTGTCGTCCCTCCTTTCGTCGCGGGCCAACGGGTTTTCACGAGCGCGGAGGCGAGCGCTGTCGCCGCCAGAGCTGGGAGGTCCGTGCGGCGCGGGCCGGACGACCGGCCGGTTCGGGGAGCGGCATCCGGGGCGGTTCCGGCCGCGGGCGCGAGGTTTCGCCGAAGTTGGCGTCGATGATCGCGGCGAACTCGTCCCGCAGCCAGTCCGGGTCGTCGCACACCAGGTCGGCGAACCCGAGCTGCTCCAGCACGTCCGGCATCGCGAATCACTCCCGGGGGAGGTCCTGCGTCCACACCGCTGACAGTCATATGTGTAGCTCGGACTGTAGATTCAGTCAAGTCCCCGATCCAGGTTTGACCTGGAGCGCGCTCCAGCACCTAGCGTCGCCGCCATGACCACGGCACAGCACCCCATCGGATCCGGCTTCGGCGCGTCGACCACCGCCTCGGAGGTCCTGAGCGGGATCGACCTCTCCGGCAGGCTCGCGATCGTCACCGGCGGCTACTCCGGCCTCGGCCTGGAGACCACCCGCGCGCTGGCAGGCGCGGGCGCGCACGTCGTCGTCCCGGCCCGCAGGCCGGACGCGGCCAAGGCGGCACTGGGCGACCTGGCCGAGGTCGACGAGCTGGACCTGGGCGACCTGGACAGCGTGCGGGACTTCGCCGGGCGGTTCCTGGCCTCCGGGCGGCGCATCGACATCGTGATCGACAGCGCCGCGATCATGGCCTGCCCGGAGACACGCGTCGGCCCCGGCTGGGAGGCGCAGTTCGCCACCAACCACCTCGGCCACTTCGCGCTGGTGAACCGCCTGTGGCCGGCGATCGCGCCGGGCGCGCGGATCGTGTCGGTGTCCTCGCGCGGCCACCACTTCTCCGGCATCCGCTGGGACGACCTGTGGTTCGAGCGCGGGTACGACAAGTGGCAGGCCTACGGGCAGGCGAAGACCGCGAACGCGTTGTTCGCGGTGCACCTGGACGAGCTGGGGAAGCCGTCGGGTGTGCGGGCGTTCTCGGTGCACCCGGGCAGCATCCTGACCCCGCTGCAACGGCACATCCCGCTCGCGGAGCAGATCGCGAACGGCTGGGTCGACGAGAACGGCACCCCGGTCGCCGACTGGTTCAAGACCCCCGAGCAGGGCGCCGCGACGCAGGTGTGGGCCGCGACCTCCCCGGCACTGGCCGGGATGGGCGGCGTGTACTGCGAGGACTGCGACATCGCCGGGCCCGCCTCGGGTGAGCCGCTCCCGTCCGGCCCGGGCCGCCCGGCGATGTTCCTCGGTGTCCGCGACTACGCCACCGACCCGGAGCAGGCCGCGCGCCTGTGGGCGCTGTCCGCGGAGCTGACCGGGGTGAACGCCTTCGCGTAGGTGGAACCCGGGGCCCGGCCGCCCCGTCGACGGCCGGGCCCCGGAAGCGTCACGACAGGTGGTGCACCTCCTGCAGCCCGTACACCGGCGTCGGGATGCCCTCGTACCGGGCCTTCAGCTGCAGCGCCAGGTACAGCGAGTAGTGCCGCGACTGGTGCAGGTTCCCGCCGTGGAACCACAACCCCGGCTGCTGGGTCGGCTTCCACATGTTCCGCTGCTCGCCCTCCCACGGGCCGGGGTCCTTCGTCGTCCCCGAGCCGAGGCCCCAGCACTTGCCGACCCGGTCGGCCATCTCCTGCCCGGCGATGTCGGCGACCCACCCGTTCATCGACCCGTACCCGGTCGCGTACACCACCAGGTCGGCCTCCAGTTCGGTGCCGTCGGCGAGCACCACGGCGTTGCGCGTCAGGTGGTCGACCTGGCCGCGCACCAGTTTGATGTCGCCGTTCGCGACGAGCTCGGAGGCGCCGACGTCGATGTAGTAGCCGGAGCCGCGCCGCAGGTACTTCATGAACAGGCCGGAGCCGTCGTCGCCCCAGTCGTGCAGGAAACCGGCCTTCTCCAGGCGGTCGTAGAAGTCCGCGTCGCGCTGCTTGATCTGCTGGTACACCGGGATCTGGAACTGGTGCATGATCCGGTAGGGCAGCGACGCGAACACCATGTCGGCCTTGTCGGTGGTCATGCCGCCGGCCACCGCGCGCTCGGAGTACAGGTCGCCGAGGCCGATCTCCATCAGCGAGTCCGACTTCACCACGTGCGTGGAGGACCGCTGCACCATCGTGACGTCCGCGCCGTGCTCCCACAGCGCCGCGCAGATGTCGTGCGCGGAGTTGTTCGAGCCGATCACCACGGCCTTCTTGCCGGCGTAGGCGTCCGGGCCGGGGTGCTGCGAAGAGTGGTGCTGGTCGCCCTCGAAGACATCCATCCCGGGGAACGAGGGGATGTTCGGCTTGCCCGACATGCCGGTGGCGAACACGAGCTGTTTCGGCGTCAGCACCACGGTTTCACCCGCACGGTCGACAGTGACCGTCCACTGTGCCGTGTCCTCGTCGTAGGACGCGGACTTCACCTCCGACCGCGTCCAGTACGGCACGTCCATCACGCGGGTGTACATCTCCAGCCAGTCCGCGATCTTGTCCTTCGGCGCGAACACCGGCCAGTTCTCCGGGAACGGCAGGTAGGGCAGGTGGTCGTACCAGACCGGGTCGTGCAGGCACAGGCTCTTGTAGCGCTTGCGCCACTGGTCGCCGGGACGTTCGTGGCGGTCCACGACCAGTGCCGGCACCCCGAGCTGCCGCAGCCGCGCGCCGAGGGCGATGCCGCCCTGCCCGCCGCCGATCACCACCACGTAGGGCTGGCGCTCGTACCCGAGCTCCTTCTTCTCCAGCTCGCGTTCCTCGGCCCACACCCGGCGTCCGCGGATGACGCCGTGCCGCACACCCTTCGGGCGGCGTTCGCGTTGCGGTTCCTCGAAGCCCTTCAGCTCGCGCAGGCTGGTCAGGAACGTCCAGGCACCCTCGTCGGTGAGCCGGAGGTGGCCCTTGCCGCGGCCGGTGGCGGTCTCGAACTCCAGCCACGCCTCGACGACCCCGTCGGCCTCGGTCGGGGTCTCGGTGGTGCGGAAACCGGACGGATCCGTGCCGTCCAGGCAGGCGGACAGCATGTCGGCGACGCCTTCGCGGCCTTCGACGGTCTTGATGTTCCAGGTGAACGCCACCAGGTCGCGCCAGAAGCTGTCGACCGCGAACATGCCCGCCGCCGCCTCGACGTCGCGGGCGGCCAGCGCGGCTTCGAACCGCTCCAGCCAGGCGTCGACGCGCGCCTGCGGCGACCGCGCCGGCGCCTCCCGGTCGATCGTCTGTGTCATCGCCACTCCTCCTCGCCGTTGGGGATGTAACACCGATCACAGCCCGCCGGTCGGGTGACCGGCAACGGTTGCAGCGAATTGCACGCCTTGGCGAGCGCGTGAGCGGCACCTATGCTCGATCGTCGACGCAGTGGTGCGGAGGTGGACCGTGAGCGTGCCCGGCGCAGTCCCGCCTGGCTGCAGCCTGCCCGCCTACGCCCGCGACCTGGTCCGCATGCACGACGCCGTGATCGCGGGCGGCCGTCCGCCGCTGCGCCCGCGCGACGTCGTGTCCCGGTCCTGGGAACGGGTCATCGGGCTCGGGCTGAAGGCCGACGGGCTCAACACCCGCGACTGGCTGAGCGAGGACGAGCTGGCCAGGCGGCGGGAGAACTCGCCGCTGCGGGACGCGGTCGGCGACCTCAAGCAGGTGCTCGGCGGGATGCCGCACGTGCTGCTGGTCGTCACCGACGCCGACGGCGTCATCCTGTGGCGCGAGGGCACTTCCCGCGTCCGCCGCCACGCCGACGACCTCGGGTTCTTCGAGGGCGCGGAGTGGACCGAGGAACGCGTCGGCACCAACGCGATCGGCACCGCGCTGGCCGAGGCCGCCCCGGTCGAACTGCTCGCGGGCGAGCACTTCGAGCAGAACCAGCACCCGTGGTACTGCACGGCGTCGCCGGTGCACGACCCGCGCACCGGGGAGCTGCTCGGAGTGATCGACGTGAGCGGCCCCGCGCTGACGCTGCACCCGGCCATCGGGGCCCTGGTGGAGACCGGCCGGAGGCTCACCGAGGCGCAGATCTGGCGCTGGCACCAGCGGCGGCTCGACCGGTTGCGCCAGGTGGGCGAGCCACTGCTGGCCACCGGGCCCGCCCTGCTGGTCGACGACCACGGCTGGGTCGCGGCGGGCGCCGGGGTGTCGGTGGGCGACCGCATCGCCGCGCCGTCCGCGGGCGAGCCGATCGCGGTGCCCGGGCTCGGCGCGTGCCTACCGGAACGGCTGGCCGAGGGCTGGCTGATCCGCCCGGCCGGACCCGACCGGCGGGTGACGCTCGACCTCGACCTCACGCACACCCCGCTGCTGACGCTGCAGGGCGGCGACACCGGCTGGCGGCGCAAGGTGACCCGCCGCCACGCGGAGATCCTCGTGCTGCTGCACCGCGCCGGCCCCGCCGGGCTGTCGGCGGAGGCGCTGAGCCGCGCGCTGTACGGCGACGCCGAGCACGTCGTCACGGTGCGCGCGGAGGTCTCGCGCCTGCGGCGGCTGCTGGGCGCGCTGGTGGACACGCGCCCGTACCGGCTGGCCGAGGGTGTGCGCATGACGGTGCGCTGAAGACCGATTCCTTTCCGGCCGCCCGCGAGTCGGTACCGGTATGACACTGCCCGAAACCGTCCGCCGCCTCGTCGGCGAACCGCACTTCGCGATCGTCTCGACCAGCAACCCCGACGGCCGTCCCCAGTCGTCGGTCGTCTTCGTCAAGTGCGAGGACGACGGCACGATCGTGTTCAGCACGCTCCGCGGCCGCCGCAAGACCCGCAACCTGGAGCGCGATCCGCGGCTCAGCCTGCTCGTGGTGTCCAGGGTGACCGGCCACTACGCGGAGGTGCGCGGCCGGGTGGAGATCACCGCCGATCCGGGGAAGGAACTGCCGGTGGTCATGTACCGGCTGTACATGGGCGGGCAGGAGCCGCCGCCGGAGCCGGACGCCGAGCGCGTGGTGGTGCGGATCTTCCCGGAGAAGGTGAACCTCTTCCCGCCGGCCGAGGTGAGGCAGAGTGCTTGACGTGGGAACCACCGAGGACGGCTTCGCCCGCGTGGCGGAGCCGTTCCGCGCCGAGTTGCTGGCGCACTGCTACCGGATGCTCGGCTCGCTCGACGATGCCGAGGACCTGGTGCAGGAGACGTACCTGCGTGCGTGGCGGTCGTTCGGCGCGTTCGAGGGGCGGGCGTCGGTGCGCACCTGGCTGTACCGGATCGCGACGAACGTGTGCCTGACGGCGTTGCGCGGCCGGGGGCGGCGGGTGCTGCCGTCCGGGCTGGCGCCGCCGTCGGACGACCCGGCCGCGCCGCCCGGCGAGGCGCCGGGAGTGGCGTGGCTGCAGCCGATCCCGGTGGACCCCGCGGCGGCGGCCGAGTCGCGGGAGGGCGTGCGGCTGGCGCTGATCGCGAGCCTGCAGGTGCTGCCACCGCGGCAGCGGGCGGTGCTGATCCTGCGGGACGTGCTGGCGTTCCCGGCCGCCGAGGTCGCCGGGATGCTCGGGCTGACCGTCGCGGCGGTGAAGAGCGCGTTGCAACGGGCCCGGGCGAGCCTGGCGGAGGTGGCCGCGCCGGAGGAGCTGGCGGAGCCGTCCGCGCCCGAGGCACGCGCGTTGCTGGAGCAGTACATGGCGGCGTTCGAGAAGTCCGATGTCGCGCTGCTGGAACGCGCGCTGCGCCAGGACGCCGCGCTGGAGGTGGTCGGCTCGCCGACGTGGTTCGCCGGCCGCCGCACCTGCCTGCCGTTCCTCAGGACTCCCGCCGTGATCGGCAAGCCGGGCGAGTGGCGCATGCTGCCGACGACGGCGAACGACCAGCCGGCGGCGGTGACGTACCGCCTCACCGACGGCGCGCACCGCGCGTTCGGCCTCGCGGTCCTCACGGTGACCCCCACGGGCATCGCGAAGATCACCGTCTTCGGCGAGCCGACACTGGTGCGGCGGTTCGGCTTCCCGGATGTCCTCCCGCCGCGAGCCCGTTCGTCGGCACACTGAACCCCGGTGAAGGAGGACGGCATGCACACGGTGACCTCGGCGGACGGGACGCGCATCGCCTATGAGCGGGACGGCAGCGGGCCGCTCGTCGTGTTCCTCGGCGGCGCCTTCAACGACCGCACGGCGTGCGCTCCCGTCGCGGCGGTGTTGCGCGACCGGTACACCGTCGTGTGCGTCGACCGGCGGGGGCGCGGGGACAGCGGCGACGCCATTCCGCCGCACCAGGCCGCGACCTACCGGGTCGAGCGCGAGGTCGAGGACCTGAACGCCGTGCTCGCGGCCGAGGGCGGGCCTGCCGCGGTGTTCGGCTTCTCCTCGGGTGGCATCCTCGCGCTGCACGCGGCGGCCGCCGGTGCGGCGATCACCCGCGTCGCGCTCTACGAGCCGCCGTTCGCGCTCGGCGGTCTGGCCGGCTCGGCCCGGGACCTGGCGGGGAAGCTCGCCGCGCTGATCGGCGACGGCAGGCGCGGTGACGCGGTCGCGACGATGCAGATCGAGGGCATCGGGCTGCCGCCGGAGGCGGTCGAGCAGATCCGGCGCTCCCCGATGTGGCCGCAGCTGGAGGCCGTCGCGCAGAGCCTGGTCTACGACGCCACGCTCACCGCCGCGCCGAACCTGCCCACCGCGGCCATGCGTGCTCTCGACCTGGACGTCCTCGTCCTCAGCGGCAGCGAGACTTGGCCCGGCCTGCGCGAAGCCGCCCGGGCGCTGCCCGCGCACCTCGCCCGGGCGAGGTACGCCGAGGTCCCCGGCGGCGCCGGGCACGGCATCCCCGCCGAGGCGACGGCGAAGGTGCTCGACGAGTTCCTCGGCGGAAAATGACGCGCCCCACCGCGCGGCCCCGCGCTACGGTCCGCCCATGGACGACGGCTACTTCGGCGAGGACGTCGCCGCGACGTACGACCGGTCGGAGGGCCCGGAGTTCGAGTCCGCCGCGGTCGAGTCGGCCGCCGGGTTCGTGGCCGAACTCGCCGGCGACGGGGCGGCCCTCGAACTGGGCATCGGCACCGGCCGGATCGCGCTGCCGCTCGCCGCGCGTGGCGTGCCGGTGCACGGCATCGACCTCTCCCGCGCCATGGTGGCCCGCCTGCGCGCGAAGCCGGGTGGCGACGCGGTCGGCGTGACGATCGGCGACTTCGCCACGACCAGGGTGCCGGGGGAGTTCTCGGTCGCCTACCTGGTCTTCAACACGATCATGAACCTGACCACCCAGACCGACCAGGTCGCGTGCTTCCGCAACGCCGCGGCGCACCTCCGGCCGGGCGGGTGTTTCGTGATCGAGGTCGGGGTGCCCGCGCTGCGGCAGCTGCCGCCCGGTCAGACGGTCGTGCCGTTCCACGTCGGCGCGTCGAGCTGGGCCTACGACGTGTACGACGTGGCCACGCAGGCGATGAGCTCCAACTACGTCGACGTCACCGGCGGCCGCGGCGCCTTCCGGTCGATCCCGTTCCGCTACGTCTGGCCCTCGGAGCTCGACCTGATGGCCGAGCTGGCCGGGATGCGCCTGCGGGAGCGGTGGGCGGACTGGGCGCGCGAGCCGTTCACCGGGGAGAGCCGCAAGCACGTCTCGGTCTGGCAGAAGCCCTGACCTCACTCCCCGCGCATCGAGCGGCGGATCTCCTCCAGCTTGTCGCGTGCGGCGCGGTCGCGGTCGGCCATCTTCTCGTCGAACGAGGCCGCCTCCGGGGTCTCCCCGGCCAGTTCGGTCGAGCCGAGGGCCGTCGCGTAGCGGTTCTCGATGCGGTCGCGCACGAAGTCGAAGCTCGGCACACCGGATTCGGTGTAGTCGCCCTCGGGCGTGGTCTCGTCGGGCATGGCGCCCCCTCTCTGGTCCCTGCCCATTGTGCCCCTCAGTAGACGAGCTGCTTCGCGATCTGCGCCGCGGCGTGCCGCAGCATGGTCGTCAGCTCCAGCTCACGCGGCGACACGCCGGCCGCCGGATCGGGGTTGAACCGGAACAGGGGACCGGTGAGCGCGAGGCTGCACAGCACGCGTCCGGTCGCGCGCGGGATGGGCACCGCGAGCGCGGCCAGGCCCTCCTCGGACTCGCCGGTGTTGCGCCCGAAGCCCTCGGCCCGCACGCGCGCCAGCTCCGCGCGGAGTGCGGTGCGGGTGTGCAGGCCGGCGTCGGTCGCGCCGGTCAGTTCCTCGTCCGGGTACAGCTCGGTCAGCTCGTCGTCGGTGAGTTCGGCGAGCAGCACCTTGCCCGCGGCGGACGCGTGCGCCGGCATGCTCAGGCCGACCCGGCTCGCGACGCGCATCAGCAGCGGCGATTCGACGGCGGCGACGAACTTCACCCGCGCGCCGGCCAGCACCGAGATGTGCACGGTCTCCCGCGATTCGTCGCGCAGCTGCTGCATGAACGGGTACGCGACTTCCAGGCAGTGCTCGACCGCCTGCGTGTCGCTGGACATGGTCATCGACGGGCCGATGCGGTAGCGGCGGCCGCCGTGGGTCTGTTCGGCGAAGCCGTGTTGCTGCAAGGTGGTCAGCAGGCGGTGCGCCGTGGACGGACCGACGCCGAGGTGTCGCGCGGCGTCCGTCACCCCGACGTCCGCTTGGGCGCGCAGCAGCAGCACGAGGCGCAATGCGTTCGAGACGGACTGCAGTGTTTGTGAATTTTCCCCCATAGAGGAACGCTACCACGGTTATTCCGGGTCTCGTGGTCTGTCTATTGTGGACTTACCGGGTGTCCGGAACGTGGGGGTCGGAAATTGTCGGTGGTGCCGGTTAGCCTTCGCGCATGCTGGATCATCTCGGAGTTCAGGTGGCCGACGTCGAGGCGTCCGCCGCCCTGTATCAGCGCGTGTTCGGGCCGATCGGGTTGCGGGAGGCGATGCGTTTTCCCGCGGGCGACAGTGTGGTGGTGGGGATGGCCGGGCCGGACGGCAATCCCGACTTCTGGCTGAGTTCCGCGGGCGGCGCGGAAACCCGGGAGCTGCACGTGGCCTTCCGCGCGCCCGGACGGGACGCGGTCGACGCCGTGCACGCCGCGGCCGTCGAGGCGGGTGTCGAGGTGCTGCACGCGCCCCGCGAGTGGCCCGAGTACCACCCGGGCTACTACGCGGTGTTCCTGCGGGACCCCGACGGGCACAACGTGGAGGCGGTGCACCACGGCTGACGGTCACCCCGCGATCGCGACCGCGAGCAGCGCGCCGATCGGTGGCAGGGCCTGCGCGGCCACCCCGCCGAGCCCGGCGCCCTTCTCGCGGCCGAGCGCCATCCGGTCGGAAACGAGCAGCACGAGGGAGGAGAGGATCATGAAGCCACACGTGTAGTACACGAGCGCGCGCCCGGCCTCGGCCTGGCCGGTGTTGACGGCGATGAGCCCGATGACCGTCCCGGCGGCGAGGAACAGGTTGTAGAAGCCCTGCCCGAACGACCACAACAGTACGGCGGGCACGTCTTCGCTGCGGATGCGGAAGACGCCCCAGTGCACCGCGGGCCGCCGGAAGAGCAGCGCCTCCCACACGAAGACGAGCACGTGCAACGCGGCGGCCACCCCGGCGAACACCTGAGCCACGACGTTCACGGCGCCTCCCCGGTGGTATTTGTCGTTCGGGTGGTGATTGTCCGGGGGGTGTTTGTCTGGGCGGTGGTTGTCGCTCGGGCGGTGGTGCCGACGCGCGCGCTGTGCCGCCGCGGTGCGAGGGTTGGCACGGTCCTGCGCCCGGCTGCCCAGCCGGGAACTGTGCTGCCCGGAGGCATCACACGGCCGGTACGGGCACGGCTCACGCGGCCGGAGAACGCACGACTGCCGCTCACAGCCAGTCCTGGCATGGGAGGTGCGTGGCGAGACACTGCCGAAGTGCCGGTGCCAGCGCGTGTTGCGGTGGCAGGTGTGCGGCTGGGCAGTGCCGGACCGCCGGTGCCAGCGCGTGCCGCGATGGCACTTGCGTGGCCAGACAGCGCCGGACCGCCGGTCGCAGCGCGTGTTGCGGTGGGAGGTGTGCGGCTGGGCAGTGCCGGACTGCTGGTGTCAGCGCGTGTTGCGGTGGCAGGTGCGCGGCCGGACAGCGCCGGACCGCCGGTCGCAGCGCGTGTTGCGGTGGGAGGTGTGCGGCTGGGCAGTGCCGGACCGCCGGTCGCAGCGCGTGCCGCGATGGCACTTGCGCGGCCGGACAGCGCCGGACCGCCGGTGGCAGCGCGTGTTGCGGTGGCAGGTGCGCGGCCGGGCAGTGCCGAAGTGCCGGTGCCAGCGCGTGCCGCGATGGCACGTGCGCGGGCGGAAAGCATCGTGTCGCGGCTCATCGCCAGTCCTCCAGCACGATGCCGTGCCGGTGCAGCACCTCGGTGAGCAGTGGCGCCGCCTCGGCCACCGGCGTGTCCGCGGGCACCGCCTGGTCGACGTCGCGGAAGAAGCGGCCCATCCGCGCGCCCGGGCTGAACGCCAGGAACTTCACCGCCGGCGTGTGCACGGTGAACGTGTGCATCGCCCCGGCCGGCACCGTGATGGACGCGCCCGGCCCGAGGTCGTGGATCTCGCCGTCGACGAGGACCGCCATCCGGCCGTGCAGCACGTAGTACGCCTTCGGCCACGGCGTCCCGTGCGGGGGCACCGCGGGCCCGCGCGGCGCGTCGACCTCGAACAGCTCGTAGGCGCCCGTGTGCTCGGCCCCGGCCTTCACGGTGATGATCGCGTCGGGCGAGTGCAGCTCCTGGCCCTCGCCCGCGGTGCTGGTGTGCGTTTTCATGCCGCCAGCCAACGACGCGCCACCCACCCGGGCCATCCCGGAAATGTGGGATACCCGCGGCCGCCGCCGCGGGCGCATACTGCCGGGCATGTGGGAGGGCCGGGCACACGGCGCCCGACGCGACATCGCGGCACTCGCCGAGGCGGGCCTCGGTGTCGCGGACCTGCACGCGGCCGCCATCGAGGTGGTCGGCCGCGTCGTGCCCACCGACCTGACCTGCTGGGCCTCGCTCGACCCGGACACCGTCGTCATCAGCTCGATGACCAGCGGCGCCGCCCGCATCCCGGCGCACTTCGAGCCGGTGCTCGCCGCCTGCGAGTACGACGGCACCGAGCCGCACACGTTCGCCGAGCTCGCCCGGCGCCCGTCGCCGGTGGCGCGGCTGTCCGACCTGCCCCGGCGAGACCGCGAGCGCAGCAGCCGAGTCAACGACGTGTGGCGCCCGCTCGGACTGCACCACGAGCTGCGCGTGGTCTTCCGCGTCGACGGCGTGTGCTGGGGCGCGGCCGGGATGGTCCGCGCGACCGACTTCACCGACCGCGAGGCCGAGTTCCTCACGGCCGTGGCGCCGGCACTGGCCTGCGCGACCCGCGTCGCCGCTCGCGCGGGCGGCGGTGGGCCCGAGCGGCCGGCGATCGTCGTGGTCACCGCGGACGGCGAGCCCCGCGCGGCCACCGCCGCCGCGCGGGCATGGCGCGACGAACTCGACGACATCGCCCCCGGGCGGTTCGCGGTCATGGTGCGGGCGGTGGTCAGTGGCGCCCGGGCCGCGCCGTCCGGCACGTTCGGCGCCCGCATCCGCGATTCACGGGGCGGGTGGATCCTGCTGCGCGCCGCCCGGCTCGTCTCCGACGACGACGAAACCGTCGTGACCCTGGAACGCGCGAGCGGCGACGTGCTGGTGGACCTGCTGTTCGCGGCCTACGGCTTCACCCCGCGCGAACGCGAGATCTGCCGCGAGGTGCTCACCGGCTCGTCCACTGTGGACATCGCGGACGCGCTCGGGATCTCGGCGCACACGGTGCAGGACCACCTCAAGGCCGTCTTCGCCAAGGCCGGCGTGCGGAGCAGGGGAGAGCTGGCGGCCCGCCTCAGGGGCTAGCGCAATCCGCAGATTGAGATATGCTGTTCGGCTAGTGAAACCTACCGAAGTCGAGGTCTCATGATCGGTTCCGAGCGCAGCCCGGTCCTGTGCCCGGCTGAGAGCGTGACCACCGCGGTGAGCGAACTCGGCGAGTCGCCGCTGTGGGATCCGTCGGGCTTCCTGTACTGGGTCGACATCCCCGGCCTGCGGCTGCACAACGTCACGCCGTCCGGGTCGGGGGTGTCGGTCGGGCTGGACGTCCGGGTCAGCGCGGTCGAACTCGGCCCCGGCGACGACCTGCTGGCGGTCACCGAACGCGGCCTGGCGTGGCTGGACCCGCGCTCGGGCCGGACGTCGCCGGTCATCGAGCTGCCGCTGGAGCCGGGCGCGCGCATGAACGACGCCGCGATCGACCCGCGCGGCCGGTGCTGGGCCGGTTCGGCCACGCACGACAACCGGCGGATCGGCGCGTTGTTCTGCGTCGCGGGGCGCAGTGTGGCGGTCGCGGTGCGGGGGCTGGGGATGTCGAACGGCTTGGACTGGTCGCCCGACGGGCAGGTGCTGTACCACGTCGACACGGCGGCCGGGGAGATCGCGGCGTGGCGTTACCGCCCGGCCACCGGCGAGGTGTCAGGCCGCCGGGTGCTGCGGCACGTGTCGTCGCGGGTCGGGCTGCCGGACGGGCTGACGGTCGACGCGGAAGGCGGGTTGTGGGTGGCGATCTGGGGCGCCGGCCAGGTGTGGCGGCTGGACCCGGTGTCCGGGGAGCGCCTGATGACGGTCGACGTGCCGGCGGCGTGCCCGACGAGCTGCGTGTTCGGCGGGCCGGACCTGGACGTGCTGTACGTGACGAGCGCCCGCCAGGACGGCGACGGCGGTCTGCTGTACCGGGCGGAGGTGGGTGTGCGCGGCATGCCGCCGCGCCGGTTCGTGGAGGGTTTCTGACGGAGGCGCCAGCGCGGAGACGGCGGTCGAGACGGGGCCGCCGCCCCCGCCGGGCTGCTCCGGGCCGGCGGCGCGGGCCGGCCCGGAGCAGCCCTGACGTGCCACTCGGGGTAAAGCCGGGCGATGGTCGCCCCGGGCGGCCCTTGACGTGCCACCTGTGGCGGAGGTGGGCAAACCGCCGGGCCGGAGCAGCAGCCTGTGGCGTGCCAGGGCCAGGCCGACCCGGCGGCGGCCCGTGGCGTGCCAGCCGTGGTGGGGCTGGGTGTTGGTCGGGCGGGGTCGCCCCGGGGGCGGCCGGTGGGGTGCCGCCCATGGTGGTGCGGGGCGCCCCGGGGCGGCCCTTGGTGTGCCGCCGCTCGTGGTCGAGCCGGGGTGGCGGGAGGAAGCGGCGCAGAATCAGCGGTCCAGGCAGGGCCGCTTCGGGTCGAAGGTCCAGCCCTTCACCAGGTACTGCATCGCCGCCGCGTCGTCGCGGGTGCCCAGGCCGTGGCGGCGGTACCGCTCGTGCGCCTGTTCCACCTGGTCCCAGTCCAGCTCCACCCCGAGCCCCGGCCGCTGCGGCACCTCGATCTCGCCGTCTTTGATGCGCAGCGGGTCCGTCGTCAGGCGCTGCCCGTCCTGCCAGATCCAGTGCGTGTCGATCGCCGTGATGTCGCCCGGCGCGGCCGCCGCCACGTGGGTGAACATCGCCAGGGACACGTCGAAGTGGTTGTTCGAGTGCGAACCCCACGTCAGGCCCCACGCGTCGCACAGCTGCGCCACCCGCACCGAGCCCGCCATCGTCCAGAAGTGCGGGTCCGCCAGCGGGATGTCCACCGCGTCCATCCGCACCGCGTGCCCCAGCTGCCGCCAGTCCGTGGCGATCATGTTCGTCGCGGTGCGCAGGCCGGTCGCGCGCCGGAACTCCGCCATCGTCTCCCGGCCCGAGTAGCCGCCCTCCGCGCCGCACGGGTCCTCGGCGTAGGACAGCACGTCCCGCAGCGACCGGCCGACCCGGATCGCGTCCGCGAGCAGCCACCCGCCGTTGGGGTCCAGCGTGATCCGCGCCTCCGGGAACCGCTCGGCGAGCGCCCGCACCGCCTCCGCCTCCTCCTCGGCGGGCAGCACCCCGCCCTTCAGCTTGAAGTCCCGGAACCCGTACCGCGCCTGCGCCGCCTCCGCCAGCCGCACCACGGCCTCCGGCGTCAGCGCCTCCTCGTCCCGCACCCGGAACCACCCGTCGCCGGACCCACCGCGGTACGGCAGGTCGGTCCGCGTCCGGTCGCCCACGTAGAACAGGTAACCCAGCACCGGCACCCGGTCCCGCTGCCGCCCCTCGCCCAGCAGGTCCGCCACCGGCACCTCCAGGTGCTGCCCGAGCAGGTCCAGCAGCGCGGCCTCCAGCGCCGTCACCGCGTGGATCGTCACGCGCAGGTCGAACGTCTGCGCGCCGCGGCCGCCGGCGTCGCGGTCGGCGAACCGGCGCCGCACCTCGCCCAGCACCGCGTGGTGGCGGCTCACCGGCCGCCCCACCACCAGCGGCACGCAATCCTCCAAAGTGGACCGGATGCGCTCGCCGCCGGGCACCTCGCCGACCCCGGTGCGGCCCGCGGAATCGGTGAGCACCACCAGGTTCCGGGTGAAGAACGGCGCGTGCGCGCCGCTGAGGTTGAGCAGCATGCTGTCCTGGCCCGCGACGGGCACCACCCGCATCGCGGTCACCACGGGAACGGTCATCTCGAAGCCTTCCTAGTCGCGCGAGAGCTCGCCGTCGATCCTGCGCCACACGCCTTCCGGGTTGCCGTCCCGCAGCACCGGCGGCAGCAGCGCGGCCGGCACGTCCTGGTAGGCCACCGGGCGCAGGAACCGCTCGATCGCGAGCGAACCGACCGAGGTGGTGCGGGAGTCGGACGTCGCCGGGAACGGGCCGCCGTGCACCATCGCGTGCCCGACCTCGACACCGGTGGGCCAGCCGTTGAACAGGATCCGCCCGGCCTTGCGCTCCAGCACCGGCAGCAGCGCGGCGGCCAGCGGCTCGTCGGACTCCACCGCGTGCACGGTCGCCGTCAGCTGCCCCTCCAATGCCCGCACCACGCCGAGCAGCTCGGCCTGATCGGCGCACCGCACCACCAGCGAGGTCGCGCCGAACACCTCCTCCTGCAGCTCGGACGTGAACCGCGAGCCGTCCACGGCCAGCAGTGCCGCGCCACCACAGGCGGCCGACGAACCCGCCTCGCCGCGCGCCAGCTCGACGACACCGGGACGGCCGGCCAACCGGTCCCGGGCGCTGGCGTACGCACCGGCGATGCCGAGCGTCAGCATCGTCCCGCCCGCGTCGCCCCGCACGGCCTCGGCCGCCGCGGTGACGAACTCGTCCAGCCCAGGCCCCTCGACCGCCAGGACCAGACCGGGGTTGGTGCAGAACTGGCCCGCGCCCAGCGTCAGCGACCCGACGAACGCCGTGCCCAGCTCGGCACCGCGCGAAGCCAGCGCACCCGGCAGCAGCACCACCGGGTTCACGCTGCTCATCTCCGCGTACACCGGGATCGGCTGCGGCCGTGAGGCCGCCGCGGCGACCAGCGCCAGCCCCGCGCCCCGCGATCCGGTGAAGCCGACCGCCTGGATCCGCGGATCGGTCACCAGCATCGTGCCCAGCTCCGGCCCGTCGCCGACGAGCAGCGAGAACACGCCTTCGGGCAGCCCGCACGCCACCACCGCCGCCCGGACCGCGGACGCGACCAGCTCCGACGTGCCGAGGTGCGCGTCGTGCGCCTTGACCACCACCGGGCAGCCCGCGGCCAGCGCGGAGGCCGTGTCGCCACCGGCGACGGAGAACGCCAGCGGGAAGTTGCTCGCGCCGAACACCGCGACCGGTCCGAGCGGCACCCGCCGCTGCCGGATGTCCGCGCGCGGCAGGGGAGTGCGGTCCGGCTGGGCCGGGTCGATGCGCGCGCCGTGCCAGCTGCCCTCGCGCAGCGTCGCGGCGAACAGCCGCAGCTGCCCCGTGGTGCGCGCGACCTCGCCGGTCAGCCGCGCCTGCGGCAGGCCCGACTCGAGCACCGCCCGGTCGGCGATCGGTTCAGCGAGTGCGGTGATCTCGTCCGCGATCCGCTCCAGGAACGCCGCCCGCGTCGCCGAGCCGGTGGCGCGGTAGACGTCGAACGCGTCCTCGGCCAGCGCCGCCGCCCGCGCGACCTCCGCCGCGCCGCCGTAGCGGTAGCCGGGCGCCAGCTCCTCGCCGGTGCGCGGGTCGCGGGAGAACACCTCCTTGCCGGAGCCGCTCACCCGTGCCGCGCCGATGAACATCTCGCCGGTCAGCATCAGGCCAGCCCCTCGATCAACTCGGTCAGGGTGGCCAGCTCGTCCGGCGCGAGGTCGGTCAGCGGCGGGCGGACCGGGCCTGCCGGGTGGCCGGTCGCGGTCATGCCCGCCTTGACGATGCTCACCGCGTACCCGGCCTTCCGGTTGCGGATCTCGACGTAGGGCAGGACGAACTCCTTCAGCATGCGCCGCACGTCGTCGCGCCGCTCGGCGCGCACCGCCGCGTAGAAGGCGAGCGCGAACTCCGGCACGAAGTTGAAGATCGCCGACGAGTAGGTCGTGACTCCCAGCTCCAGGTAGGGCAGCGCGAACGTCTCGGCGGTGGGCAGCCCGCCGATGTAGGTGAGCCGGTCGCCGAGCCGCGCGTGGATCTTCGTGATGGCCTCGACGTCGCCCACGCCGTCCTTGTAGCCGACCAGGTTCGGGCAGCTCTCCGCCAGGTCGGCCACGGTCTCCGCGGTGTACTTCGCGTTGGCCCGGCTGTAGACGATCACACCGAGCGAGGTGGCCGCGCAGACCGCGCGCACGTGCGCGGCGAGGCCGTCCTGGGGCGCCTCAGTGAGGTAGGGCGGGAACAGCAGGAGGCCGTCCGCGCCGGCCCGCTCGGCGGCGCGGGCGAACTCGACCGCGGCCGCGGTGCTCTGCCCGGCCGGGGCGACGATCGGCGTGTCCTCCGGGGCGCTCGCCACCGCCGCCCGCACCACACGGTCCACTTCGGACGGGGTGAGCGAGAAGAACTCCCCGGTCCCGCCCGCCGCGAACAGCCCCGCCACCTCGTACTTGCCCAGCCGGGCGATGTTGTCGCGGTAGGCGGGCTCGTCGAAGTTCAGCTCGCGGTCGAAGTGCGTGACCGGGAACGACAGCAGGCCGGAGCCCAGCCGCCGGGCGAGCTCGGTCGGGGTGAACGTCATGACTTGTCTCCAGCGGTTTCTCGGAGGGTTACCGGGGGCGCCACGACGCGGTCGCGGCGCAGGAACAGCACGAGGACGGCGGCGGCCAGGCACGCGGCGGCCAGGGCGTAGAGGCCCCAGGTCACCTCGCCGGTCGCCTCCTTGATCAGGCCGAAGCCGTAGGGCGCGACGAACCCGCCGAGGTTGCCGAGCGAGTTGATGATCGCCACCGCGGACGCCAGCGCCAGCGGGTGCACGCTGCCCTGCGGGATGGTCCAGAACAGCGGGCTGGCGCTCTTGAAGCCCATCGCCGCGACGCACAGGAACACCAGCGCGAGCACGGGGGACACCACCGCCGCGAGGTAGGTGCCCGCGGCGGCGACGACGAGCGCGCCGACCAGCAGCGGCTTGCTGCGGCCCAGCCGGTCCGAGGCGCGCCCGGTGAAGTACATCGCGACCACCGCGCAGATCCACGGCAGCGACGACAGCAGGCCGACGGTGATGTCGTTGGTGCCCTCGATGCGGCGGACGATGTTCGGCAGCCAGAACGTGTTCGCGTAGATGGACAGCTGGATCGCGAAGTAGATCACGCAGAAGACCAGGATCTGCGGCTGCACCAGCAGGCGCCAGCGCGACACCCGGCCGGTGGCGGTGGACCGGCGCGCCTCGTCCTCCTGCTCGATGGCCGCGGCCAGCGCGTGCTGCTCCGGCCCGGTCAGCCACTTCGCGTCGGTGATCCGGCTGTCCAGCCGGGTGTAGGCGATCAGGCCTACCACGACCGACAGCAGGCCCTCCAGCCCGAACAGCCACTGCCAGCCCGCCGCGCCGAGGAAGCCGTGCAGCGACAACAGCGGCCCGGACAGCGGACCGGACAACGCCGCGGCGATCGACGAGCCCGCCACGAACAACGCGGTGGCCCGGCCGCGGTGCGACGAGGGCAGCCAGCGGGAGAAGAAGTAGATGATCGCGGGGAAGAACCCGGCTTCGGCGGCGCCGAGCAGGAAGCGCAGCACGTAGAACGACGCCGGCCCCTGGACGAACGCCATCGCGGCGGACACCAGGCCCCAGCTGACCATGATCCGGGTCAGCCAGATCTTCGGCCCGTAGCGCTCCATCAGCATGTTGCTGGGCAGTTCGAAGATCGCGTAGGCGATGAAGAACAGGCCGGCGCCGAGGCCGTAGGCGGCCGCGCCGATGCCGACGTCGGCTTCGAGGTGCTCCTGGGCGTACCCGATGTTCGAGCGGTTGAGCTGGTTGCAGATCAGCATCACGACGAACAGCGGGACCACGCGGCGGAAGACCTTGCCGACCGCGGTGTCCAGCGGACCGCTGGCGGAGAGGGAGGACATCGGTGACCTCTCGGGGGAACGGGGGTGTCCGGCTCCCCGACGGTAGGTGCCCGCAGCGATACCAGTCCAACACCGTTCTTGCATCCGGTGATACCTTCCCGGCATGGAGTTCTCGTTCGGCCAGCTCGAGGGCTTCGTCGCCGTCGCCGAGGAGCGTCATTTCGGCCGCGCCGCCGAGCGCCTGTCCATGACCCAGCCCCCGCTGAGCCGCCAGATCCAGAAGCTGGAGCGGGCGGTCGGCGCGCAGCTGCTGGACCGGGACAGCCGCGGTGTGCGGCTCACCGCCGCCGGGGAGGCGTTCCTGGTCGACGCGCGGCGGCTGCTCGCGCTCGCCGGGCGCGCCCCCGACCTGGCGCGGCGCATCGCCGCGGGCCGGGCGGGCTCGATCCGCATCGGTTTCACCGGGGCCTCGGCCTTCGGGGTGCTCGGCCGCGTGCTCAACACGATCGCGGGGCAGCTGCCGGACCTGCGCGTGGAACTGTCCGAAATGGTCACCGGGGAACAGGTCGCCGCACTGGCCAACGGCGAGATCGACCTCGGGCTGGCGCGCCCGCCGTTCGACACCGCGACCTTCGCCTCGCGCCCGCTGCACCGCGAACGGCTCGTGCTGTGCGTGCCGGCCCGGCACCGGCTGGCCGGCGCCGGGCCGGTGCCCGCAGCCGAACTCGCCAGCGAGCCGCTGATCATGCACTCGCCGGTCAAGGCGCGGTACTTCTACGACCTGGTCGTCCGGTTGATCCCGGTCGCGCACCGCAACGTCGTCCACGAGGTCAGCCAGATCCAGACGATGATCTGGCTCGTCGCGGCCGGGCGCGGCATCGCGTTCGTGCCGGAATCGGCCACCCGCATGCAGATCGAGGGGGTGGCGTGGGCCGAGATCGACGGCCTCCCGGACCAGCCCGTCGAGCTGAACCTGTTGTGGTCGCGCGAATCGACGAACCCGGCGCTGAGCACCGTGCTGGCGGTGCTGGAGTAGCGATACCGTCCGGGTATCGCGCCATGTCCAAACAGTCTTGGACGGGCATCAGTGAGCCGCCCTAACCTCCTGACACGCTCCAACGCAGGAGGACGACGATGTCGGAAACCGAGACGGCGCCGGCGGTGGCGAGCACCGCGACCGGACGCCGCCGCATTCCCACCAGGTACCTGGTTCTCACCCTGATCTTCATCATCACCGCGATCAACTACGCCGACCGCAGCAGCCTGTCGATCACCGGCAGCAGCATCTCGGCCGAGCTCGGCTTCAGCACGGTCCAGCTCGGCTACATCTTCTCCGCCTTCAGCTGGGCGTACGTGCTCGGGCAGCTGCCCGGCGGCGTGCTGCTGGACCGCTTCGGCGCACGCCGGATCTACGCGCTCAGCCTCGCGCTGTGGACGGTCGTGACCGCCGCCATCAGCCTGGTCGGCCTGATCACCACGCCGGTGCTGGTCGCGGTCACCATCGTGTTCGCGCTCCGGCTGCTGCTGGGTGTGTTCGAGTCGCCGGCGTTCCCGGCGAACGCGCGCGTGGCGACCACCTGGTTCCCGACCGCCGAACGCGGACGGGCCACCGCGGTGTTCAACTCCGCGCAGTACTTCGCGACCGCGTTGTTCGCCCCGGTGATGGGGTGGATCACGCACGAGTTCGGCTGGCGCTGGGTGTTCGTCATGCTCGGCGTGCTCGGGCTGACGCTCGCCGTGGTGTGGTCGCGCTGGATGGACTCGCCGCGCCACCACCGCCGCGTGACCGCGGCTGAACTGGACGCCATGACCACCGGCGGCGCGCTGGTCGACCTCGACGACGCGCGCACCCGGGCCGAACAACGCGCCCCGCTGGACCGGCGCACGATCGCGAAGATCTTCTCCACGCGGCCGCTGTGGGGCGTCTACATCTCGCAGTACGCGGTCAACGCGCTCACCTACTTCTTCATCACGTGGTTCCCGGTCTACCTGGTCGAGGGGCGCGGGCTGTCGTTGCTGGAGGTCGGTTTCGTCGCCGCGCTGCCGGCGCTGTGCGGGTTCGCCGGCGGACTGGCGGGCGGCTTCGTCTCGGACGCCCTGCTGCGCCGCGGGGCCTCGCTCACCGCGGCGCGCAAGATCCCGTCCGTGACCGGGATGGCGCTGGCCACCAGCATCGCCCTGTGCAGCCTGACCGACAGCAGCGCGCTGATCGTCGCGATCATGACGCTGGCTTTCTTCGGCAAGGGGCTCGGCGCGCTCGGCTGGGCGATCACCACCGACATCGCGCCGCCGCAGGCGACCAGCTTCGTCGGCTCCACGATGAACGCCTTCGGCAACGCGGCGGGCATCGTCACGCCGATCGTCATCGGCTACACCGTGCAGGCCACCGGTTCCTTCGACACCGCGCTGTGGTTCGTCGCCGCGCACGGTGTCCTCGCCCTCATCGGGTTCGCCGTGATGGGCAAGATCAAGCGCATCGAGTTCGACACCAGGGAGCAGACCGCATGAGCGCCACCCTCGACCGCGTCAGCCGCGTCCGGATCTCGTCCGTGACGCTGCCGCTGGCGACCCCGATCAGCGACGCGAAGGTCCTCACCGGGCGGCAGAAGCCGATGACCGAGGTGGCGATGCTGTTCGCCGAGATCACCACCGAGAACGGTCTGGAGGGCGTCGGGTTCAGCTATTCGAAGCGGGCGGGCGGCCCCGGCCAGTTCGCGCACGCCCGTGAGATCGCGCCGGCGCTGCTCGGCGAGGATCCCAGTGACATCGCCAAGATCTGGGACAAGCTGGTGTGGGCGGGCGCGTCGGTCGGGCGCAGTGGTCTGTCCGTGCAGGCGATCGCGGCGTTCGACGTCGCGCTGTGGGATCTCAAGGCCAAGCGGGCCGGTCTGCCGCTGGCGAAACTGCTCGGCGCGCACCGGGATTCGGTGCGCTGCTACAACACCTCCGGCGGGTTCCTGCACGCGCCGATCGAGGAGGTCGTCGAGCGCGCCGCCGAGTCGGTCGATCGGGGCATCGGCGGCATCAAGATCAAGGTGGGCCACCCGTCGCACGAGGTCGACCTGGCCAGGGTGACGGCGGTGCGCGAGAAGATCGGCGACGTCCCGCTGATGGTCGACGCCAACCAGCAGTGGGACCGCGCGGCGGCGCGGCGCATGTGCCGCGCGCTGGAGCCGCTGGACCTGGTGTGGATCGAGGAACCGCTGGACGCCTACGACTTCGAGGGGCACGCGCAGTTGTCGGCGGCGTTCGACACGCCGATCGCGACCGGCGAGATGCTCGCGAGCGCGGGGGAGCACGCCGAGCTGATCCGGGCCCGCGGCGCGGACATCGTGCAGCCGGACGCGCCGCGCGTCGGCGGCATCACCCAGTTCCTCAAGGTCATGGCGCTGGCCGACCACGCGCACCTCGGGCTGGCGCCGCACTTCGCGATGGAGGTCCACATCCACCTGGCGGCCGCCTACCCGCGCGAGCCGTGGGTCGAGCACTTCGAATGGCTGGACCCGCTGTTCGACGAGCACCTGGAGATCTCCGGCGGGCGCATGCACCTCTCCGGCCGCCCCGGGCTGGGCGTGACGATCAGCGAGCAGGCCCGCGCGTGGACGGTGGCGCGCGACGAGGTTCGCGTCTAGCGGGCCGGCTCCGTCGCCCAGGCGGTCACCGTGATCTCGCCCGTCGTGCCCAGGTCCGTTTCCACCGGCAGCTGTCGCGGCGCTTCGCCGGGCTTCGACGCCACGGTGAGCGCCGAGCCGGTCACGACGTCGCCGTCGGTCACCGTGTTCGCCCAGGACACCACCGTCACCAGGGACTTTCCGGGCGCCAGCGCGAAGGTTCCCGGCCCGGGGTCGATCGCCATGTACGACGAGCCGCGCTCCACCCGGACGTCCAGCACCTCGCCCTCCGGGCCGAGGACCTGGACGTCCGGGTAGCCGGACACGGCACGCGCCGCCGTGCCGCAGTTCGTCAGCGTCAGCACGACGGCCCGGTGCCCGAGCGCCGGCTCCACCGGCCCGCTCTCGTACCGGGCGCAGTCCGCGGGCGGCGCGGGTGGGGGCGGCGACGGCGACGAGCACGCCGCCACCCCGAACAGCAGAACGGGCACCACGAACCGGAATCCCCCCATGCGGGGCAGGTTACCGCTCGAACGCGCCGATCGGTCCGGCGAGCCCGGCCTTCACGCCGCGGCTCAGCTCGTCGCCCAGAACCTCCTCCTGACCGCTCTCCACGGCGTCCAGCACCTGCCGCGCGAGGTCCTCCGGCGCCACCTTCGGCCCGTCGACGTGCGCGGCCATGTCGGTGTCCATGTACCCGACGTGCACCCCGACCACCAGCGTGCCCTGCCCGCGCAGTTCCCAGCGGGCGGAGTTGGTGAACGACCACGCGGCCGCCTTCGCCGCGCTGTAGTCCGCGGCCGCCGGCAGCGCCACCCAGGACAGCACCGACAGCACGTTGACCAGCGCGCCGCCGCCGTTGCGGCCGAGGACCGGCGCGAACGCACGCGAGACGTGGACCGGGCCGAAGAAGTTGGTCTCCAGCACCTTCCGGGCCGCGTCCAGGTCCGGCGCGGTCAGCAGCGAGCCGTTGCTGCCGACCCCCGCGTTGTTGATCACCAGCGTGGCGTCGCCCGCGAGCTCCGCCGCCGCCGCGACCGACGCGGGGTCGGTGACGTCGAGCCGGACCGGCGTCAGCCGCGGATCGGTGATGCTCTCCGGGTTTCGGGCCGCCGCGTAGACGGTCTTCGCGCCGCGGTCGAGGAGAGCTGTCGTGAGCACGCGGCCGAGACCGCGGTTGGCGCCCGTCACGAGCGCGATCGAACCGGCGATTTCCACTGTCCTCAAATCCTTTCGATGATGGTCGCGTTGGCCGTGCCGCCGGCCTCGCACATGGTCTGCAGGCCGAACCGGCCGCCGGTGCGCTCCAGCACCCCGAGCAGGGTGGTGGCCAGCCGCGCGCCGCTCGCGCCCAGCGGGTGCCCGATCGCGATCGCGCCGCCGTCGACGTTGACCTTCGCCGGATCGGCGCCGGTCTCGGCGAGCCAGGCGAGCACGACCGAGGAGAACGCCTCGTTGACCTCGAACGCGTCGATGTCCGAAACAGACAGTCCGGCGCGCGCGAGCACCTTCGCGGTGGCCGGGATGATGCCGGTCAGCATGTAGATCGGGTCGTCGCCGGTGACCGTCGCGGTGTGGATCCGCGCCCGCGGCCGCCACCCGCGCTGCCGTGCGATCTCGCTGGTGGTGAGCACGAGAGCGGCCGCGCCGTCGTTGACCGGGCTGGAGTTGCCCGCGGTGACCTTCCAGTCGATCTCGCCGAACCGCGCGGTCCAGTGCTCGTGCGCGAACGCCGGGCGCAACCCGGCCAGCACCTCCAGGCTGGTCCCGGGCCGGATGGTTTCGTCGACGTCCAGCTGCGTGACCGTGCCGTCGGCGGCGGTGACCTTCAGCGGCGCGACCTGGCCCGCGAAGTGGCCGTCACGCCACGCGGCGGCCGCCCGCTCGTGGCTGGTGACCGCGAACTCGTCCAGCTGCGTGCGGGACAGGTTCCACTTGCGGGCGATCAGCTCGGCCGCCACGCCCTGCGGGATGAGCCCGCCGGGGTAGCGCTTCTCGACCGATGGGCCCCACACGTCGGCCCGCACGCCGTCGACGTTGGCCGAGCTGCCGATCGGCACGTGGCTCATCGACTCGACACCGGAGGCGAGGACGATGTCGTAGGCGCCCGCGACGATCCCCTGCGCGGCGAAGCTGAGCGCCTGCTGGCTGCTGCCGCACTGGCGGTCGACGGTGACGCCGGCGACCGATTCGGGGAAGCCCGCGGCCAGCGCCGCGAACCGGGTGGTGTTCCCGCTCTGCTCGCCGACCTGGCCGACGGCGCCGCCGATGACGTCGTCCACTTCGGACGGATCGAGTCCCGGCACGCGTTCCACGGCGCTGCGCAGCACGTGGGCGTGCAGCTCGACGGGGTGCACCGCGGCGTAGGCGCCGGTCGGCTTGCCCTTGGCGACGGGGGTGCGGACGGCCTCGACGATGACGGCGTCCCTCATGGTGTGCTCCCTTCTGCGGACCGATCGGTCCCGGACCGGTCGGTCCGAGCATGCGCCGCTGATCACAGGCCTGTCAACGGCGCACGGACCGATCGGTCCGTTATCCTCGACACATGGCACGCACGGCAGCACCGGGAACGCGGGAGCGGATCCTCGACGTGGCGACCGCGCTCTTCTACACCGAGGGGATCCGCGCGGTCGGGATGAGCCGGATCATCGGCGAGGTCGGCTGCGGGAAGAACCTGCTCTACGCGCACTTCCCCAGCAAGACCGACCTGGTCGCGGCCTACCTCGACCGGTTTCGCGAGTGGCGGGACCGCGCTGAGGCCGCGGCGCTGCGCGAGGCGGGCGACGACCCGGCCGACCGGCTGGTGGCGCTGGTCACGGAGGTCGCCGGGCGGATGCGGCGGCCGGACTTCCGCGGCTGCCCGTTCCGCAACCTGCTCACCGAGTTCCCGGCCGGTGACGAGCAGCCGGAGCGGATGGCGCGCGAGTACCTGGAGCAGACGCGCGAGCTGGTCGGCCGCCTGGCGCGGGAGACCGGTGTGGCCGATCCGGAGGGCCTGGCGGACCGGGTGTGGCTGATCATCGACGGGCTGTACGCGAGCGGGTTCCGGGAGCGGGCCGCCGACATCGCGCCGGAGATGGTGCGGGAGGCCATCGCGGCGGCCCGGTGAGGGCCGGAAGTCCCCGCCGCCGGTGACCATGGCCCGCTGTCGTGGCGGGCGCGCTCGCCTAGCGTCGGTTCCGGACCGACCTGGTGGAGGAACTGATGGACAGCAACGCGATCGTCGTCGGCGTGGACGGCTCGGACGAGGCGGACCGGGCGCTGCGCTGGGCGGCGCGCACGGCCGCGCGGCGCCACGAGCCGCTGCACATCGTGCACGGGTTCGCCCCGATGGCCGGCTTCTACGGCGCTGGGCTGCCGGTGCTGCACGAGGCCTACGAAGCGTTCGTGAAGGCGGCCGACGACCTGCTCGCCGCCGCCGTGCGCACCGCGCGGGAGATCGGCGGGCCCGAGCTGACGGTCACCGCCGGGAAGCTGCAGGAAGCGGGTCCGGTTGCGTTGATCGAGGCTTCCCGCACGGCCCGCACGGTGGTGCTGGGCTGTTCCGGCACCGGCGGTTTCACCGGGATGGTGGTGGGCTCGACGACCGTCGAGGTCGCCGCGCACGCCCGCTGCCCGGTGGTGGTGGTCCGCGGCCGGGACGAGCCGACGGGACCGGTGGTGGCGGGCGTCGACGGCAGCGCCACCAGCGAACGCGCGCTCGCCACGGCGTTCGAGGAGGCGTCCTGGCGCGGTGTGCCGCTGGTCGCGGTGCACGTGTGGGCCGACGCCGACGTCGCGGGGCATCCGGGCACCGTGCCGTTCCTGGTCGACTGGCCCGAGATCGAGCAGGACGCGCAGCGGCTGCTGGCCGAGCAGCTGGCGGGGTGGCAGGAGAAGTACCCGGACGTGGTCGTGGAGCGGGTCGTCGCGCGGGACCGGCCGCGGCACCAGCTGCTCAGCTGGAGCACGCGGGCGCAGCTGGTCGTGGTCGGCAGCCGCGGCCGGGGCGGGTTCCGCGGCCTGCTGCTGGGATCGACCAGCCAGGCGCTCGTCCACCACGCGCAGTGCCCGGTGATGATCGTGCGCCCGGACGCCGTATAACGACTTATATCCGGCGGCTCAGGAGCGCGTCGTCCGGACCGTCGAGGTCGGGCCGATGACGATCGGCGGCCTCGTGTCCTCAGTGGACGGGGTGTAGGTGCTCAGCGGCGGGCGGGGGTGCGGTTCCATCGCCCGCTGCCGGGCCACCTCGTCGCTGTCGGTCTCGCGGGTGGTCACCGCCGAGCGCGTGCGGCTCGTCGTGGTGCGGGTGCGCGTGGTGCTCACGGTGCTCGTTGCGGACGGCGCCGGGGTGACCTCCACGACGGGCGCGACCACGGTCGTCGGCGGCGGTGGGGCGACGGTCGTGGCGGCCGGGCGCGCCTCGGCGGGCGCGGGCGGCGCGGGAGCGGGTGACGCGAGCGAGACCGTCACGATCCCGGCGGCGCCGGTCGCGAGCGTGAGGACGGCGAGCGCCGGGCGCGGCCAGGATCTGCGGGACATCGAACCTCTTCCGGGTGATCGGGAGGAAACGTATCACCCGGACGGGGTTCAGCTCGCCGACACCAGGTTCGCCAGCCGGTCCAGCGACTCGTCCAGCCGCCGCTCGACGTCGTCGGCGGCGCTGCCGCCGTGGGCGGCCGGCTGGTCGCCGTGGAAGGACAGGTGCAGCGTGGCGTAGCTGGAGCCGCCCTCGGCCGAGGACACCTGCAGCCAGCCGCTGTAGTCGGCGCTGCCGCGGCGGCCCCACTCCAGCCGCAGCTGCTCGCGGCGCGCGCCCAGCACGCCGGGCGCCTCGTACTCGCCTGCCGGGTCGTGCACGTCGACGTCCACGCCCTCGGGCTCGGCCGGGTGGACGGTGATCACGCCGGGCAGCCACTCGTCGAGCCGGTTCACGTCGGCGGCCACGGTGAACACCCGCTCCGCCGGGGCCGGCATGGCGCGTTCGCGTTCGAACTCGGTCATGCCCCGCGGGCTACCCGCCGCGGCCGCGTGTACACCCAGCGGCCGTCCACGCGGGTGAACTCGCTGTCCTCGTGCAGCGAGCCGGGCCCGTCCGGGGTGCGGTAGTGGGCGCGGAACTCGACGGTGCCGTCGGTGTGGAACGGGCTGCCGCCGGTCGTGGCCAGCACGTCCAGCCGCGTCCAGCGCTGGTCCGGGTCGAGCCGGATCGTGGCCGGGCGGGTGTCCGGGTGCCAGCTGGCGAGCAGGTAGCCGACGTCCCCGACGGCGAACGCGCTGAACCGCGAGCGCATCAGCCGTTCGGCGGTCGGCGCCGCGGACTCGCCGCGGTGCAGGGGCGCGCAGCAGTTGTCGTACGTCTCACCGGACCCGCAGGGACACCTCATGCCCCCGATTGTCCGCACCGGCCGCGGCCGCCGGGAAGGCGCCGCCCGGTCGCGGCAACCGCGCTCACCGGCGCGTCGCGCCCGAGCCCGTCACCCTCAGTCCGCTGGAGGCGCGGGCGGCGGTGCAGTCAGCGCCGAACGGCCTGTTCACCGGGCTCGGCGGTTCCTGTCCGAGGCGCTGCTGCTGGCCGCGCTCGGCGGGCTGGTCGCCGCCGTCCTGATCGGCGCGCCGGCCATCTGACCTTGACGCCGTCGGCCCGCTCTTGCTATCCCTATATCAGAACTACTGATATAGGGAGCGATGCATGAGCACAGCGGTCGGCAACGGGCGGGTCCGGACGGAGCCGTGGGGCGAGACGGTTCTGGTGGAGTTCGACGAAGGCATCGCCTGGGTCATGCTCAACCGGCCGGACAAGCGCAACGCCATGAACCCCACCCTGAACGACGAGATGGTGCGGGTGCTGGACCACCTGGAGGGCGACGACCGCTGCCGAGTGCTGGTGCTGACCGGCGCGGGCGAGTCGTTCTCCGCGGGCATGGACCTCAAGGAGTACTTCCGCGAGGTCGACGCCACCGGCAGCACCGCCGTGCAGATCAAGGTGCGGCGGGCCAGCGCGGAGTGGCAGTGGAAGCGGCTGGCGAACTGGAGCAAGCCGACGATCGCGATGGTCAACGGCTGGTGCTTCGGCGGCGCGTTCACCCCGCTGGTGGCCTGCGACCTGGCCTTCGCCGACGAGGACGCGCGGTTCGGGCTGTCCGAGGTCAACTGGGGCATCCCGCCGGGCGGCGTGGTCAGCCGGGCGCTGGCGGCGACCGTGCCGCAGCGCGACGCGCTGTACTACATCATGACCGGTGAGCCCTTCGACGGCCGCCGCGCGGCGGAGATGCGCCTGGTCAACGAGGCGCTGCCCGCCGACCGGCTGCGGGAGCGCACCCGCGAGGTGGCGCTGAAGCTCGCGTCGATGAACCAGGTGGTCCTGCACGCGGCCAAGACCGGGTACAAGATCGCCCAGGAGATGCCCTGGGAGCAGGCCGAGGACTACCTCTACGCCAAGCTCGACCAGTCCCAGTTCGCCGACAAGGCGGGCGCCCGCGCCAAGGGGCTGACCCAGTTCCTCGACCAGAAGTCCTACCGGCCCGGCCTGAGCGCCTTCGACCCGGAGAAGTAGTGCGCAACCAGGGTCTGGGCTCCTGGCCGGTGCGCCGCGCCAGGATGAGCCCGCACGCGACAGCCGTCCGGCACGGCGGGACGGCGCTGACCTACGCCGAGCTGTCCCGCCGCGTCGCGCGGCTCGCCAACGGGCTGCGGGCCGCCGGGGTCCGCCCCGGCGACCGGGTGGCCTACCTCGGGCCGAACCACCCGGCCTACCTGGAGACCCTGTTCGCGTGCGGGCAGGCCGGCGCGGTGTTCGTGCCGCTGAACTTCCGGCTGGGCGTCCCGGAACTGGACCACGCGCTGGCCGACTCCGGCGCGTCGGTCCTTATCCACACCCCGGAGCACGCGGAGACGGTCGCGGCGCTCGCCGCCGGCCGGCTGCTGCGCGTGCCCGCGGGCGAGCTGGACGCCGCGGACGACGAGCCGCCCGACCTGCCCGTCGGCCTCGACGACGTGTGCCTGCTGATGTACACCTCGGGCAGCACCGGACGCCCCAAGGGCGCGATGCTCACCCACGGCAACCTCACCTGGAACTGCGTCAACGTCCTGGTGGAGACCGACCTGGCGAGCGACGAGCGGGCACTGGTCGCCGCGCCGCTGTTCCACGCCGCCGCGCTCGGCATGGTGTGCCTGCCCACCCTGCTCAAGGGCGGCACGGTGATCCTGCACTCCGCGTTCGACCCCGGCGCCGTGCTGTCCGCGGTGGAACAGGAGCGGGTCACGCTCGTGTTCGGCGTGCCCACGATGTACCAGGCGATCGCCGCGCACCCGCGGTGGCGCAGCGCCGACCTGTCCAGCCTGCGGACCCTGCTGTGCGGCGGCGCGCCGGTGCCCGCCGACCTCGCCAGCCGCTACCTCGACCGCGGGCTCGCGTTCGTGCAGGGCTACGGCATGACCGAGGCCGCGCCGGGCGTGCTGGTCCTCGACCGCGCGCACGTCGCGGAGAAGATCGGCTCCGCCGGGGTGCCCTCGTTCTTCACCGACGTGCGGCTGGCCGGCCCGTCCGGCGAGCCGGTGCCGCCGGGGGAGAAGGGCGAGATCGTGGTCAGCGGGCCCAACGTGATGAAGGGCTACTGGGGCAGGCCGGAGGCGACCGCCGAGGTGCTGCGCGACGGGTGGTTCCACTCCGGCGACGTGGCCACCGTGGACGGCGACGGGTACTTCCACGTCGTCGACCGGCTCAAGGACATGATCATCTCCGGCGGCGAGAACATCTACCCGGCCGAGGTGGAGAACGAGCTGTACGGCTACCCGGGTGTGGAGGCGTGCGCCGTGATCGGCGTGCCGGACCCGCGCTGGGGCGAGGTGGGCAAGGCGGTCGTCGTGCCCGCCGACGGGAGCCGCATCGACGGCGACGAGCTGCTGGCCTGGCTGCGCACCCGGCTGGCCGGGTACAAGGTGCCCAAGTCGGTCGAGTTCACCGACCGGCTGCCCACGACCGGCTCCGGCAAGATCCTCAAGGGCGAGGTCCGCCGCCGCTTCGGCTGACCAGGGGCCGATGAACCCCGCTCATGCGGCCCTGCCGGCCCGCTGCGGCTACTCTGTGACGGTGGACATCCGGTCGAGGAACGCGGTGACCCTGGCCGGACGGCCAGGCGGGCAGCCAATGGTGTTCGCCCACGGCTTCGGGTGCGACCAGGCGATGTGGCGCCTGGTCACCCCCGCCTTCGAGCCGGACTACCAGCTGGTGCTGTTCGACCACGTCGGCGCGGGCGGCTCCGACCTGGGCGCGTGGCGGCCCGAGCGCTACGCCACGCTCGACGGCTACGCCGACGACGTGCTGGAGATCTGCGCCGAGCTCGACCTCCAGGACGTGGTGTTCGTCGGCCACTCGGTCAGCTCGATGATCGGCGTGCTGGCCGCAGCACGCGAGCCGTCCCGGTTCGCCGGGCTGGTCATGGTGTGCCCGTCGCCCTGTTACCTCGACGACGACGGCTACACCGGCGGCTTCACCCGGCCCGACATCGACGAGCTGCTCGAGTCGCTGGACAGCAACTACCTGGGCTGGTCGGCGGCGATGGCGCCGGTGATCATGGGCAACCCGGACCGGCCGCACCTCGGCGCCGAGCTGACCAACAGCTTCTGCCGCACCGACCCGGACATCGCCCGCGAGTTCGCGCGCGTCACGTTCCTGTCCGACAACCGGGACGACCTCGCGAAGGTGACCGTGCCCAGCCTCGTGCTGCAGAGCCGCCACGACGCGATCGCGCCGATGTCGGTCGGCGAATACGTGCACGACCGGCTGCCGGACAGCGAACTGGTGGTGTTGGACGTGCACGGGCACTGCCCCCACCTGAGCGACCCGGACGTGACCACGGCGGCGATCGAGACGTTCCTGGCCGGCCGCGGGACGCGGTGACCGGCCCGGAGGCACCGGTACTGACCGGGGCCGATGCCGAGGACCTGTGGGACAACGCGCCCTGCGGATACCTCTCGGCCCGGCCCGACGGGACGATCGTACGGGTCAACGCGACCCTGCTGAACTGGCTCGGCTACCGGGCGGAGGAGCTGATCGGCCGCCGGTTCAGCGATCTGCTCACGGCGGGCGGGCGGCTCTACCACGAGACGCACTACGCGCCGCTGCTGCGGATGCAGTCCGAGGTGCGGGAGATCGCACTGGACCTGGTCGCCGCCGACGGCTCACGGCTGCCGGTGCTGGTCAATTCGACCTTGCGCGCGGGCCCGGACGGCGCCACCGGCATCCGGACCACGGTGTTCGACGCCCGAAGCAGGCGGGCGTACGAGCGCGAACTGCTGCGGGCGCGTCAGGAGACCGACGCCGAACGCGAGCGGCTGGCCCAGTTGTCCAGAACCCTCCAGGAGACCCTGCTGCCGCCGGGTTTGCCCGAAGTACCCGGGTTGCGGTCGGCGGGGTACTACCGCGCGTCGCCGACGGAGATGATCGGCGGCGACTTCTACGACCTGTTCCCGCTGAGCCCGGGCCGGTGGGCGTTCTTCATCGGCGACGTGTGCGGCAAGGGTGCCGAGGCGGCCGTGCTGACCTCGCTCGCGCGCTACACGCTGCGGGCGGCCGTGGTGCAGCAGCCTGATTCCGGCTCGGTGCTGCGCACGCTCAACGCGGTGCTGCTGCAGAACTACCGCGCGCCCGAGGGTCGCTTCTGCACCGTCCTCTTCGGACTGATTGAGCCGGACGATGACGGCTTCCGGGTGGAGCTGGCCGCAGGCGGCCACCCGCCCGCGCTCCGGATCGCGGCGGACGGCGCGGTGCACCCCTTGGAGACACCGGGCGGCCAGCTGCTCGGGGTGTTCCCGGATGCGTACGTGACGACCGTCGGCACCCGCCTCGGGCCGGGCGACGCGCTGTTCGTCTACACCGACGGACTGATCGAGGCCAGGGATCCGCGGGGCGAGCTCGTCGGCGAGGGGTGGCTGGCGAGCGCGGCGTCGGGCTTCGCGGGACTGGACGCGGACGCGATCGTCGATCGCCTCGGACGGCTGCTCTCGGATCTCGACGAGGGGGTCACCGACGACACGGCCGCGCTGGTGCTCACCGTGCCGCGCTGAGCCCGAATTCCGGGCCATCGAGGCCACTCGTGACACTCCGCTGATCAGGTGAACACTGTTCTAGACGGCTGGTCGCTTCCGGTGTCCGGCCGAACGGCCGCCTGCACACTGCTCCTGTTGGTCTATTATGGACAGTGTCGCAGGAGTGACGTGAATCGCATCCGGTAAGCGTTTTCGCAGCTTGCGACCGGTGGGATCGCTTGCCCTGGCGGCGGTTGCGCGCGTGCCGGGCGCGAAAACCGTGCCGTGGCAGCGAACCAGGGGAGCGGCGGGCCTCTGGTGACTGACCGTGCGGCCAAGATCACTCCTCCAGCGGTACGTCTCGCTGGGAAGATGACGTTATGTTGGTCGACGGTCTGTCCCCCGCCTAGTCGAGCAGTTGCTCGCCAGACCGTCGGAGTGAGTGTGAACGTCGCCCCTGTGACCCTATTCGACCATGCCCGGAGACAGCTCGGAGAACTCTGCAGGGTGGCAGGCTTTCCCGGCGGCGGCAGCGATGCCGTCGACGTGCTGCGGGAGCTCCTCGGTGCGGCCGGCCGCCGCCCGTTGACCGAGCCGCCGCTGTGGCCTTCCGACGTCGCGGACGACGCGACCCCCGTGGAGTTCTCCGTCGCGTTCGACGAGAGCGGCGACCGCGCGGTGCGGATCCTCGGCGAGACCATAGCGGAAAACCCCGGCCCCGCAGCGAACATCGAAGCGGCGAAGCGCTTTCTCACCCACATGGCGCAACGGTTCGATCTTCGGCTGGACCGGTTCGCCGCGGTCGAGGACCTGTTCCTCGTCGACCGGCCACAGGGGAAGTTCACGCTGTGGTTCTCGGTGATCCTGCGGCCCGGCCGGGCGCCCGCGCTGAAGGTCTACTTCAACCCGCAGGTGCGCGGGCAGGGCGCGGCGCCCGGGCTCGTCGCCGAAGGCCTGCGGCGCCTCGGGTTGAGCGACGCGTACGACACGGTCGCCGAGCACGCGCTGCGGCGTGGCGCCGCCGACCAGTTCTCGTTCTTCGCGCTCGATCTCGACGACGGGCCGCTGTCGCGGGTCAAGCTGTACATCTCGCACGACTCGGCGGACTCGGCCACGGTGGAACGAGCGGCCGGAGCCGTGGAGGGCGTGGACCCGTTGACGGTGCGCGATTTCCTGGCGACCGCGGGCGGCGGCCCCGGCCCGTACGCCGGACGGCCGCTGATCTCCAGTTACTCCTTCGTGGAGGCAGGCGCGGGCCGTCCCGGCAACTACAGCCTCTACCTGCCGATCCGCGACTACGTCCCGGACGACGCCGTGGCGCGTGAGCACGTGCTCGCCCACTTCGCGCGGTCCGGGTTGCCGTCCGCGGAGCTTGACCGGGCGATCGCCGCGGTGACGAGCCGCCCCGCGGGCGCCGGTGTGGGCCTCATCGCGCACGTTTCCCTGCGTCTCGGCCGGTTCGGGTCGGGGACGACGGTATATCTTTCGTCCGAGGCCTACGCCGTGCAGGCGCCGCGCGGGCGCGTCAGCGCCTCGGCCACGTTCTGATCTGGGAGGAAGAAGCCAGCATGAAGTCGTTCCCGCCGTACCGGGTCCAGGTTGTCAAGGCGATACCGATCACGACCCGGGAGGAGCGGGAGGAAGCGCTTGCCCGCGCCGGCTACAACATGTTCGACCTGCCCGCGAACATGGTGACGATCGACCTGCTGACCGACTCCGGCACGGGCGCGGTGTCCGCCGCGCAGGAGGCCGGCGCCGCGGCGGCCGACCGTTCCTACGCCGGTTCGGACTCGTGGTTCCGGTTCAAGTCGGCGCTGGAGGACCTGACGTCGTTCCCGCACCTGTTCCCGGTGCACCAGGGCCGGGCGGCGGAGCGGATCCTGTTCTCCACCGCGTTGAAGCCGGGGCAGATCTCGCTGTCCAACACGCACTTCGACACCACGCGGGCGAACGTGGAGCTGGCCGGTGCCGAAGCGCGGGACCTGCCGTGCCCGGAAGCGGCCGACCTGGACAGCCGGGATCCGTTCAAGGGCAACATCGACCTCGGTGCGCTCGAGGAGACGCTGTCCGGTCCGGACGGTTCGCGGGTCGGGCAGGTGCTGATCACGATCACCAACAACGGCGGCGGCGGGCAGCCGGTGTCGATGGCGAACCTGAAGGCCGTGCGCGCGTTGTGCGACCGGTTCGGGGTCCCGTTCTTCCTCGACGCGGCGCGGTTCGCGGAGAACTCGTGGCTGATCACCCAGCGCGAGGACGGTTACGCGGGCAAGACGCCGAAGGAGGTCGCGCAGGAGACGTTCGCGCTCGCCGACGGTTTCGTCGCCAGCCTGAAGAAGGACGCGATCTCGCCGATGGGCGCTGCGATCGGCGTGCGCGACGAGCAGCTGGCCAAGCAGTGCGAGGCGATCCTCATCGCCACCGAGGGTTTCCGCACGTACGGCGGCCTGGGCGGGCACGACCTGGAGCGCGTCGCCCAGGGCCTGCAGGAGGTCGTGGACCCGGACTACCTGCGCAACCGGGCCGAGGAGACCGCGCACTTCGCGCGGCTGATCAACGAGGCCGGTGTGGACATCGTCCAGCCGGCGGGGGTGCACGGCCTGTACCTGAACGCCGGGCGGCTGCTGCAGCACATTCCGCCGCACGGCTTCCCCGGGCACGCGCTGGCGTGCGAACTGTACCTGGCGGGCGGCATCCGGTGCGCCGAACTGGGTTCGCTGTACCTGGGCACCTTCGACGACGAGCACAACCTGATCACCCCGGCACCGTTCGAGCTGGTGCGACTGGCCATTCCCCGGCGGACGTACACGCTGGCGCACCTGGAGTACGTGGCCGACGTGCTGGCGTCGATCGCGAAGAACCCCGAGTCGGTGCCGGAGTACCGGGTCACGCACGCGCCGCAGCTGTTGCGGCACTTCAACCTGAAGCTGCGGCAGGTGCCCCGGGTTTCGTAGGCGCTACGCGCGGCCTGCCTCCTGACCGCAGGCCGGCAACGGAAGCCAACCACCCCCACCAGCCACCCCCCTCCCGCAACCCGATCCCCAGCCAAATCGGTTGCCGAGCAGTCGGGTCAAGGTACTCTTTCCCGCCTTGACGCGACTTCTCGGCAACCGAACACTGAGAGATCGGGTTCGGGAGGGGCTTCTCTTCATCCGGGCGTAGCGAAGCGAAGCCGGTGCAGTAGATACCCGCGTAGCGCCCAAAAAAGGCCACCCCGTCACCGAAGAACGGGGTGGCCTTTCCTTGTCCCGGGCCGGAGAACCTCAGGCGCGAGCCAGCTCCGACTCGGCGGGCAGGCGGCTCATCGCGTAGCGCACCAACCGGATCAGCGCCAGCTTGCTCGCTTCCCGCGAACGGGCGTCGAAGAACATCACCGGCACTCCGGGCGCGATGGCGAGTGCCTTGCGGATCTCGTCCTCTTCGTACTCGTCCGAGTCCTCGAAGCAGTTGACGGCCACGATGAACGGGATCTTGCGCCGCTCGAAGAAGTCGATCGCCGCGAAGCTGGAGTCCAGCCGTCGCGTGTCGACCAGCACCACGGTGCCGATGGCGCCCAGTGCGAGCTCGTCCCACATGAACCAGAACCGGTCCTGCCCGGGCGTGCCGAACAGGTACAGCACCGTCTGCGGGGAGATGGTGATGCGGCCGAAGTCCAGCGCCACCGTGGTCGTGGTCTTGCGTTCCACACCGGTCAGGTCGTCGACGCCCGTGCTGGCCTCCGTCATCACCTCCTCGGTGGACAGCGGGACGATCTCGCTCACCGACGCGACCATGGTGGTCTTGCCGGCGCCGAAGCCGCCCGCGATGACGATCTTGACGGGCGTCGGGATGACGCCCCCTTCTTCAGAGCTTGTTGAGGCCATCGAGCACCGCCTGGAGTAGTTCGCGATCGGGGGCCTTGGCAGGCTGCGACGGCGAACGGACGATCACGGCGCCCCGTTCGATCAGATCGCTGCACAACACCTTGACCACGGCGAGGGGGACCTTGACGTACACGGCAATTTCAGCGACGGACAGCGGCCGCTGGCACAACTCGAGGATCGTCAGGTGCTCCGGGGTCAACCCGATCGGGTCGTGGTTGCCCCGGATGGCCATCACCTGCGTCGCCACGTCGAGCTTGATGTCGACGGACGGGATCCTGCCCCGAGTGATGGCGTACGGCCGGATCAGCGGCCCGGCCGCTTCGTCGTACCACTGGTCGTCCGCCATCAGTTGTGCTCCGGAACGAACCTCGCGGCATCCCGGGGAGCCGACGTCATGTAGTCACCGACGCGCTTGACGAGGCGGCTCATCTCGTAGGCGATCATCTCGACGTCGACCGTCTCCTCGGCGAGGATCGCCAGGCACGCGCCCTGACCGGCCGCGCAGACGAACAGGTAGCCCTCGGCCATTTCGATGAGGGTCTGCAGCACCGGCCCGCGCTGGAAGTGCTTGCTGGCGCCCTTGGCGAGGCTCTGCAGGCTGGACGCGATCGCCGACAGCTGGTCGGAGTCGTCCTTCGACAGGTTCGCGGACTTGCCCATGAGCAGCCCGTCGGCAGAGAGGACCACGGCGTGCTGCGCCCCGACGACGCGGTCGACCATGTCGTCGAGCAGCCAGTTCAGGTCGACCTTGGAGTTCTCGTTCTCGTTCATCGATGAGGTTCGACTTCCCTCTCAGTCAATGGTGGCCCGGGGGTCTTCCGGTGCGTCTGCGTCGCGCCCGCGGCGGGTTCCCTTGTGGAACGCCGAGAGCGTGTTGCGGGTCCGACCGGAGAACTCGTGGTAATCGGTGGCGTCCGACTCCGGGTCGTCACGGAGCTGGGCGACGAGGTTCTGCTGCGGCTCGCGCTGGGGCAGCGGCGCCCGGGGCCGCTTGGGGCGCGGCGAGGGCGTCGGCGCCGGCGCGGGCTCCGGCTCGAACACCGAGATCGTCCGCACACCGCTGGTCTCGCTCGCCGTCTCCGGTTCCGGTTCCGCGTGCCGTCCCGAGGGGAGCTCCGCCGGGACCCGCCGAGCGGGCTCGGCGGCGCCGTTGTTCTCGTGTCGTCCCATACCGTTCGTCCCGGCCGGACGGCCGGTCTCCTCCTGCTCGTGCGAGTCGGTCCCGGTGGTGGCCGGGGCGCCGGGGAACTCCGGATCGGCGTTCTCGGCGACCTGGTCCCCGTTGGCGAGCAGTGCCGACGGGATCAGGATCGTGGCGCGGGTGCCACCGTAGCGCGAGGAGTCGAACATGACCTTCAGGCCGAGCCGGGCCGCCAGCCGCGCGACCACGAAAAGGCCCAGGCTGGAGTCGGCTTTCAGGGCCATCGCGTCGAACTCGGGCGGTTCCGACATCATCCGGTTGGCCCATTCCCGGACGTCGTCCTTCATGCCGAGACCCTGGTCGGCCACGTCCACCACGACGCCGCGCGCGACGAGGGTGGAGGTCATGTGGACCTGCGACCCGGGCGGGGAGAAGGTGGTGGCGTTGTCGACCAGCTCCGCGACCAGGTGGATGGTGTCGGCGACCGCCGACCCGATGATCGCGACCTGCGGGACGTTCTCCACCTCGACCCGCGAGTAGTGCTCGGTCTCCGACACCGCGGCGCGCAGCACGTCCATCAGCCACACCGGCTTGCGCCAGCGGCGGCCCGGCTGCTTGCCGCCGAGGATGATCAGGTTCTCGGTGGTGCGGCGGGCGCGGGTGGCCAGGTGGTCGAGCTGGAACAGGCCCTTGAGCTGCTCCGGGTTCTCCTCGCGGCTCTCCATCCGGTCCAGGATCTGCAGCTGGCGGTGCACCAGGCCCTGGTTGCGGTGGGCGATGCCGAGGAACACGTTGTTGACACCGCTGCGGGCCTTGGCCTCACTGGCCGCGGCCTGCACGGCGGTCAGCTGCGCGATGTTGAACGCCTCGGCCACCTGGCCGATCTCGTCCTTGCCGTGGTCAAGGCGGGGCAGCTCGGCGGTGACGTCCACCGACTCGCCCTCCTTGAGCCGGTTCACGATGCTCGGCAGGCGGGTGCGGGCCAGCTCCAGCGAGTCGTTGCGCAGGCGCTCCAGGCGCGTCATCAGGGTCCGGTCGACCAGCGTGCGGGACACCCGGACGGCGACCCAGATCGACGCGATCGCCGCGAGCAGGGCGACGACACTGCCGATGATCACGGTCCACAGGTTGACGTTGCCCTTGTCCAGCGCGGCGCCGGAGGCCAGCTCCGACTGCTCGACGGTCAGGCCGATCAGCTGGCCCGACACCTCGGTGGTGAGGTCGCGCCAGTCGTTCTCCCGCACGGTCAGCCCGCCGACGTTCTCGCGGAAGACGCCCGGGCCGTGCGTGATGATCGAGTTCTCCGCGGCGGTGAGGCGCTGCCACTGCTCGCCCGAGGTCAGGTCGCGGTAGCGCTGCCCCGCCTCGGGGGCCATGTAGCTCGCGATCTTCGCCAGCTGGTTGCGGTAGCTGCCGACGAGCTGGGCGAACTGCAGGTGGTCGGCCGGGGCGAACTGGCCGGAGGCGAACGCGCTGGAGGCCAGCGACGCGGCCCGCGACATCTGGTCGGAGGCGCGGAAGATGTCCACCGAGGTCATACCGCCCTGGGTCGACTCGGCGTCGGGCACCAGGCGGGCCTGCGAGTCGAACAGGTCGGTCGAGACGTCCAGCAGGCGGTTGTAGAAGTCGTTGACCTGCTCCTTGGAGATCGTGCGCAGGTTGATCTCCGCGCGGATCACCGGGAGCTGGTCGAGGCTCGCCTCCATCTGGTTCATCCGCTGCCCGATCTCGTCCGGCACGAGGCTCTTCACCTCGGTGAGGGCGGACCGGAGGCTGGTCAGCGACCTGTCGATGGACTGCTGCTGCGCCTGCAGGTCACGCAGGCCGACCTGGGGGCGTTCCAGGTAGACCAGCGACAGCTGGCGTTCCTGCTGGACGGCGCCGAGCGCGGTGACGGCGGGGATCGACACGTCCTGCACGGAGGAGGCCACCGTGCGCACGTAGATCGCGTCCACCAGGAAGTACCCGGAACCCGCGATCCACATCACCAGGAGCGCGATACTCGGGATCAGGACGGTTCCCGTCAGGCGCTTTCTGATCGACTTGTGGTGGCCTTCGCCTGACTTGTCATCTGTGTTTTTCACGACGCTCCACGAAATCCTGGGGACCGGGACGAAGACGGCGACGTCACGACAGAGTCGTATGCAACCATCCCTGTCAAGCGGGGGTTGTCGACAAGTGCCCTCCCGGCGGCTCGGGAGTTCTTCTCACTCTGAGTCACAGTCGCCGATCACTCGATAGATGCTCTGGTCGAGGTGAAATCATGTCGTACGGCGATCACTCCCGAGCCGCGACCCCCCGGTTACTGTGCGCAAACACCGTTGTGGCCGGTTGCGGCGACGCGCCGGCCCCCGAAAGCGCTTTCCTCCGTGCGGGGGAGGTGCCCGGCGGTATCCTCACCCGTTCCGGAGAAAGGCGTGGGTGTGCGTCCTGATCGCAAGAAGCAGCTCGTCGACGCCGCCGAGCGGCTGCTGATCACCGAAGGGGCGGCGGCGGTGACGACGCGCCGGCTGGCCGCCGAGGCCGGGCTGAACCAGGCGCTGGTGCACTACCACTTCGGCTCGATGGCCGACGTGCTCGTGGCGGTGCTGAACCGGGTGGGCGACCAGTACGCGGCGGGGGTCGCGGCCGCGTTCGCGGGGGAGGAGCCGCTGGTGGCCCGCTGGCGGCGGCACCGGGACCTGCTGATCGGGGACGCGCGGGCGCGGGGGTGGCCCAAGATCTGGCTCGAGCTGTGCACGCTGGCGCTGAACCAGCCCGCCTTGCGGGAGCGGCTGGCGCCCCGGCTGGACGCGCTGAGGTCGACCTTCGCGGACGCCGTCCGCGGCGAGGCCGCCCGCCGGGGAGTGCCGCTGAGCGAGGACGAGGTGTGCGCGGTGGCGACCCTGTGGGGCACCGCGGTCGAGGGGCTGTTCGTGGAGCAGCTCCTCGGCTACGAGCGGGGGCATCGGGAGCTGCTGGCCTTCCTGGAAGCCCGGCTGACCGCGCTTTTCGGCGACGCGGGGGAGTGACGCTCCACTGCCGGCCCACCGCCGGTGGCTCGGCCTCCGGCGGTGGGCCGCGGGGCGTCCAGTCGGGCCGGGTGTCGCCCGCGGGCGCCAGCCGGGGCCGGGTGTCGCCCGCGGGCGGCCGGCGGCGCAGCC